>JBBRFH010000080.1:0-12859 GCA_038224615.1 Tepidisphaerales bacterium
CATGTCGGCGCCCATGATGATGTACCAGTGGTCGAAGCTGACTTCACCGGCGGCGTTGAGGAATCCGGCGGCGGCCTGCGGGTAGGCGGTGAGGTAGGCGGCGTCGAACTTCAGGTAGGCCAGCCCAAGGACGGCGAAGCCGACGACCGAGATAACCGACCCGATCCAGAAACCGCGATGCACCGTGTGCAGCGCCGAGTCGGACGTGTCATTGTCACCGGCCTTGACGGTGTAGGTCGAGATGATCGAGCCCAGCACGCCGATGCCGCGCACCAGCAGCGGGAAGACCACGCCGATGTGCCCGAAGCTCGCCAGCCCGAGGATCATCGCGGCGACCATCGTCACTTCGTAAGACTCAAAGATGTCCGCGGCCATGCCGGCGCAGTCGCCGACGTTGTCACCGACGTTGTCGGCGATGGTGGCGGCGTTGCGGGGGTCGTCTTCGGGGATGTCTTTTTCGATCTTGCCGACCAGGTCGGCGCCGACGTCAGCGGCCTTGGTGTAGATGCCGCCGCCCACACGCATGAACAACGCCAGCAGTGTGCCGCCGAAGCCGAAGCCGAGCAGGGCTTCGTAGGCGTGCGTGCCGTAGATCAGGAAGATGATGGTGCCACCGAGCAGGCCTAGCCCGTCGGTGAGCATGCCGGTGACGGTGCCGGTGCGATAGCCGAGCTGCATCGCGCCACCATAGCTCTGGCGAGCGGCGGCGGCGACGCGGAGGTTGCCCTGCGTCGCCAGCTTCATACCGACATAGCCGACGGTCCAGGAAAACAGCGCCCCGACGAGGAACGCGCCCGCCCGGCCGATGCCGAACGCCCGCTGCTCGCCTTGATAGGTCAGCAGAAGGACGGCAGTGATGATGATGATGAGCGGCCCGATCTTGCGGAACTGGGCCTTCAGGTACGCGTTGGCGCCTTCACGGACGGCGTCGGCGACTTCCTGCATCTTCTTGGTGCCCTTGTCGGCACGGAAGACCTGACGGGCGATCATGACCGCATAGAGCAGCCCGAGCACCGCGATCGCCAGGACCGTGATCAGGGCGTACTTCTCGAACGAGCTGTACGAGGGGTCGGAGAACATCGCGAACGGCTTGAACGCCTCGACCTTGGACGCAGTCTCAACACCGGCGGCGGCGGTGGCGGTCTTGAAACCCAGCAGCGCGGGGTAATCAAAAATATAGCCGGCACCAAAAACGCCGGCCAAAAGGGACAAATAAACGGCCTTTCCCGCACGGGAACACGCGAATCGTTTCATACCACTCAACATGATCAGAACTCCTTCTTAGGTCCAACAATCAAATAGGACTAACACGTCCTAATATCGGGAAGGGTCGGACCGATTGCAATGCAGAAAAACTGCATTCTTGGATTTGTCGCGACGCCAGAGAGTCGCAGGGGAAACGCGGATGGGGCTTCCCCGCGGGTGCCATGTGCATCAGGGCTGGCATTGTGTCTTCAGCGCAATTCGAGCCGCGAAGCTGCGAAGAGCGCGATGATCAACGCGAAGGGAAACACGAAGAAATAGGCATTCTTCGCGTTTGCCTTCGCGCTCTTCGCATCGTCGCGGCTCGCATTGGCGCCACGCCGGGCGTCAAACGCACATGGCCCGCATCCGGAGAGGATGCGGGCCACGGGTGTAGAAAGAACTGCTTCTCGAACGGGTCGGCCTGCAGGCCGGGGATCAGCCGATGACGGGCTTTCCGTTCAGCGTGCAGCCGGACAGGTCAAACGGGCCGTTGCTTCCGAAGTTCAGCGTGGTGCGGCCGGGGGCGATGATCTTGACGTTCTTCATCACGCCCGACGCCTCGCTCCGCTTGACGTCACCCGAGCGGTAGTACTGGACTTCCGGGTAGCACCATGTCGTGTTGTTGAACGGCGAGTTGAAGAACGGCGTGCCGGACTTGGCGGTGATCGATCCCCCGGTCATCACGAACCCGCTGAGGCCCGCCTGCGGCCCGAGCGAACCGAGGATGTTCACGTTCTCGAACAGCACGTTGGTCGTTCGCTTGGCGAGCAGCGCGCGGCGAAGGGTGGTGTTGTTTTCTTTCTCGCCACCTTCGGTCCCGCCCATCGGTCCCGGCCAGACGTGGCCTTCAAAGGAGCTGTTGCGGACTGTGAAATTGCTCCCGTCGTGCAGGCGAAGGGCCGTCTGCTTGTTCAGCTTGGCCTTGATGTTGCAGCCGTCGAGGATCACGTTGCTCGACCAGTCCATCACGCGGATGCCGGATTCACTCTTGGAACCCGTCGTCAGCACGCAGCCGACGATCTTGACGCGATCGCTGTAGTCGACCCAGACCAGATAGCGGTCGATGGTGTCGGCGACGACCTTGGTCACCGAGATGTCGGCGCTGGAGTGGATGTGGACGACGTCGGCGGCGAACGTCTTGATGGTGATGTTCTCGAGCTTGATGCCCGAGGAGTAGGAGATGTCAAAGACGCGGGTCTTGACGGAGCCGATCACCGTGTAGTTCTTCACCGTGACGTTCTTGACGCTCCAGACATTGAAGACGCGCGACAGAGAGCGGGCGTCGATCGTCTGGCCTTTGCCGTCGTAGACCGTGTTGGATTTGCAGGTGAGGGGGAAACCGGCCTGGGCGGCGCTGGTCAGCGTGGCGCTGACGAACAGAGCAAGCAGGACGATGAGCGAGCCGCAAGAGCGACGGAGCTGGCGGGGGGCAGCGTTGCTGCGATGGGTGCGGGTACAAGTCGTGTTGTGGATCATATGGGTCCTTTCCACTGTTGATGGCCGGCACGAGGCCGACGCGAGTCATTCTCTTGTTCCTGTTCAGAGGCGGTTTTGTAGATACCGCGGTGCAGGACAAACTGCGTTTTTTGCTTCGCGCGTCAACCCGTTTTCTGCCTCTGGCGCGAAGAAATATTTTGTGATTTTTTTTGATTCGTCGTTGTGAGGAGGATTTTGTCCCGTGTTTTTCCGGCCCGATCGCTGTCATCGCGCAACAACTGCCAAAGAAAAAAAAGTGCCACGGCACGCAAGTTGTAGGGGCGAGTTATCGACAGGGCGCGGACCATCTGGGGTGCGACAAAGCGCAACGCGCGGCCGCATGAATCGCGGTGATTTTTCGTCGTTCTGAGCCCGCCAGTGGGTCAGCGTTGCGCGATTCACCCCCGAATCGCGCAACCGACCTGTACTTATGGAGGGACGATGCGCGCACGCTTCAATTCATCCACGCCGCGACGGAAGGCGCAGATGATTGCGCGCATTCCGATCCGCGACGCCGGTCGCGGCGTCGAGGGATTCCCCGTGCATCACAATGTGACACCTGATGCATCAGTGATGTATCACCTGTGCATCGGTGTAACACCGAAAAACCCCGCTGGCGGCTCACGGCGGGGGTTTTCACGGGAAGGCGATGTTTCAAATGTGACACCCGCCGCAACATACGATCGGCCTCCGGATCGCTACAGGATCAGAGGATTTTGCGATACCATGTCCCGTCTGCCTCGCCCGTTGAGCAGGCCTGCGACTGACGCCTTTTTTTCGAGTGCCCAAGAGTTCATGAAGATCCGTAATTTCTCCATCGTCGCCCATATCGATCACGGCAAGAGCACGCTCTCCGACCGCCTGCTCATGCGCGCCGGCGCCATCACCGAGCGCGAGTTCCATGCACAGATGCTCGATGACATGGACCTCGAGCGCGAGCGCGGCATCACCATCAAGGCATCGGCGGTCACAGTCTTCCACACGCACAAGGGGGAGGACTACATGCTTAACTTCATCGACACCCCCGGGCATGTCGATTTCCACTACGAAGTGCAACGCGCGCTGCAGGCGTGCGAAGGGGCGATCCTGGTCGTCGACGCCACGCAAGGCGTGCAGGCCCAGACCGTCGCCAATGCGTATGCGGCGGTCGATGCGGGGCTGGAGATCGTGCCGGTCATCAACAAGATCGACCTGCCCTCGGCGATGCCCATCGAAGTGGCGGAGGAAATCGAGCAGGTCCTCGGCTTCCCCGCCGAAGACGCGCTGCCGGTCAGCGCCAAGTCGGGCGCCGGCATCGACGAGTTGATCGTCGCGTTGTGTGAAAAGCTCCCCGGACCGCGCGGCAATCCGAATGGCGCCACGCGCTGCCTCATCTTCGACAGCATCTACGACGACTACCGCGGCGTGGTCACCTACGTCCGCGTCATCGACGGCGAACTGCACAAAGGCCAACGCATCCGCTTCATGGGCACCAATAAGCTGTATAGCGTCACCGACCTCGGCAAGCACTGCCCGCGCCCCACGCAGGTCGACCGGCTCGGCCACGGCGAAGTGGGCTACGTCGTCGCGGCCATCAAGGACCTGCACGACGTCCGCGTTGGCGACACGATTACCGACGAAGACAACAAAGCTACCGAGCAACTGCCCGGCTACAAGCCGATTCAGCAGATGGTCTACTGCGATTTCTATCCCAGCGGCAAGACGCAGTACGACGAGCTGCGCGACGCAATGGATCGCCTCTCGCTCAACGATGCGAGCTTCAGCTTCGACCCCGAGAACAACGACGCGCTGGGCTTCGGCTTCCGCTGCGGTTTCCTGGGCCTCTTGCACATGGAGATCATCCAGGAGCGCCTGGAGCGCGAGTTCAATATCGAGGTGATCCAGACCGCGCCGACGGTCACCTACGAAGTGCTGCTGACCGACGGAACGAAGAAGAAGATCGACAGCCCCAGCGAACTGCCCAACCTCACGCTGGTGCAGGAGATTCGCGAGCCGTTCATCAACATGCAGATCATCCTGCCCGAGGACAACGTCGGCCACCTGATGAAGCTCTGCGAAGAGCGGCGCGGCATCTACAAGAAGACCGAATACCTCGGCCACAGCGGGCGCGTGATCCTCGTTTACGAGCTGCCGCTGGCTGAAGTCATCTACGATTTTTACGATAGACTAAAGAGCGCCACCAAGGGCTACGGCACGATGGACTACGAGGTCATCGGCTTCCGCGTCGGCGAACTGGTGAAGGTCGACGTGCTGGTGAACGGCGATCGCGTTGACGCGCTGAGCACGATCTGCCACCGCGACCACGCCGAAAAACGCGGGCGAAATCTGCTGGTGCGTCTGAAGGAAGAGATCTCCAAGCACCTCTTCGAGATCCCCCTGCAAGCCGCGATCGGCGGAAAGATCGTCGCCCGCGAAACCATCAAGTCCGTCGGCAAAAACGTCACCGCCAAATGCTACGGCGGCGACATCAGCCGGAAGAAGAAACTGCTGAGCAAACAGAAGGAAGGCAAGAAGCGCATGAAGCGCATGGGCAGCGTCGACATCCCACAGGAAGCGTTCCTGGCGATCCTTGAGGCGGGGGACTGACCGGCGGCGTCGATATCGTAAAATTCCACAGAAGTAGATCGCTGGGATTGACCATCAGTGATAGACCGTCAGCGAGCGATTGGGATCGATTCTGGTGTAGCATTGGGACGACACGGAGGTTGACTTGGCAGCTTCGCAGTTCACCAGTCTGGCAATGTCCCACACCGATATCGAGCCGGGAGACCGCTTCGAGTTGCGGGCGCAGGTTGCAGTCGACGGTTCGATTCTGATTTCCCTGCCTTCAGAAATTCTCGATCCGGAGCTCATCCCAAAAACCATCGAAAATCAGGACGGCCATCCCATCCCGTTCAGTGGCTTGAGCGACTTTCAGGCGATCGGCATCGACTCCTCCGCCGGCGGGCATCTTGTGGCGGCGGAAGTGGAGGCGATCTGGCTTGAGTTTCGGTCTTCGCATCGTTACCGGCTGATCGTGGACCGATCAAAACGCCCACGCATCAGCGCGGATCATTCAACGCCGGCGGCCGATTCCGATCCGCAAGACGTTGCCCTGCTGCGCCGGCCGCCGAATTGCAGGGATCCGATCGACTTCGAGTTGGGCCTGCGCGCCGCTCGACTGGCGACCCATCCGGGGTTCGATCATCTGATCTCCCTGCCAATGGTTCGAGAGATGGAGTTGCTGGATCATCAAACCCGAACGGCGATCACCGTGCTTCGACGATTCCGCGGGCGCGCCATGCTCTGCGATGAGGTAGGGCTTGGGAAGACGGTCGAGGCGGGGCTGATCCTGTCGGAATTGCTGATGCGGGGGCTCGCTCGCTCGGTGTTGATTTTGACCCCACCCTCGCTCATCACGCAATGGCAAGGAGAGATGCGCCGCAAGTTTGCCATTGAATTGACCAGCCACGATGACGCTGCGTTTCGCGAATTCGGGCCTTCAGCGTGGGAAGCCCACGATCGAATCATCGTCTCGATGCACACCGCCAAGCGCGAGCCGCACCGGTCCGCGATTTTGAAGCGCCGCTGGGACATCGTCATCGTCGATGAAGCCCATCACCTGCGCAATCGCGCCACCGAGTCGTGGAAATTTGCCAGCGAAATTAACAAGCAATTCATCCTCCTCCTGACGGCGACGCCGGTGCAGAACAATTTGGAAGAGTTGTTCAATCTGGTGACTCTGCTGGAACCCGGGCTACTGAGCACCCGCAAGGAATTTTCGCGGCGGTTTATCTCCAGGGGAGACAAACTCACCCCTAAAAACGTCGATGAACTTCATCATCTTCTTGGAGAAGTGATGGTCCGCAATCGGCGGAATTCGGTTGGCCTGCAATTCACCCGGCGTCATGCACGAACGGAAGCGGTGGTACTCTCCGCAGACGAAAAAGCGCTTTATGAAGCCATCACAATCATGATCCGTCACGAGCTTGGGGCGGAAAAAAAACCGTCCAGCCTGAACCGTATGACGCTTATGACGCTCCAGATGGCGCTCGGAAGTTCAACCGAGGCCGCCCGCGCCATGCTGGAAAATCTGCTGAAAAAAAAGATGCTTCCCCCCGCGCAGCATCAATTGATGCACGATTTGTGGGCCCGGACCGCGCAACGCGAGACGGCCGGCTCCAAGGCGCAGCGATTGATCCGACTCCTTGGCGAATTTCCCGACAAGCTGGTGGTCTTCACTCAATTTCGCGCTACTCAGACGATGTTGCAGCAATGCCTGGCCGACGCCGGGTTCGAAGTCGCGGTTTTTCATGGCGGGCTGGCGCGCATGGAGAAAGAGTCGGCCATCGAACACTTTCGCGGATCGGCGCGCGTCTTGCTCTGTACCGAATCGGGGAGCGAAGGGCGCAATCTCCAGTTCGCGCACGGGCTTTGCAATTACGACCTGCCATGGAATCCGCAGAAGATCGAGCAGCGCATCGGCCGACTCAGCCGAATCGGCCAGAGCAAAGACGTGCATGTATTTAATCTTGTCGCCGCCGGCACGATCGAGGCCGCCGTCCTGCATTTGCTTGAAGCGAAGCTTAATATGTTCGAGCTGGTGATCGGTGAGGTGGACATGATTCTGGGGAATCTTGAAGATGAGCGTGAGTTCGAGGAATTGATTGCCGACGAATGGGCCGCCTCGTCGGATTCGCATGAATTCGCCAGCCGGATGGAACTGCTGGGCACCCGCCTGGTGGCCGCCAAGGCGGCGTACTTCCGGCAGCAGGCGCAGGACCAAAAGATTTTCGGAAATCGTTTCGCCCCTGAGTGATCGCCCTGAGTTAGCCCGGTTGCCGATGGCGTTGACGACTCCCTGGGAAAGTACCGCTGAATCCGGTGAATAATAAATGGCGCGATTAACTGACGATCCTCCTTCTCCACTGGAACTGTTCCTCCGCGACTATGTGGAAGCCAGAGCAGGTGCCTGGGACGAAATTGAGCCGAAGGTGTATGACCTGCTTGTCGAATCCGACGTGCTGCGGGTGGCTTTTGATCCCGAAGCATTGCCCGAACATCCGCTGGCCCAACTGGCGAGTCTGGGATCGCCGCTCTTCGATCGCCTTCTGTCTGACGCCGCCGGCCGGTGGAATTCGTCCCGACTTTATCGCATCGGGTTGAACCTTGAACCCCACAACCTTGAATCGCGGGTTCGCCGGGCGCTCACGTTGCCCGATGGTCGGGTCGCTCAAATCCAGCACGTCCGGGCCATGAATTTTCCTCAGGCGGTCTTCTGGTTCAAAGCGGAATTCGCCAGCGACCAGAAGGAAGAAGAGGTGATTCGGGTCGGCATCGATCTGCATTATTGCCGGGAAGTTCGACAACTGGATACGTTGCTGGCGATGGATCGCTTGTCGGATGGAAGTAACCTCACCTTTCCCGAGGCGCCCCACGAAGGCGTGCAGGCGGGGTGTCGAGTCGCGAGGTCGCACATCCTCCGCAGCGTCACCCCACTGGCCAACGCGCGACGCCGTGATTGGGCCGGCACCATCGAAAGCCAAATCGCCAGAATGGCGGGGTACTACGCTCAACTCCGTCAGGAAGCCACCGAACAAATCGCGCGGGGCACCGATCCGGTCCTTGCCTCGGCGCGCGGAAAATCTCGTCTGGAGGCCATCGACCGCGAGGAAAGCATCCGCATCGCTGAATTAAAACGTAAATCGACTTTACGCGTGAACGTCACACTATCGAGCCTGATGATTGTTCTGCAGCCGAAACTCCTGATCCAACTGTTGATCTTACCCGCGGATCGAATTTCAGGTGCATTGGAAGTGGTATGGGATCCGCTTTCTGACTCAATTGAAGCGTTTCCCTGCCCAAGATGTGGTCACCCGACGTTCGGATTGGAAATCGATCGTTTCGGTTTCAAATGTTCGCAATGCCCGAATTCAAGGTCCACTCGCAAGGATTGATGTATCGCCGGTCCTAATGCCACGAAGTTAAGGCGTATCTGCAAGCCTGGCGCGGAGTTGCGCTTTGAGTTGTGTAGGCGGTTTGGTCATCGAGGGAAAAGTTCTGTACGAGCGTTTGGTCACGCGCGGTTGCAGCCGGCCCGGTCGGGGGGAATTGACGGCCGTCGCCGATGCGGGAGATCAGTTTCGTGGTTTGCCAGGGTTCGATTCACGACTCGCTGTCACGATGGCGTGCTGCCGGTGTCGGCCGGGTAGGTGACCGAGCCGCCTGGCTGGGGCTTTGCGCCTTGGGTTAGCGTTGCGGTGGCGATGCGGTCGTTGCCCATCAGGTGATAGACGGTTTCGCCGCCGGCGATGAGGTGGTCAGCGATGATCCGTCGGTGGCAGCGCCACCAGACGGCCTCGGAACACATGAACGCGGCGCGCTGCTCTCGGCCGCAGGCGATCAGATGCTGCAAGCCGGCGCGGAACGGGTCGGTCAGGGCGTAGTCGGCGTAGTTGTGGAAGCTTTGGTTCTCCCACAAGCCATTGGCGGACGGCGGGATCGTTTTGCTCTTGTTGCGTCGACCGCCGAGCGGTGCGATCGGCTCGTATTCGATCTTGAACGGGGTCAGCAACGCGGGCAGCGTGTCCTGATTGTACTGCGGGTTGGTTCGGGACCGGGGGATCGCGCGGACATCGACGATGAGGGTGACTTCGACTTTGCGCAGCAGGTCCACAAACGCTTCGATCGTGCGGGTGGAGTGTCCGACGGTGTAGAACGGCAAGGCCATGGCCTACTTCTTGTTGGCGGTGGTCTTAGTCAGTGCAGCACCCTTGTGAGCGGCGACGTGATCTGTTTTATCGCTCTTGATCGCATACTGCGGGTCGTCAGCCGACGCGTGACGGGGGTGGCCTTTGTATTGGAAGTCGCTGGTGTGGATCTTTGTGATCGTTCCACCGACGCGGCCTGCCTCGGAGTTCCAAGTGACGTGGTCACCGACTTTGTACTGCGTTGCCATTTCAACCTCGTTACCATCGCTAGCGAACAGGTAAATGGTAGACCGAGGCCTGGCGAAAGTCGTATGAATCGCGGTCTACGAATGAGTGAGTCGGACGCCAGCGTGCTGCGCGGCACGCGTGAAGTGCGGCGGCAACCGATTGTTGTAACGCAGTGAAAATGTCACCTGTTCGCCTTGGAAGACCGTGGCCCACTCGTCGAAGGGAAGATTGCTGGTCACCAGGATGCTGCGGCGTTCGTACCGGTCGGCAAACACGTGGAACAGCAGTTCCGCCGCCGTCCGGCTGACCGACCTGCTGGACGTGCCGGCGAGCGTGATCGGGACGATCTCACCACCAAGTGCACCAAGAACACCAAGAAGAATTGCCTTCTTGGTGCCCTTGGTGAGCTTGGTGGTTCAACAAGATTCGCGAAGCACTCGCTTCATGCATTAACATCCGACCCATCGTGCGCCGCCGACTGCTCCACTATCTACTCCGGGGCCTCACCCTCCTCAGTCTCCTCCTCGCGTTGGCGACCGCGGGGGTGTGGGTGCGCAGCTATTGGGCAGCCGACTACGGGTTCTGGTATCCGCAAAACCCGCAGCCTGACGACGTTTCGACGGTTGGCCGCATAGTCCTCGCCTCCGAGTTGGGCAGGATTCACGTCCGACTGGACGCGATCTTTGAAGAGGTTGCCACTTCGCCGACTCTCAATGGCTTCTGGGCCATCTCGCCCCAAGTTTATCATGTTCCTTTCCGGTCGTCGTGCTTCGGGTACTCGATGGAGAAGAACGATTGGGTTGGTCGCGATGAGAAAACCAGACTGTTCTACGGGAAGTGGAAAAGCTGGGGAATAACAGCACAAGCTCCGCATTGCGCAATCGCCGTTGCGCTCTCAATCCTCCCGACAATCCAACTGATCCGCTGGCAGCGTCGTCGTCGCCGCGTGAAAGAACTCGGCCCCGACGCGCGGCCGTGTCCGGCGTGCGGCTATGACTGCCGGGCGACGCCGGGGCGGTGCTCGGAATGCGGGTCGGTGTTGACGTTGCCTGACGTAGCACGGGCGTCTCGCCCGTGAGACGTATACGCACGCCGTTCGGCCGTACGCGGTCGATTCAGCAAGAGCGAAGCGTGGGTGCGATCGATCGGGCTCCGCTCGTGCGGATTCGCTGCGCGAAGTGCGTACGTACACGCACCATGGGCGAGACGCCCATGCTACGAAGACGCCCTCAATTTCGCCCTGCGAATGGTCCCGATGGCCCGCAACGTGCGCCGCCGGGATCTATGGCCGCGACGTCAGCATTTAGGGCCGGGACGCCAGCATTTACGGCCGCGTGCGATCATGAACCTCGCGAGCGCGAAGTAGCTTCGTGATCCGCCGCTTGCGTCGGGCGAGTTTTTTTGCTGTAGTGTGTTTCACTCGAAAACGCCTCCGTGCGTGTAAGGGAAAGGTCTTTGAATAACCCTCCTAATACAAAAAACGCGAGGCTTTTCGAGTCTTTTTCTGCGCCGAACTCAAGTCCGACTGTGGCGATCACGCTGGTTTAGGGGCTAGAGGCTCGTTCGCGATTCGCCAACGCAGTAACGGACGGCCGTTCGGGGTTGCTGTGTAGCAGCAACGCGTGCGATTCGAGAATCGCAGACGGCGGGTTGGCGACGCACCACGAGGCTACAGGGAAAACGCATGTTTTCGCAGAAAACCGAATACGCACTCCGCACGATGGTATACCTCGCGAGCCTCGGCGAACGCACGCCGACCATTCCACAGATCGCCGCCGCGACCAAGGTGCCGCCCGCGTTTCTGGCGAAGATCCTGCGCGAGCTTGCGATCGGCGGTCTGATCCGGTCACAGCGCGGCCTGCACGGTGGGTCGACGCTGGCGCGGCCTGCCGACAAGATCACCGTCTACGACGTCCTGCAAGCCGTCGATCCGATCCAGCGCATCACGACCTGCCCGCTCGGTCTCAAGAATCACGGCGTGAATCTCTGCCCGCTGCATCGCCGGCTCGACGAGGCGATTGGCGCGGTCGAGAAGGCGTTTCGGGCGACGACGCTGGCGGACATGGTCGCCGATCCGTCGCCGATCAAGCCGCTAAGCGATGGCATTCCGACCGAGCCGGCGAGCGGCCTCGTGCCGATGCGCGTGCTCCGTCGCGGTGCTGGCGCCAGGAAGTGATTGCTGTCTGAAACGCACACGCGCCGGCAGTTAGTCGGCGCGTGGCGGGTGGGTCATCGGCTGAGCAGTGCTTCCAGGCGCGCGGCGCGGGGGAACAGGATGTTGTTCTCCTTGTGTACATGCTGGTGCATGTCGCGCTCCAGTTGGTGCAGGCCGTCGTACATCGCCCGGTATGTGTTGCACGCCTCGGCGGGCGGGGTGTAGTCGTCGGTCAGTTGGCGGAACTGCTCGAGCGCCCGGCCGGCGTCGTCGTGCTCGCGCATCATCACGGCGATCGGATTTCCCACGCTGCCGCAGTGCGATTCGGGAAGTTTGTCCGCGGTATCGAGCTGCCGGCAAATCGGAAAGAGGATCTGCTCTTCCTTGGCCATGTGCTGGTCCATCTCGGCCTTTAACTCGACGAAGATCCTGTAGATCTCGATCAGCTTCGGTGTGTGATCGCCGTGACGGTTGGCAACCTTGTGCGTGAGGAACTCCAGCCGCGGAAGCTCCTGCTTGAGATAGGCGTGGTGGGTCTGTTCGATGTGGTCACACAGATCCGTGAGGGATGCGGTCGCCCAGTTTCGTTCGTGCGACGCGCGGACGCTCTCGGCGTCGCGCTCCAGGCGCAGTTCGGCGACGACGGCGTCGGCTGCCAGGCCTTTTTCCTCGATCGCCTGCTGCAAGGGCTTGCGCCCGCCGCAGCAGTAATCGATGCCGAATTTCTCGAAGACCCGCGCCCGCGATGGACGCTCGACGACCAACTGACCTACCGTGGTTTCGACCAGTGCCTGACTCATGGTTGCGTACTCCTGTAATAGATTCCGACTGAACAAAACAAAGCATAGCGGCATCTAATCTTGACTTCAAGGTCCAGAATGATAGATTTGCGCGGATGTTGTCCCAAGCCGCCGAATATTCACTGCGGGCCGTGGTCTGCCTGGCTGATCACGCGGGGCAGTCGCTGACGATTCGGCAGGTCGCCGATCTCACCCACGCGCCGACCGGTTACCTGGCCAAGATCCTCGCGCTGCTCAGCCGCGCCGGCATCGTTGCGGCGCAGCGG
>JBBRFH010000081.1:0-12834 GCA_038224615.1 Tepidisphaerales bacterium
TACTGCCGCACATAGGCCTTGCTGGCATTGACCGAGTAGCTGGGCGTGGCGAACTGGCTGGTCGTAAGCGTGACCTGTTCGCTCTTGTACTCGCCGCGCGCCAACTGCTTGACGGTGTTGGCGCGCATGGTGATCGGGAAGGGTACGCGCGGGTCGGTGGTTTGCAGGACGACGTCGGTGAGCACTGCCCGATCCGAGCCGAACTCGTAGTACGCCCGCTGGGCCCGCAGCCGCTGCTCACCCATGGATCGGCCAAGGCGTTGCGTGGGGGTGAAGACAATCCGCACGTCACCTTCGAGGTACGCCGACGTCACGGCGTCCTCGAGCTTGCGGGTGTTGTTCTGGATTTCGTTGAAATTCTTGACCGTCGTGAAGAGGACGGCCGTATCCGATTGCAGTTCGATCAGGTCGCCATTGGCGCTGCGCTGCAGGAGCAGCACTCCGCCTTTGAGGATGACAGCGATCGTGCCGTCTGGCGTGGAGGTGCTGGTCTGCACGTCCTGGGCCGCGAACGTCACAGGCGACTTGGGCGTGACGATGGTTTTATCCGGCGTGAGCGACGGGCCGGTGGTGGGCGGCTCGATCCACGGGCGCTGGATGAGGATGTTGTCCTGGATCATCGCGCCGGCGCTGGGCACCAGTGGCCGCATGTCGGCGGCACGCTTGTAGAGGTCGCTCTGGCGGACATCTGTGGTGGCGCGGTTCTCGACCGTGAGCCGGATCGGCCCGCCGATGATCGTGCTGACAAACAGCCGGTCGCCGGAGCGCAGGATGGCACCCTGTTCGATCGTCGCGTCCCCGATCAGCGCGATTTCAGCCCGCTGCCGGCCGAGTACTGATCCCTCGACGCGCGTGAACCAGACGACGGCGGATTTCGCGGTGACCTTCGCGCGGTCGGTCGTGATCGTGACCGGCCCGTCGATCTGCACGATCTGCGTAGTGCCGTCGTTGAACGTCTGCGCCGAATCCCCGATGATCTGGATGAACTCACTCGGCGCATCCACCTGCGCACGTGCCGCCGACGCACCGCCGACAAGTACGGCAAGCGCGGCGAGTTGGACGAGATGCTGCCGAGAGGAACGCTTCGCCATGCGAGGTGGCGCGATGGTAAGTGGGGGTGCGCGGGGCGTCAAACAACGCGTCGTTGCGCAATGGGGGTCTTGAGTCCCTTGACGATCGATTCCCGCATGCCGGGCACCGCAAGGAGATGGAGCGTCTCCTGGATCGCGAGCCAGTCTTCTTCCGAACCGAGCACGGCGTTGCCTTAGTCACTGGTGATTGTAACGGGCTGATGAGCTGCGCCGGCATCACGAATGAGTTTGGTGAGCCGCGTCTTTGCCTTGCTTGCCGCGAGCGTCGTCATGGCCCGAATTGTACCGCTCACCATTCTCCGTGTCGCGATCGAGGCATTGCGGTCGTCCCGAAGCGCTCGAGTTCGGTGTCGTCCAGACGGGCAAAAAACTGGAATCTGATCGAGAAGATCGAGATTCATGCGGTCTGCGTTCTCCGAAGCAAGACACGAAATGACCAACGCCACGAAGCCGAACACGAAGTGCGATCAGTGTTTTATTCGTGCTGAACTTCGGGGTTCTCGTGCCTTCGCGTCACGGTCGCGTTTCATTCACTCACGACGACAACCTTGTCGAGCAGCACGTAGTTTCGGCCGCGGTACTCGGTGACCATGCCGGTGACGCGGAACTTCAGATCGCGGTTGGTCTGCTTGATCTGGTCTTCCATCACCTGGAGCTTGAGATTGGGCAGGACGACGACGGGGGGGTCTTTCATGGGCTTACCGTCGGCCTCGAAGGTGAGTTCCCAACTGGTGCCGTCGGACGATTTCTTGAGTCGCCCGGTGCGGTCGACGACGTAGCTGCCTTCGCGCAGGACGGTCAGTTGCGGCGCGCCGGGCGCGACGGCGGCGGCGCCGGTGGTCTTGTCGACGACGGGGTCGCCGGCGATCGGCTGCAGCGGCCGCGCCTGGTCCGGGCCGCTCGGACGGAGCATGTCGTTAAGCACGTCCTTCGCCGGCTGCACCGCCGGCTGCGTCGTCTGGGCCACGGCCAGCATCATCGAGCCGGCCAGGGCAATCGTGGTCGTCGTCGCGAGAAGGTGGGTGCGATGTCGCATGCGGATAGTGTCGATTGTGAAGCGGCGAATGTCGAGTGGCAGAGGCAAGTGACTGGCGGACCCGGCGACTCCACATTGCTGTCTCCCACCGCGGACCTGGCTTACGCCTTCGCGGGGGAAGCAGATTTTTTGTGCAAAGCCAGCATGACTGGCATACCCCCACTCCAGCCCTCTGGCAATTGCGCAGGAAGGAGTTGGATGCGCACATGCGATTGCCCTGGCGCGGACAAAATTCACCCCGGCGGACGCCAGCTCGGCGCCCTCTGGTGTTCGACGTCGGCGGTGGCTTTGTGCTTGCCTTTGAACAGGCAGGCCCACTGGTAGCGCCGCAGGAACTTACGAAAGTTGGCGTCGCCGTAGCGCTCTTCGCGCTTGAAAAAGCTCCGCAGCCAGCCCCACATCATCGCCCAACTGCCGATGATGATCGGCGGGTGCAGGGCGCGGAAAACGCAACTGGCGAGCATGTAGAAGAAGCCCGTGCCCATGAAATACTGTCCGAACCCGTGCCGCACGCGGCCGGTCCACCAGCTCTTGTGACTGGTGCCCATCGGACGCAGGTGGATGAAGCGCGTGTCCGGTTCGTCCCAACTCGCGGCGAGCCAGCCCATCATGCGGCAGCGGTGCCCGTCGATGCCGTCCCACATCACCTGCCGCACAAAGCCGCCGATCTGCTCGAACGCGGTCGTCCGGTAGAACTTGATCATCCCGACCGAGTTCTCATCGCCGCACAGTTCGCTGACCAGCTTGCCCTCGAGGTCCATGTACGGCTTGCCGGAGCAGGTGGCGAGCCGCCGATTGCGCTCCATATGCTCCATCATCCGCTCGAAATATTTGGGCGGAATGTCAAGGTCGAGGTCAAGCTTGGTGACGTAGTCGAAGTCGGCCGGCTTGATTGTGTCGTAACCGGAGTAAAAGGCATCGACCACGCCCCCGCCCACTTTCCGCTTGCCGCGGTCGGGGCGGGTGATGACCTTGATCCAGTCGTGCTTCGCCGCGTACTCGGCGAGGATTTGCGGGGTCTGGTCCTTCGAGCCGTCGTCGACAATGATCCACAGCGTCGGCTGGACCGACTGGTTGACGATGCTGTCGAGCGTGCGGCGCGCGTACCTGGCCTCGTCACGGCAGGGCGTGATCAGGCAATAGCGCCGCGCTGGCGTGGTGACCAGCGATGCAGCGGAACTTGCGACGGACGGCTCGCTCATGAGCAACATACTTTCGACTTCATCGGCAAAATCAACTGCGGACTCACCAACACGAAGCGCTTCTTGCTCCCTGCTCGGGGGCAAGACCGGAAGCGAAGCCACGTCCGATATTCACGCCGCGCCGTGCCAATGGCCGATGATCGGCACATGGCAACGCCCGCGGTCCCATCGATCTGCCAGCACCTGATCCGCCCGCTTTACGTCCTCGGCGAGCAGCATCACACGCTGCGCGGGACGGCGATCCGCCCGCTGGTGATGTCGGTCATGGGCCGACTCAGCCGGCTCGATGCCCGGGCGGCCCGTCACGCGTTCGACCGGGCGGATGCGTCGCCTGACTACCTCGACGCCGACGCGCTGCCCGTGCTGGTCGAGCGCTACCGGCAGGGCCCGCAGCGATGGGACAAGCGTCTGCCCGCCGACAAGGCCGTCGGCCGGGCGACCGAGGTACTGCGGAGCGTCGAGCGGTCGCTGCCGGTCGGCGTCTCTCAGGCCCGTGCGGTCGAACTCGCCTGCGGCGACGGCCGCGTCGCGATGCATTTGTCGCACCGGTTGGCGGGCGTCACCGGGATCGACCTCTCCGACGAGAACTTCTCCCCCGACGCCGCCAAGCGCGTCCCGATCCGCATCGAAGACGCCGCCGACCTGTCGCTCGAGGACAACTCCGTCGACCTCGTCTACACCTTCGACGCCTTCGAGCATTTTTCCGACCCGCGCGCCGTCCTCGACGAAGTACATCGCGTCCTCAAGCCCGGCGGGGTGATGTACGCGTCGTTCGGTCCGCTCTGGAACAGCGCGTTCGGCCCGCACCAGTGGGGCCGGATTGATGTCCCGTACCTGCATCACCTCTTCGGTGCCGATGACCTCGACGCCTATGCCGACGCGAACGCCCGCCGTCGTCTGACGCCCAATGTGAACCGGCTGCCACTGGCGTACTTCCGCTCGCTGTTCTCGACGGCCGATCGTCATTTCCGGCGCATCGGGTATGTCGAAAAAATGAACGTTACCTTTGCTGACCTCATCGTCGAGCACCCGACCTGCTTCTGCGCCAAGGTGAACGACTTCGACGAACTCTGCGTCCGTTCGATCGAGGTCACGCTCAAAAAGCGTTAGGGCGAGGGGTCGGATTTCCGCTGGTAGCATTTTGCAGCAATCCCCACTGTCCCGGCCGGAATTGCTGGGTGTTGCGCGATCAGATCGTTGATCGCGCAACGCAAATGTATCACCTGTTACATTGCTGCACCGACCCCTCGGCCGAAGTCCTCGTGCGGCCATGACTTGCGGCGGATGTATCAGTGATGCATCACGTGCGCGCGCTACATTTGATACATCGGACACTGATTCACTTGTGAAAGAACCCTCCGGCTCCTCCCCCTTTCGGGCGACGGACCGGATCACGCGCGCAACGCGGGCGCTCGTGTGAGTCCATTTCTACCGCCGACGCTCGGGAAAAGCGGCGAAAAAATGCGGAAGCGCGCGGGCTATTTTGTCACGGCGCGAAGGCAGTGTTGATGGCGTGTTCGAGGCGGTCGACGTTGCGGGCAAGGGAGAACTCGTCGACAACACGCGCTCGGCCGGCGGCGCCGAGGATGGCCGACGCGCCGCGATCGGTCAGCAGCGCGTCCAGCGCAGCGGCGGTGGCGACAGCATCGTTGCCGTCGACGAGTCGGCCGGTGTTGTTGTCGATCACCAACTCGCGGATGGCGGGCAGGTCGCCGCTCAGCACGGGCACGCCGCACGCCATCGCTTCCATCAGGACGACGGGGATGCCGTCCTTGTCGCCGTTGCGGTCGACCCGGCAGGGGAGTGCGAAAACATCGCTCGACTGCAGCAACTCGCGCACACGATCGTTCGATACCGCGCCCAGGAACTCCACGCGGTCGGCGACATTGCCTTCTCGCGCGATCTGCTCCAGTTCCGCGCGCTGCGGGCCGTCGCCGGCGATGGTCAGTTTGACGTTTGCAGTTTGGAGTTTGGAGAACGCGCGGATCAGCGTGTCGACACCCTTCTTTTCCACCAGCCGACAGACCGTCACGATGCGCTTCGCTTCCTCGTCCGTTGCCTGTCGCGAGCTGCCTGCGAAGTCCTCGACATCGACGCCGCAGCGGATGATCGGGTAATCGGCGTCGGGGCGCGAATGGATGGAGTTGTATAGCTTGCGGTGCTCTTGGCTGATGCAGCTTACGAACGCGGCCCGCTCGAGTTTTCGCTTGAGCAGGAACCGGCGCTGGAACAGGTCATTGGCGTGACCCGTGAAACTGAACCGCACGCCAAGCTGATGGGCCGCGTACATGCCGATCGTCGTGGGCGAATGGGCAAAGTGACAATGGATGTGCCGCACCTTCAGGTCGCGAAGTCGCCGCGCCAGCGCCTGGGCCGCGAAAGCCTGGGCGGGCACCTGAGCGGTCTGCCGCGTGGTCATTGGCTCGCCTGGCGCGATCGCATCGAACTCGGCGCGGAGCATCGTCTTGGTCGAGATCAGTGGGTGCGTGCCCGACTCGGTGATGGCTGACCGGACCCACCCGTCGTAGACGGTGATCCGGCCAAAGATCAGGTCTTCGGATTCCGGCGGCGGGTCCGCCGGGGGCCGCAGCGTGACGCACACGACGTTCCACCCGCGGCGGCGCAACTCGCGCACTTCGCGATAAACGAACGTCTCCGACCGAAGCGGAAATTGGCCGGCGATATACGCGATCGTCGTGGGCATGGGCGAGGTAGTGTCGAGTGTCGACGAGCCGTTGTCGAGCGATGAGGGAGGAAGTCTTTTTCGGCGCGAGGCGGACTCGCCCCGTGTCCTCCAGCGCGAAGCCTCTCGCCCCGTGTCATCCTGAGCGAAGCGAAGGATCTACTGGCACCGGCGACGCGCTTTCGCTTTTCGATTGGTCCCTGACGTGGCGAGAAGATCCTTCGCTGGCGCTCAGGATGACAGAGCGGCGCGTGAAAGCGCTTCGCGAATACGTGCGCGCCTCAACGTGGCGGCGCCGTTTAGCGTCGCGCGGTGGGGGAGGGACCGGGGGCGCCTTTGTACTCGATGATTTTTTCGCGCTTGCCCGAGCGCTTGTTGGCGAAGTATTTGCGCTGGCCGAGCATCTGGGGGAGCTTGCCGAGCATGACGGAGAAGCCGTAGAGCGACGCGTCGCGGGTTGAGATGTCCGTCTGTCGAAGCCGGCCGCGCGCGATGCGGAGTGATTGCAGCATGTGCAGCGGCCAGGCGAGGGGGACGAACCACAGCCAGCCCCACAGCGTGTTGCTGCGGACTTCCTTCCGGCGGAATTCCTCGGGCGGGGCGCCGTGGCGGTCGAAGCCTTCGGCGTAGGCGTGGCCGGCGCGGTAGTTGCGCTTCCACCACTGGTTGAACTTCGTCATCTCGGCATCGTGCAAAGTCATCTCGGCGTCGATGCGCCAGATTTCCCAACCGTTCTGGCGCAGGCGCACGCACATTTCCGGCTCTTCGCCGGCGATGACATCGGGGTTGTAGCCGTGGACCTGCTTGAAGGCATCGACGCGGATGAGCGCATCGCCGCCGCACGCCTTGGCGACGCCGACGGGCGTGGCCCACTCGATGTCGCACAGCGTGTTGTAGAGGCTGGCTTCGGGAAACCGCTCGCGTCGCCGCCCGCAGACGACGCCGGCCTGGGGATGCTGCGCGAAGGCGTTGAGCGCGTTCTCGATCCAGTCGGGTCGCAGTTCGCAATCGCCGTCGATGAACTGCACATACTGCACGTCGGGCGCGGCTTCGAGCAGTTTCGCAAAGCCTTCATTGCGCGCCCGGGCGGCGGTGAAAGGGATCGACAGGTCGAGCTTGATGACGTGCGCGCCCATTGACTCGGCGAGTGCGACCGAGCCGTCGGTCGATCCGCTATCGACGTAGACGATCGCCGCGGCGCGCTGCGTGGACGCGGCGGCTAAACAGGTGCGAAGGCGTTCGCCTTCGTTTCGACCGATCGCGATGATTCCGAAAAGCATGGGATGAAGGAGTCAGGAGTCAGGAGATAGAAGGAGCGGGGTCGGTGACGGCTTCTCCTGTCTCCTGTCTTCTGTCTCCTGTCTTCTTCGGTTTGTTGACGGCCGGGATGCCGACCGCGATGTGGTTGGGGGGGACGTCTTTGGTGACGACGGCGTTGGCGCCGACGACGCTGTCATGGCCGATGGTGATGCCGCCGACAATGACGGCGCCGGTGCCGATGTCGGCGCGGTCGCCGATGATTGGTTTCATCCAGCGCGGGTCGCCACGGCGGGCGACGCCGAAGGTGGTGTTCTGGCGGATGTGGACGTCGTTGCCGATCTCACGCGCGCCGAAGATCATCCCGCCGTGATGCCAGATGTGTACGCGCCGGCCGACCTTGACGGTGTAGTTGAGGCTGATGCCGCAGGTCCACTCGACCCACTTGTAGAGAAACTTGTAGAAGAATGTGAACGGCAAGCGCAGCAGCTTCGGCCGAACGCCCATGCGCCAGTTGCCGAAGCGATGGACGGCGACAGCCCAGAAGCCCTGTGCGAAGAGGTCGCCGTCGTGGGTCTGCAGGTCTTCGCGCCACAGCGCCCACAGCGACATGCCCGGCGGGTTCTGGTTGAACTGGCCGAGCGTGACGTCGCTGTCGGGGCGCACGTCGCGCGCGGAGTGCGGCGACGTCAGCGCCTTAGGCGCCAAAGCCTGTGCGATGCGTTCTTCTTCGTTGATCAGCGGCTGCATGGGAAGTAGTTGTACCGGAGAAAGTCCCACCAGAGCATGGGCGGGTCGTCGCGCCGCTTGCCACGCAGCAGCAGCCACAGACGCCCGATCGGATAAGCCGAGAGCCACAGCAGGTTTGCGGCGTGCGTCGAGAGCCAGCCGTAGTTGCCTCGGAAATAGCGGCGACGCGAGTCGAACCAGTACTTGGGACGGCGTTTGGCGCCGCGTTTGGCGCCGGTTACGCCGCTGGATTGGCCGACGAGATGGATGATCCGGCTTTGCGGCACATACCAGCACTCGAGGCCAGCCCGGGCGCAGCGGAGGCAGAAATCGGTCTCCTCGAAGTACATGAAATAGCCGTCGTCGAGGAGGCCGATCTTCTCGAACACTTCGCGGCGGATCATCATGCTCGCGCCGCTGACCCAGCCGACCTTCTGGGCCTTGTCCGGAATGGCGGGCGCGACGACGTAAGTCGACAGCGCCTTGGAGACCACCCCGACCTGCAAGGCGTTTTCGAGATCGCCCAGCGGCGTGTGGAAGCGGAACGAGCTGCGTCGGACCGACCCGTCGCGGTTCTCGGCGCGCCCGCCGCCGACGCCGACGGTGGGGTGCGATTCCATGAATGCGAGCAGTTCGGTCAGCGCGTTGGGCAGGACGATCGTGTCAGGATTCAGCAGCCAGACGAAGTCGGGCTTTTGCTCAGCAAAATGCTTGATCGCCTCGTTGTTGCCGTAGGCGAAGCCGCCGTTCTTTTCGAGGGGGAGGAACTCGCACCAGTTGCCGATGCCGAGTTCGCGGACGGCCCGGCCGATCTGTTCGACCGAGTCGTCGGGGGATTTGTTGTCGGCGACGACGCAATGCGCGCCGCCCGGCACGCGCGCGATCTCCGAAGCCAGCGATTTGAGGCAATCAATGGTCAGGCCGGGCGTGCGGTAGTTGACGATGACGACGAGGACTTTCATAGCGATACGACTGACGACGACTTCACACACTGCATCGCCAGCTCGGCGCGGCGCTCATGGACGCGGTCGATCGTGCTGGCGGAGGCGAAACGGATCGCCTGTTTCGACATTTCGACGAGCTTGGCCCGATCCCGGCCGAGGTCGAGCAGGGCCTGCGAGAGCAGGTCGTTCTCGCCGCGGGGGATCACCATCGCGCAGCCAGCCGACTCGAGCAGGGCGTCGGCGGGCGTGCCGCTCTGGTAAGTTACGATCGGCAAAGCGCGGGCGGCGGCCAAGAATATTATCGGATCATTTTGCGGGATCAGGCTGCTGGCGACAAACAGATCTGCGTCGTCGAAAGCGGCGACCGGGTCGATCACCCCGCGCAGACGCACCGCGTTGCCGATTTTCTCGGACCGCAGCACGTCCATCAGGTCGGCCGACGCGGTGAGATCGCCGATGAGATCGAGCTCGAGCTTCTCGCTGAGACGCCTCGCCTTGCCGAGCGAGCGCAGCAGGTGATCGACGCCCCGGGTGAGCGACGTTTCGCCGATGCTGACGAGGCGCAGCGGGCGCGATTTATCGGACAGCCGGGCCAGGCGATCGGTGGGATCGGCGAGGATTTCTGCCCGCGCCAGCGGTTGCGGGTCGAACGTGTGGCAACGGTCCGACCAGGCACGGCGGAAGCGATCGGCGAGCGCGGGGGAGTGCGCGAAAACGAGATTGGCGTCGCGGATCGCCCGGCCGCAGAATTTTTCAAAGCGCTGCACACTCAGTTGCTTGGCAATCCGCTTGGCCGGGTTGCGGCCGCTGGCGGCGTGACGGGCCAGGCCGGGGAAAGGGTCGCTGCCAAAGACGAAGATGCGCTTCTTGTTCAGCTTGCTGACGACCGGCCATGCCACCTGCCCCAGCGCCGTCGGATGCCCGGCAGCGCCGAGCTGGATGATGTCGGCGCCCTTGGCTGCGATCCGCACCTGCTCGAGCAACTCGGCCCGCGCCGACAAGAACTGCGGCATCGTCCGGTAGCCCGGCAGCGGTACGTATGCGAACGGTCGATCGTGCTTTGGGAGGTCGACGATTTCGTGCTGCGCCAGCGTGCGCGCGTCGATCGTGTCGTAAAGCGGGGTCGCGAGCACGAACTCAAATCCCGCCTCACGCAACGCGGTCGCCTGCGGAAGCAATTCACGCAGGTGGGCGCGCGTGAAGCGCACGACCCCCGGCGACTGGCCGGCGAAGACGGGGACATGGGTGACGCACAGGTACTTCATGCCGCGACCTCCGGCGACGCGCCCGCCGTCGTTCGGCTTCTATCGGCGATCACTGCCATGAGCAGAAGTTGTGGAACGTCGATCAATACCGCGTTGCGCGCTTCGGCGAGGGTGAACATCGAGGCGAAAACGAAGGCCGCGACCATGAGCAGAAGGAGCATGGTTGTTCCCTCTCCCGGGTATTCACGGCAGAGGGTTAGGGTGAGGGCTTTTTCGGTCGTATCCGATCGTGCAGATGACGCCCTCACTTCAGCCCTGTCCCGTGAATACACCAGAGAGGGAGCCAGACAAGCCGCGATAACGCAGATCAGTAGCGCGAGCGTGCGCGGCAGCAGATTTAGCGGCTTCCACGCCATCGGGTGATCCCAATCCAGCCACAGCGTCTTCGCGGCTCGGACCAGGCACAGCTTGGCGTACTGCAGCGGATGCGATCGAATCCAGCCGGTTGCCCATCCAAACATTTTCGCATCGCGCACCGCCTCCGGTTGCCGTTTGAGCTGGTCATATTGCGGCGGGGTGAGGCGGTCGATCTGCGACAGGGGATCGCCGGTGAAATCGCGGATACGCAGATGCTGCGAGCCGGTTGCGTCATTGCCGTTACCGAGGAAAAGGTCCGGGCCGAGGGTATCGGTGATGAGCGTCGCCCGGCGGTGGACGAGTGTGTTGCGGTAGACCCAGGGCAGCGTCAGCGTCAGCATCGCCAGCAGGCAGACGAAGAGTTCAACCGGCTTGCGGCGGAAGATCACGACGATTGCGAACAGCAGCGGGAGGACGAGGATCGATTCGGTCAGCACCGCCATGGCGGCAACGATGCCGGTGCCGATTGGGCGCACGCGTTGAAGCAGCAGCAAGGCAGCCAGCAGCACCGTCACCGCCAGTGACAGGCCCTGCATCTGCGTCGCGGCGTAGACCTGTGTAGGCCAAAGCGCGAACGTCAGGCCGATCCACCAGCGGCGCGTCAGCGCGATGACCAGCGCCGTGCTGATCCCGCCGCAGAGGACGTTGAGCGCCAGCGCGGCGAGGTGTGCCGACGTCGCGTCGACTCCGAATAGCGCGTAGAACCCCGCCAGCAGATACGGAAACACCGGCGCTCGCACGCTGGTCGGACCGAGGTTCGAGAACGCGAGGAACGAAAAGCCCTGTCCCCCGGCCAGGTGCATCGCGATTTGGCGGTTTTCACCGGCGACGTGATCGACGGCACCGACGTGGACGACCGCGACGATCCGCAGCACCACCGCCAGCAGCACGATGACGGCGGGCGTCCGCCATCGCCTCATTGCGGACTCCCCGCGGGCGATCCGTACGACGCCATCGAGAATTCCTGCTGCGTCGAACCCGCTTGTGGTCCGGCGAGTGCCGGCCTGGCGTAGTCGGCGAACATCTGCGTCATGCTCGAGATTAACCCGAACAGCACGCACAGCAACACGCCGTAGACGAAGCCGTAGAAGACCGTGTACATCGCGAAGAACGTCGCCACGCATCCCGCTAGCCCCGCCCCCAGAGGCAGCCGCATGCTCGCCAAGCCCGCCGCCCGGCCCAGCGCCCGTCCGGATTTGGCGGCGACGACGATCATGAGCAGAACCCACAGGATCAGGTACGACCAGCCCGTCTGCATGATGAACAGCAGGTACGCATTATCGACGCTGCCCACGCCGATCTGATCGACCGGCACGTTCTTGGCCATCCCGAACCACCCCGCCTGCTCCGTCGCGATCGGCCATGAGTCCTGCACGATGCGGACGCGGATCCATTTCGATGCCTCGGCGTCCTCCTTGGGACGGTCGGTCGGGATATCGGTGTTGAGCAGGTTGTCGGTCAGGTAGACCATCCCGCCGATCATGCAGATCATGATCGGCAGCGCCAGGTAGCCGCCGAGTTTCGGGCGGCTGAGCACGGCGTACATCACGAACGCGACGATCAGCGCCACCCACGCCGTGAAGCTGACCGAAAACAGCACCATCCCGCCGGCCCCGCAGATGCCGATCAGCGGCCAGGGTTTGCTCCACTTGCTGCCGGCGGCGGGGGTGAGGATGAGGATCATCGTGCCCATCAGTACGCCGCACACGCCGAGGTCGATCGGCTGCCCCATGGTTACCAGCGCCCGCGCCAGCCCGTAGCGGTAGAGCACCTGGGTGTTGCCGAGGATACTGCTGAGGTTGCGACGCTTGAGTTCACGTGAGACGAAGTACGGCGATATCCGCGCCTCGTATGCCGCCAGCACGCCGATGATGATCGCGCAGGCGCACAGCACGTACAACGCATGCCGCCGGGCGGTCGCATCGTGCAGCGCCACGCGGGCGAGGAAGTACGGCAGCAGCCAGCGGAAGAACAGGTCGCCGGTCTGGCTGATCGAGTCCCACAGCGGGTCCTGGGTGGAGTTGAACGCGATGCTGAGCGCCGGCGGTATCAGCATCAGCACCATCAGCGCATCGATGAGGTTCAAACGGATGACCGCGAGATCGCGCCAGCGCAGGAACATCGCCAGACTGACGGCGTACCCGACCGCCGTTGGCGCGGTCAGGTTGGGGATGCCGGGTAACGACCAAGGCGGCACCAGAAAGAAGAACAGCATCGCCGGCAGGTAGGCGTACGCGAACGTCCGCGCCAACCCCCAGCGGAGCGTCACG
>JBBRFH010000082.1:0-12737 GCA_038224615.1 Tepidisphaerales bacterium
TGACGAGCGGAATCGCCTCGATCGAGCGAGCGGCGACGACGTACATCAACCGTTTCATGGGACCGATCGACGCGTCGATCGCCCGGCGAACCGATCCGTCGCGCGGGATCGATCAGGCCGTGCTCGATGACCTGCGTGCCGACGCGCAGGTCAAGATGGCGATCGCCCGCCTGGAGTCCGAAATCGCGATGCCGACCCAGGTCACCGGCGGAGTGAGCGGATCAGGAAATCCGATGGGGCCGCGGCTCACGCTCACCGGCGTGCAGCGCGATAGCGACCCGCTGCTCAACTTAATCACCATGGACATCGGCCGGTGGTTCGAGCCTGGGGAGCGCGCGTGCGTCATCGACCAGGGGCTGAACGAACGCACCGGACTCAAGCCCGGCGACACCCTCAAACTCAACGGCGAGCACGGCCCGCTCGAGCTGCCGATCGTCGGCGTCGTGCGCAAGCCCAGCCTCTTCGCGGGATTCAGCGCCAGCGCGTACGTGCAACTAGCCGACGCGCAGGCGTTTCTGTTCGGCACGGACAATCCGCGCCGCCTCTCGCAGATCCGCATCCAGGTGCAGCCCGGAACCAAGCTTGACGAATTTGCCGAGCGCTGGACCGCGCGTCTTGCCGACGTCGATCCGCTGCTGCGCTTCCGGCTGACGCGGCAGAAGCGCGATGAGATCGACGCCAATTTCATGGGCCTGCGCGTGCTCGCGCTGCTCGGCGGCGCGGTGACGATGGTGTCGGCGATGTTCATTATCTTCTCCACGCTCTCGATGGGCGTCGCCGAGCGGCAGCGGACGCTGGCGATGTTGCGCGCGGTCGGCGCGACCAAATCGCAGATCGCGCGGCTGGTCATTCTCGAGGGCGTGCTGCTTTCATTCCTCGGCGTCGCGCTGGGCACGGCAATCGGTTACGCACTGGCGTCGTCGCTGGTGCTGATGATGGCCGACTGGTTCAAGCTGGAGCCGGCGCTTGACTGGTTCGGCGTGATCGCCGCCGGCGTTATCGCGCTGCTGGCGGCAACGGTCGCGAGCTTTCTGCCGGCGTGGCAGGCGATGCGCGTCGATCCGCTCGAGGCAATGGCCCCGCTCGGCCAGCCGGCCCGCGCTCGTTTCCCGTTCGGCCCCGCCGTGCTCGGGCTGATTCTGATCGGCGTCGATCCGCTGCTGCTATTCGTCCCGCTGGACATCGAGTACGTGCGCGAAGTGCGTTTCTATGCGCACTTCGTCCTCGGCTTGCCGACGATGATGGTGGGATTCCTGATGCTGGCGCCGGCGTTCGTGTGGGTGCTGTCGCGCGGGCTCGCCCCGTTGCTGGCGGCGGTGATGCGCGTACCGTACCCGCTCGTCGCCGAGCAACTCGGTGGCAGCCTGTGGCGGTCGGCGGGCACCTGCGCGGCGCTGATGGTGGGCCTGGCGGTCCTCATCGTCATGCAGGTGCAGGGCACTTCGTCGCTCAGCAGTTGGAAGCTGCCCAACCGATTTCCCGACGTCTTCATTTTCACGCGCTCGCTGAGCGGACTATCCGAAGCGCAGCAGGAGAAGCTTCGCGCCTCGCCGCTGCTCGTGCGCGACGACGTCATGCCGATTGCCACCTTCGCGCCCGAGGTGGGCGGCGGAATCTTCGGGCTGATCGGGACGCGCGTGCCGGGCAATACGATGTTCGTCGCCGTCGATCCGGAGAATGCCCTGCGGCTGATGGAACTCGATTTCCGCCAGGGCACGCCCGAGGAAGCGACGCGACTTCTCAAGCAAGGCGGTTACGTCATTGTCACCGAGGAGTTCCATCGCTTAAAAAATCTGAACGTCGGCGACACCCTGCCGCTCAAGAATGGCGTGGGGAAGCAGATTGAGTTCAAGATCGCCGGCGTGGTCTGGTCGCCGGGGATCGACGTGATGATCAATGCGTTTGACCTTTCCCAGCAGGCCGAGGCGCAAAGCACGGCGTGCGTGTTCGGGTCGCTCGCCGATGCCAGAAAGTACTTCGGTGTGCAGAGCGTGTTCCTGATGTGCGCCAACTTTCGCCAGCTCGGCATCGACAAGAAAGTGCTCGCCACCGAGCTTCGCGCCGGGCTCGCAGACGGGGGAATCCACGTCGCCGACGTGCGGACGCTCAAGCACATGGTGACCCACGGGATGACACAGTTGCTTCGCGTGGCCAGCAGCGTCGCCTGGGGCGCGCTGGCGGTGGCGAGCCTGGGCGTCGCGAATACCATCGTCGCAAGCATCCGCTCGCGCATGTGGCAGTTCGGCGTCCTGCGCTCGATCGGCATGACGCGCGGGACGCTGCTGCGGATCGTCCTGATCGAGGCACTCCTGCTGGGCGCGACCGGTGCCGCCATGGGCCTGGCGTGCGGCGCGCTGATGACGCTCGATGCCCGCCAGATCATGTCCCTCGTCATCGGGCACCACCCCGACCTCGTCGTTCCGTGGGCCTCCATCGTGTGGGGCGTTTCATCGGTGATCGGCGTCAGCCTCCTGGCCAGCCTCTTCCCCGCGATTCGCGTCTCGCGCGCCGAGCCGCTGTCGCTCTTGCAGGCCGGGCGTGCCGCGGCGTGACGTGCTCATCATTCGGACTCCCGATTTGATTCGGGTTTCTGGTTTTGTCATTCGGGCTTATTGCGGATGGCATTCGTCGATTCGATCCGCTACTATCGCGGTCCTCGACCGTCGCCGCGGATGACGGCCGGGCCGATGCAAGGGTCGGCCGTGAACCTGGTCAGGTCCGAGAGGAAGCAGCCATAAACGGTCCCGTCTCTGTGCCGTCGTCTCCCGGTCGTCTTCCGCGGCGATTGTCGTTTCTCAAGTGATAGCGTGATGTAAACGTCGAGCCGTAGGCGCGGCACCTTCTTCCTATTCTGCTGCCCGTCCTGGTGGGCTTCCTGCTGATCCTTCTGACGGCGTCGCTGTTCGGATGGTGGCAAAGGCATGGCGACAGGTGGTTACAGCCGAGCGCATTCCCGGAGAGGTAATTCTTCAATGCTTGCTTCGCCAACGCCGCGCAATGGCTTGGCGGATCACTGCAAGACGCGTGGATCGCGTCCGTCTTTTGTGACAACGTCGCCTGCCCGTTACACTCATCGCGCCGATGCTGAAGGTTTTTGTCGTTGCCAATGTCGCCAAACCGCAGGTGAATCCTGCGGTCGAGCAGCTCGTGCCGTGGTTGCGCGAGCGCGCGGAGCTTGTCGGCGTCGATACCACCAAGGATTACGACATCTCCCACCTCGATGTCGACCTCATCGTCGCCATCGGCGGTGACGGAACCTTGCTGTCGATCGCACGACGGCTGCAGGGGCGTCAGATTCCGGTCATGGGATTCAACTTCGGGCGGCTGGGGTTCCTCGCGCTGTTCCAGCCCGGCGATCTGCATTCGGCGATCGAGCTGGCGCTGGACGGGAAGTTGCCCGTCACTCAGCGGCTGATGATCGACGTGTCCGTGGTCGACAAGGACGTGGTATGCGACGTCCTCGATTGCGACCGGATCCGCAAATGCCGCAAATGGGGAGCGATCGGCCTCAACGACGCCGTCGTGCAGGCGGGCAGCCCGTTCCGGATGATCGAACTGCAGGTCGGCACCGATCGCGACGTGGGCGTTCGGTACTTCGGCGACGGCATGATCGTTTCCACCGCCAGCGGCTCGACTGCCTACAACATCTCCGCCGGCGGGCCCATTCTCAGTCCGAATGTCGAAGCCATGTGCCTCACGCCCCTCTGTGCCCACAGCCTGTCGTTTCGGCCGATCGTGCTCAGCAGCAAGCAAACGATCATCCTGCAGGCACAGCGTGTCAATCGCGGGTCGGAGATTGTTGTGGACGGGCAGAGTTCGTGTAACCTCAACAACGGTGATCGCGTGATCATCCGCCGGGCCGATCAGCCGTTGATGCTGGTTGACAACCCGCACGCCCGGGAGTGGCAGGCATTGGGGGAAAAGCTGAACTGGGCGAGCATTCCGAATTATAATTGGAAGTAGTGTGAGCCGGAGACCGAGGCGACGGCTCAACGGGACAGTCAACGAAGTCGCCGAGCCGGACACCTTGAACGACGGACGGGCGCCCCCGAGGCGCCGACTCGCGCGGTACCTGCAGGACACACGCATGTTTGACGAATTCAGAAGGATCCTCGACTCGATCAAAGAGCTCAAAGAGCCGGCGCAGGCGTCGGCGGCGCAGACGGCTTTTGTCGGCTGGTGCATCGCAAAGGTCGTCTACTACGCGGTCGCCGCGGTCGTCACTTGGGCATTGGGTCGGCGACTGATTCAGGCGACGTTCGCCGCACTTCGCGAGGCGCGGCGCAGCGGCCTGGGCGATTGAGGCGTTGGCGACGGATCGGCGAGGATGAGCTCCTAAGACACACATGCGCGACGACCGATGATCGATTTTGTCTGGGATAACTTCGGCCTGCTTGAATGGATGCTCTGCATCGAGCTGGTCACGCTGCTGTCGGCCGGGCTATTTTACCAGGTTGCCAGGCTGATCGCCCGGCAGGACCGGCACGATCCGCTGGTGAAATTCTATCGCGTCTTCTGGCAGTCGTTTTTCACGGGCGTGAAGTCGGTAAAGGAACTCGACTCGCTTCAGGCCGAGATGTACGCCCGCGACGCCGTGCTGGCGAAAGCGGGCCGGCTCACCGACGCCCAACTCGGCAATCTTGACGCGCCCGATCTTGGTGGCATGGGCGGCATCGAAGCCGAGGGGACGCGCGAGCCGGAGACCGCCGTCCCCAACAGCGTGCTCGATGCCGTCGACAGCCTCGACGATGACGAGGACAACGATCGTCGTTCGCCTCCGAAATCCGCCCCCGCCCCCCGCCGCGCCGCCGCCGCCAGCAGCAACGCGCAGGCGGAGGAGCAGCGGTCGCTTAGGAGCACCTTTGACGTCCGCATCAACGCCTTCGCCCCGAGGGACGAGTTGGTCGGCCGCGAGGGAGGAGAACTGGTCATCAACGTCACCGTCTCCCCCGAAGATGGCCAGGCCAACGGCATCATCATCACCCTCCTCGCCGACCGGATGCAGATCCGTCCTTACCAGATCGCGCTGCTGCGTGGGCACTACAAGTTTCGCAAGACCTTCCAGGTGTCGGGCATGGACCAGCAATCGCTGAACGCGCGCCTCGCAAGCATTTGAACGGGCTGGTGAACCTGCCGGGACGCCATGCGAAACACTCAAGTCAATCAGGAATTTCGCGCAACCCCGATCTGATGCCGCAGCACACTCGGGCGGACGCCGATCAGTCGCGTGAAACGGCGCGAAAAGTGGAACTCGTCACAGAAGCCGCACTCGATGGCGATTTCCCGCAGCGAGCGGTCCGGATCGCGCATCAATTCGCACGCGTGCTCGATGGCGCGCTTCGCGTGGAACTGTGCCGGTGATTGACCGGTTAGCCGGGCGAAGCGCTTACGGAACGTCTCGTAGCCGCACCCAAGCTCGTCGGCGACCTGCTGCCAGTCCGGCTTCGGGCCGATGCCGATAAGCTGTGTCGCCTGGGCGAGCCACTGTTCGTTGGCTTCGCCGGTCAACGCGGCGTTCGCGTGCAGAAGGTCGGCGAGAAAAACCTGCATCCGCGTGACCGCGATCAACGGATCGGGCGTGGCGCACTGCAGCAGCTTCGCGTGCCAGTACTCCAGCGGATCGGCCCGGTACACCAGTCGGCCCGGCGACAGCACGCCGCTGGACTGCCACTGGTTGAACGCCGGTCCCGCGAAGATCGCGTAGATCTGGTCCCATCGCTCGTCTCCCGGCTCCTGATAATACGCGTGCCCAACGTCGGGCAGCACGATGACGCAATCGCCCGCCGACAGACGCCGATTGGCGCCGTCGGCGTCGCGATACCGCCCCGCGCCGTGCAAAAGCATGACGACCGCGTAGCTGCCGAAAACCCGCAAAGGTCCGTTCCGCCCGATTTCCGGCGAGCCGCGGCCGTAGGCCACCACGCTGACCTGCCCCAGCGGGCATTCGTTGCTCGTCGTATACACGAACCGCGCCTTGGGAACCGCGATCGCCATATGCCAGAATATACATGCCAACCTGCCGGAAATCCATTGGCGGGTCAGGCTCACTATGATTTAATGAGGCGACACGAGGAACCATGAACACACAGATCGACTTCCCAAAACTCACATCCACCGGCACTGATCTCGACCTCTCCACCGTCGACTGGCTACAGGATTCGAGCGATGCCCTCGACGATGCCAACGAACTGCGACTGCGGATGGACGAGCGCGGGTATCTGTTCGTCAAGGGCCTGCTGAACCGCGACACGGTGCTCGACGCCCGCCGCAGCGTCTGCGAGCGACTGGCCGCCGACGGGTATCTCGATCTCTCGCGTGATCCGATGGACGCCGTCTGGGCCAGGGACAAGCTCGTCAAGTTCAAGCCCGATTACGCCACCGGCAACCCGCGCATCGAGGCCCTCGTCTACGGTCCTGATATGCTCGGCTTCTTCGACCGTTTTTTCGGCAAGCCGACGCTGCATTACGACTTCACATGGCTTCGCACCGTCTGCCCCGGCGCCGGTACGCCGAGTCACTGTGACATCGTCTACATGGGCCGCGGCGAACGCGAACAGCTCTACACTTGCTGGACCCCGCTCGGAGACATCGGCTTCGCCCGAGGCGGGCTGTGCGTCCTCGAAGGTTCGCACAAGTTTGACCCGCTCAAGCAGAGCTACGGCGCCCACGACGTCGACAGCAGTTGCACCAACAAGCCCGGCGATGAAGGGTGGTCCACCGAACGCAACTGGTTCGACGATTTCAAATCCGCCGGCAATAACCTGGGCAACAATCCCAACCACATCCGCAACGTCGTCGGCGGCACCTGGCGCACCGGCGAATTTGAGGCCGGCGACGCGCTGATCTTCAGCATGTACACCGTCCACGCGTCGCTCGATAATTCGTCCGACCGTATCCGCCTGTCGACCGACTCGCGCTACCAGCCGAGTGGCACCGTCCAGGACGAACGCTGGGTCGGCTCCAATCCCATCGGCCACAGCAAGGCCGGAAAGCGCGGCCGGATCTGCTGACGACCACTGATGCACGAATCGCGAAACGCGAATGGGGTTCGGCTCATGCGATCGTGGCGATCGACAGCGCTTAAAAGGCTGATTCAGAACTGGAGAAAAAGAAACGCAGATTACGCCGATGACGCGGATTTCTAATGCCATTCATCTGCGTAATCTGCGGTTCTAAAATTTTCTCTAAGTCGCGCGGGCGCAGGAGCACGTCAACCTTGAACTGATCGAGAAGCGGTTGCTGAACGTCTGCGTCGTCGACGGCGGCAGGCTGCAAGACCGCGTGGTGCAGATGGAAAATCTTGATCACCCGGCCCGGCAGGTGCTGACCGAGGAACGGGCGAAATTGCTTTGGGACGCCGAGGCGATCATGGCGTTAAGAAGCAAATGGCTCAGCGAGGATGCGGAGTCCAAACACGACTGGTTGGGGCGGAGCACGACAGCGGTGGCCGCATAAACTGTCACGCACCCTATGGTGCCTTGGCCTGGCAGAAGCGTTCGGCAAAGAAACTGGGGCTGGTATACATTCTGCGGGACCGGGGCCGTCCGATGGGAACGGCAGGGAATGACGTGCGTCGCATTGAGATCTCCATGGCCCAGGCCACCGATAACCGTCTGGTTGATTTTTTTTCTTCCAAAGTAGCATCCTTTCTTGTGGCTTCGATTCTTCCGCCCCAGGCGCACGATAGCGGGTGCCGCAGGAGATGGCGGCGCGACGCCGACTGCGCAGCGATCACCCGCCGCGCTTGGCTCCGGACGCCGGTCGATGAATAATGCGCAGGCGTTGCCTGGATCAGGCAAAGGAGCACTCGATGGCCAAAGCGCGGTCCAACGATTCCACCCCCGGTTCCCCTGCACCAGATCCCCGTTGGCAAGAGTTGACCTGGGACGACGTGTCAGAGTGGGCCGGTGTACGCACGGTGTCGCGCGGGCGGGCGTACCAGCGTCAGAAGCGCGTGAAACAGCTGGCGATTTCGGAAGACGGCCGGCTGCTGGCGACCGTGACGGGCACGGCTCGGTATGCCGTTGTCGTCGGCCTGCAAGACGATCGCGAGAGCGATGATGACGCCGTCATCGAGTCGGCCTGCACGTGTCCGGTGGGTTCTGACGGCTGCAAGCACGCCGTCGCGGTCGTCGCGGAATATCTCGATCGACTGAGCCGCGAAGAGAGCACACCCTGCGCCGATGCCGACGATCCGCTGTGGGCGGAACTGGACGCTGCCAACGCCGCGCTGGATAGCGATGACGACATGGATGAAGAAGACGACGACGATGATGATGATGCGGACGTTGCCGACCCGGCGCCCTCGACCAAAGCATCGTCGAGCCGCAAAGCGCGCGGCACGGACGCGCGCATCAAAGCGCATATCAAGGCCAAGAGCCGCGAGGAACTGGCAGAGTTGCTCTGCTCGCTGACGGAGCGGTTCCCCGAACTGAAAGAGGAATTCTGCGAGCACATCGCACTTACCGAAGCAGATGCCAGTCGCCTGATCGCGCAGGCGCAGAAGGAGCTGGATCGAGTCACCGCCGAGCCGGCGTGGCGAAGCAGTTGGACTGGGGCGGGAAACACCCCGAACTACAGCAAGCTGCTTCATCGGATGGAGCGCCTGGTCGAACAGGGACACGCCGACGCGGTCGTGCGACTCGGACGGGAACTGATCAAACACGGAATGAGGCAAGTCGGCGGATCGAACGACGAGGGCGAAACGGCGACGGAACTGGGCGGATGCATGCCGGTTGTCTTTGACGCGGTGGCCAAGTCGAGTTTGACACCTGCGAAGAAATTGCTGTTCGCGATCGACGCGCACCTTGAGGATCAATATGACGTGATCGGCGATGCAGCCGGCACCCTGCTCGGCGCAGCGCACGCGCGAGCCGACTGGTCCGCCGTTGCCGACGACATGGCGCGGCGATTGTCTGCTGCGATGCCAAAGCACTCTGCGTCCGGGGACCCGCAGATCGGCGGTGATTTCACGCGTAATTACCATCGCGACCAGATCAGCGGTTGGCTTTCCATGGCGCTGGAACACGCCAGCCGTGGCGCGGAAGTCGCGGCGTTGTACGAGGCGGAGGCCAGATTGACGGGCAGCTACCACCGCCTGGTGCGATACCTGTTCGCGCAGAAGCGCGACGACGACGCAAAACGCTGGGCGGCCGAAGGCATCGCCAGGACGTCCGCCAAGCTACCGGGCATTGCGACGGAGCTGATAGGGCAACTCTGCGAAGCGGCGCAGCGCGCCAATCAGTGGGACATCGTCGCAGCCCACGCCGCCAACCTGTTCTTTGGGACGCCCGGCAAAAGTCGCTTCAACGAGCTCATGGCCGCCGCCGAGAAGGTGGGCTGCCCGGAGGCGGTCCGCAGGCTTGCAGTGAAATTTCTGGAGACCGGCGTTTCGCCAATCCGCCTTGTGACGACGGGGAACAGCACGCAGCGCGTCCGCGTCGATCCCGATTGGCCGCTGCCGGTGCCGGAGTACTTGGTGTCGACGATGCGGGCGCCTGACACGCGACACCCGGTCCAGGCTCACCATGCGGTACTAATCGAGATGGCCATCGCTGACAAGCGGCCGGACGATGTGCTTCGCTGGTATGACCAGTGGCGTGCCCTCCGGACGGCATCATCGTCGTCTGGCGGCGGCTGGTTCAACCCCGATGCGCTCTCAGATACCGTCGCCAACGCTGTCGCCGCATCCCATCCGCGGCGCGCCGTCGATATCCATCGCGGGCAGGTCGATCGGCACCTCACCATCACGGGGATCGGCGCTTACGAGACCGTGGCGTCCTATCTGCTCAAAATGAAGCCGATCCTCGCTGCCTTGGACTGCGACGATGAGTGGACGGAGCTGGTGCGGCAGATCCGCGAGCGGTATCGCAATCGTCCCCGCTTTATGGAGATCCTCGATCGCCTGGATGGCCGACCCATCGCCTCGAAGCGCGGCCCGCGTGGATAGGCGGAGGGTTGGCGGGGATGGCCCTGGATCAACCGGTGCAAGGCGGAAACCGCAGGGCTCTTTCCACCCCGCCGCATGCCTCCATGCAGGATTCGCGTTTTTCTGGGAACCCTAACCCGCCTGGTGCGTCCAAATCCTCAGGCGCAAAACCCCCATCAGGAGACCCGCCATGACGATCCGACGATCTATTTCGACCATTGCCTTGTCCGCTCTCGCCACCTGTGGCCTGACCCTGGCGCTTCTGGGGCCTTCCGACGTGTCGGCGGTCGATGGTCTCAAGCCTGTCGTTGCCGCGATCCGTACGCCGACGCTGACCATTGGGAACATCCACATCGCCACCCGGTTGGCCGATGAATCGGTCGAGGTCGCCGACAGCAAGAAAAACGATAGTGCCGGTGCCGATGTAATCACGGTGGCCGTCGGCGCTATCCCCCAACTGAACCTGGTGGCCACCAATAATGGCTCGATTACTGCCGACGCGAAGTTCGTTGCCACCGCCACCGTCAGCACCGAGCGGGATCGCATGTCGCGGGTGTTGGTCGTTTCGCCCCCACAAGTTGTCGAAGAATATGTCATTCATCTTAAGCCGGGTGAGTCGCAGACCATCGCCTTGAACATCCCCGGCAAGGTGGAATCCGGTGGCAGTATCAGCATCGCCCTTCGCGCCGGCGCGAAAGAGGTGGTCACCAAGACACTGGCGGGCGGTGTTGTGCAGGCGCTGCCGCAGGTGGCCACCCCGGCGGAACAATGATCCTCCGCTGGCAAAATCTCCTGGGTATCCTGATCGGCCTGGTGCTGGCTGCCGGGATTCTCGGCCTGTGGCAATCGCGCGGCACTCGCCGCCCCGGCCCCATGATCGCCGATTACGGTGGCCCCCTGCGCAGCATCACCCTGCAATACACCCGTGGTGCCGAATTCACCTGGCCGATTTACCGGGAATTCCTGCGGTGGCAATCCCCGGAGCTCAACGTCCGGGTCATCTGCCCTGACGAGCCGGATTTCGTCGACTTCAAGCAGCATGTCGACGTGGCTCTCCCCCATCTCCGGCCCCTATTTACGCATCACCGGATGACGCCGTGGTCGCGCGACCGCTGGCTGCTGCTGGCGGCTTCGGCGGATGCACCGGCCACGCTGCTGGCACCCAGGGGCGAACTGCTTCAGGAAACCTGGCCGGAGCGGGCCGGGGATTCGCGCATCGCCCAGGATATCGCCAGCGAACTCTCGTCTCGCGTCGTCGCTCGTCGTTCCGGCCTGTATTTCGACGCCGGAGATTTCCTCGCCGACGGCCCGTATGTTTTCGTGTCACCGGCGGTCCTACGCCGCAATTTGCAGCATACGGTGGAAACCCGCGAGGCGTTGGTTGAGGCCCTCAGACTTGAACTGGGTCGAGAGCCGGTCTTGCTTGATGCCGCCCCTGACCATCACCTGGGCATGTACATGATGTCGGCCGGAAATAACACCCTCGTCGTTGCTGATCCCTCCCTTGGGCAACCACTGTTCGCCACTGAAGGCGAAACCGCGCGACGTCTTCCCGGGGGGGCCGATTTTTCCTCCGAGACGCAGAAGCGTTTCGATTCCGTTGCCGAGGCCGCTCAATCCAAAGGCTTCCGAGTCATCCGTATTCCCGTTGTCCCTTCGCGCGATGACAGCAAGGTCTACCTCACCTATGTCAACGTCCTGCTCGACGTGCGGGATGGCAAACCCATTGTCTTTATGCCCACCTATTCCGGCCAGGAACACCTGAATGCCGCCACCCAACAAATCTGGGAATCCCTCGGCTACGCCGTCCGACCCATCGACTGCACCACCGCCTTTATCCATGGAGGCACGCTCCACTGCATGGTTAACGTTCTCGAACGTCAGTCCCATTAAGAGGCCATTCCAGGTTTGTCTATAGGGCATGTGGCGTAAGCGTGACGGTGCGATTGGAGGGGACGTACCTATTCACTGTACTATTACTGTGAATAGCTACGTCCCCTTAAGTCGCTTCAAACACCCCAGAGCCTTCCCGTGGCCATCGCCTCGTCTAATTCTGCATACTTTCCCAACACCGCCGCCCGGTGCTCCGGCGCAATCGTCACCGCCTCTTCGGCCACTCGCTCGCAATGCCCGCATTTCTGGCAGTCCATCGCAGCGCAGTCCCGCTGCCGGAACCCTTCCAGAAAGTCTTTCGGAATCCGCTGCGAATCGATCTGAATCGGACACTCCGGCAATGGCGAAAGCCAGCCCTGCAGCCGCGCCAGCTCCGTCAGCGGCGCCAACTTCCGCGGATTCACCTGCCGCGGCTTCCAGAAATGGTGCAGCGACCAAAACCGTTCCTTCCGGACCGGTTCCTTGAAACCATAGGAAAGAAACAGTTCGGCGAGATTCCCGTCGAACCGTCTTTCGCTATACGCTTTGACCCGCCGCAGCAGCTGGGCCGACGGAATGCCTCGCTCCAGAAGTTTGAACGTTGTGTAACCCATCGCTTCGTAGACGCCGAGATCCTCCGGACGGATCCAGGCGGCCTTGATGAACAGCGAAGGATCCGTCAGTCGCTGCCGCGAACAGCGGAGAAAGCAGTAGTCGATAAAGAGCGCACCAGAACCGTCGGACGCATGGGCGAAACCGTTCTGATGGTAGACCTGGAGCGGACAGTTCGGCAGGCAGATGTGATTGGCGATCAGCTGCAATTCGCAATGGACCGCCTTGCGAATGGCGGTCAACCGGCGGAAATCCCGGTTGATGGAGAAACTCTCCAAAGTGATGGCATCCGCTCCAAGGTCTTCCCAGAATCGGGCGCGCCGGG
>JBBRFH010000083.1:0-12646 GCA_038224615.1 Tepidisphaerales bacterium
TCGAGCGTGTTGTCGATCTCGCGGTAGATGACCGAGTTCGGTTCTGAGTAAATGACTGCCATGAGCGAATCCAAATCCGAATGACGAAACCAGAAGCCCGAATCAAATCCGAATGACGAAATCCGAAACCGGATGCCTGAAGACCCGACGTTTCGTCATTCGTCATTCATCTCCTGCTAATGCTCTTTCTCGGCCGCCGCCTCGGGTTCCTTCGTGGGGTTGCGAAGCTTGGCCATGTGCTTGGTGCGCGGGCGGTTGTTTAGTTCTTCGAGAACCGCGTACGCCCGCTGGTTCTTGTGCAACTTGCTGACGAGCGATTCGGAATCGTTCAAATCGCCGAACACGATCGCCTCGGTCGGGCACGCCTGCTGGCACGCGGTGACGACATCGAAGTCGTCGACCGTCGGCTTCTCACGCTGTCCCTGTGCCCACTCGTTGCGGCGGTCGATGGTGGCGCTCTTAATGCGCTGGGTGCAGTAGGTACACTTTTCCATGACGCCGCGCATCCGGACGGTGACTTCAGGGTTGAAGACCATCGCCTTGATCTTGTCGATCGACTGCTGCTGCTGCGTATCAGGAATACCCAGCCAAGGCGTCGGGAAGTCGCCCGGCACACGCGACTGGTAATCGAGGTAGTTGAACCGACGCACCTTGTACGGGCAGTTGTTCGAGCAGTACCGCGTGCCGATGCAGCGGTTGTAAACCATCGTGTTGAGGCCTTCGGTGTCGTGTACGGTGGCAGCGACCGGGCAGACCTCTTCACACGGGGCGTTCTCGCAGTGAACGCACATCATCGGCTGGAACGTGACCTGCGGGTTCGGATCGTCGATCGGGCCTTTGTAGTAGCGATCAATGCGCAGCCAGTGCATCTCGCGATTCATGATGACCTGATCGCGCCCCACGACCGGGATGTTGTTCTCGGCGACACATGCCATGACGCACGCGTTGCAGCCGATGCAACTGTTCATGTCGATCGACATGCCCCAGGCGTGCGGATTGTTGAACGCGTCGGGCCCGCCTTCGGTCTTGGCGCCGGGCTTGTACGGCTCGGGGAAAAGCTGCAGCGGCAAAAGCTTGTGGGCCTTGCTGTGCGGAGCGCCGGGGTTCTCGACGAACGCCTTGAGCGTCGACTCGTGAACGATCAGGCCCGGCTTGCTCTTTTCGCCGATGCGTTTTTCGCGAACGTCAAAACCGACCGGCTCGATGATGTGGTGCGCCTGCGTGGTGGCGACGTCGGCGGTCCCGCCGGCGCGCTCGGCGAGGGCGCCGTAGGCGACGTACATCGTCGAGGAGGTACGAAGCGAGTAAGTGTCGTAGCCGACGCCCGAGCCGATCGAGCCGAAGCGGTCGGAGAGCAGTTGGGCGCCTGCGATCTTGCGGGCCCAGCCGAGCGGAAGCGTGATGACGCCCTGGGGCTGGCCGGGCAGGATGTAGCCGGGAATCGTCAACGCTTTGCTGCCGAGCTTGATCGTGATCAGGTCGATGGTGTGATCGCGCTGTTCGACACCCAATTTTATGGCGTCGGCGTAGCTGATGTAGGCGACGTTGTCCCAGGAGACCTTGCTCACCGGGTCCGGCACTTCCATGAGCCAGCCATTATTGATGAACCGGCCGTCGTACATTTTGTAGTCGGCGACGAAGCGGAGCTCGAACGCCTCGTCCGTATTCGCCGGCTCGATGTTGACCTTCGGGCTTTGGACGCTCAGCTTGGTCGCCGGCGCGCTGCCTTCGACGAAGCCGTCGTGCAGCGCCTTGCGCAACGCCTTGGAGTTGGCGACGTTCTTGTCGTTCAACCGGGCGGCCCAGGTGCCGTAGAAAACCGACTGCGAAGTCGCGTTGGTGTCGCCGGCGATGACCGCGAGCAGTTCAGCGGGCGTCTTGCCGGCAAACAGCGGCTCGATCATCGGCTGTTGCAGACAGATCGTGCCGTCGTAGGCAACACTGTCGCCCCATGATTCCAGATAGTGAGCGCGGTTGACGTGCCAGGTGGACTGCTGCGACGTCTCGTTGAAGTACAGCGACAGGTGGATCGACGTCGGCACGGCCGCGAGGCCGGCGTTGAAATTCAGGTCGGTCGGCGCGTCGTAAACCGGGTTGCCGCCGAGCATGATCAGCGTGTCGATCGACTTGGCGTTCATCGCGTCGACGAGCGTCTTGATGCTCTCGGCGTGAGTGGGCCGGTCGGTGTCGGGCAAAACGGTGATCGTGCTGCCGAACGCGCCGAGCGTGTCGTTGATCTTGGCGATGACGCCGAGGATCTCCGGACGCAGGTGGTATCCGCCGGCGACGATGACCTTGCCGGTTTTGGTTGAGATGTCGGCCCACAGCGCGTCAATAAAGGCGATCTCCGACGCCGCCAGCGAACGCCCGCTCTCAAGCCCAGCCTTGAACGCCAGTTGCAGGATCAGCTCTTCGATCAGGCGAATTTTAGCGGGCACGCGCTCGTCGGCGATGGTGCCGGTGGTGCTGTAGCGCGATTCGATCTGGTACAGCCGATTCATGGTCTTGTCAGCGTCCGCAGTGCGGCGGCGCGAGGACCATTCATTGGCGTGACGCAAAGCGTCGGGGTGCTGCCCGAGCAAATCGGCGTCGAAGCTGACAACCACATCCGCAGCGGCGATGTTATAGATCTGGCGATAAGCAGCGGAAAACGCGAGCTTGGAAGCGGTCAGCTCATTATCGCGGCTGATCGGCTCGTACTCGTATACCTTGACGTTGGGAAAGGCCTTCTTGAATGCCGCAAGCTGCGCTGCAAAGGTCGGCGAGCTGGTCTGCTCGGTCAGGATCGCAATCTTGCCGCTGTCGGCGCCTTTGAGCTTGGCGAAGTGCTGACTGGCGAATTCAGTAAACCCTTGCCACGTCGAAGCTTCGCGAGCGGTGGACCCTTTCTTGACGATCGCCCGGCTGCGCTCGGGGTCGTACATCTCCAAGAGGGTGGCTTGCGCGATCAGCGTCGAAGCGCCGAGCTTCCCGCCGAAGGTCTTGCACTGCGGGTGCAGCGGGTTGCCTTCGATCTTGATGGGCCGACCGTCGAATGTGGTGACGAGCAGAGGCTGCGCGTAACCGCCTAATTCAAAAGCGCTTGCATAGCGTTCGGGGATGCCCGGGGTACGGCCGATGGGGCGCGAGGTCTGCTCGACCACATTTTCCTTAGGCCAGCGCCGACAGCCCGTCACGGTGATGCCCGCCAGCGCCATCGAGGCACCTGCAAGCTTCAGAAAATGACGGCGCGACTGGCTGCTGAGCATGGTTCCCGGCTGGTAGGTGGGGAACTCATTCTCAATGGCCGCCCGGACGGCCGGCGTTTCCGCCAGCTCGTTGAGCGATTGCCAGTACTGACGACCCGTGTGAACAGGACTTTGTGGCGTTTTATCGTTCATCGGTGACACGTGGAGCAACTGGTCATGAACATCGGATCACGGATCTGGTACTTGGCGTGCAGATGCTTGCCGAGCATCTCCTGCGTGATCGTGTCGGTCTTGTACTCTTTTTGCAGCGCCTTAAAGACGTCAAAGCTCTCGGTGCCCGGCTCGGCGAGTGAAAGCTTGTCGGGGGTGAAGCCCAGGTTCGTCACCTGGTCCTTCGGCCAGAGCGATTTTTCGGTGTTGCGGTGGCACTCGACACACCAGCCCATCGACAGGTTCTTGGCCTGGTGTACGCCGGCGACATCCATGTGATCGATGCGGCCGTGACACTGCATGCAGGAGACGCCTTTGTTCACATGGGCCGAGTGATTGAAGTAGGCGAAATCGGGCAGGTCATGGACTTTCACCCAGGGGATCGAACGCCCGGTTGCCCAGGACTCGCGCACCGCCGCGAGTTTGGGGCTTTCGGCGCGGATGTTGACGTGACAGTTCATGCACGTCTGCGTCGGCGGGATCGCGGCGAAGCCGGCCTTGTCGACCGTCGTGTGACAGTAACGACAGTCCAGCCCGAGTTGCCCGACGTGCAGCGCGTGGCTGTACGCCACGGGCTGCTCCGGTTGGTAGCCGACGTCCGTGTTCTCCGGCGAAGCGCCAATGGTGACCACCGTCGGCACATACGTCGCACCGCCGACCACCATCAAGATGAGCAGCGGCAACAGCAGGTTGGCCGTCTTCGGAAAGACGTACTTCGAGGTGTACTTGTCTGCCATAATGTTTGACGAATCGTGCCTTCGTCGTCGAGAGTCGCGACACGTTAAAGGAACCGATGCGCCGTTACAAACTTTGCAGCGATGAATAATCCCTAAAGCGCGACGATAACAGCAGAAAAGCCGGGGTTGCGACATCATGCCGCAGGACGATGCCGCTTGCAAAACGGATTAAATTGTCCGAACATAAGGGGTTCGATCCTCGTTTTGTGGGGAATCCTCAAGCTTCCCGCGATCCTACCCCGCGGACGACTCCTTCGCCTCGGGCAAATCTTCCGTACTCGGCCCGATCAACAGTGCGCCGGTGCAACTGAATCGACTGCCATGACACGGGCAATCCCATGTGTGCTCGACCGTGTTCCAGTGGACGACGCACTTCAGATGCGGACAAATGGCGCTGAGCTTGTGAACCGCGCCGCTTGGCTCCTTATAGATCGCCAGCTTGTGCAATCCCTGTCGCATCACGCCGCCTGTGCCGGGGGCGAGTTCATCGGGGCTTTTGATGTCGCCGGCGGTGATCAGGTCGGCGTACTGCTTCGTGACGTTCAAGGTCTCGCTGATAAAATCGGTGGTGAGCAGTTTGCGTGACGGGCTGTAAATCTGCGCCCACGGATTCTCCCGGCCGGCAATGAGGTCGCGGATGAGGATGGCGCCGAGCGTCGCGTGGGTCAGACCCATCCCGCTGTCGCCGGTGATGACGAACACGCCGTCGCCTTTAGTGAGCGCTTCCCCGATGAACGCCAGGCCGTCGAGCGGTTCCTGCACCTGGCCGGACCAGCGCGAGGTTTCGACGCCGGCCTTGGGGAAATGCCTGCGGGTCCACTCTGTCAGCGCCTTGAAGTGGTCGATCTTCGGATCGTCCTGCCCGGTCTTGTGATCCTCGCCTCCGACCAGCAGCACCTGCTTGGCTGGGTCATCGGCGTCGGCCAGACGCACATAGTGATAGCGGTCGTGCGTGTCCCAATAGAGCGCGTTGGGATAGACATCGCGATCGACGAGGAACCCGATGACGTAGGTGCGGTAGGCGGCCTGCTTGGTGTAGATGCCGAGCCAGTCGTTGATCGGCGTGGGCGTGTTGGTCGCGACGACGACCTGATCGGCATGCAACGTCGTGTCGTCATCGAGCGTCACGGTGACGCGTTCGCCTTTGCCCGCGCCCTTGACGTCGACCACGCGTTTGCCGGTGCGAATCGTGGTCCCGCGCTGCTCGGCCGCGTTGGCGAGCGCGAGCAGATAGATCATGGGCTGAAAGACCGCCTGGTTTTTGAACTTGATCGCCCGCCGCCGAATCGGCCCGGCCTCGGCGACCCAGGTCCGGTCGGTCACGCCCGCGCGGAGCGCGGCGTCGAACTCGCGGTCCAGCAGGTCGCTTTCGTCATCGTCGGAGCGGAACAGAAACGCATCGACGCGCGAGAAGCCGCAATCGATCGCGTGTTCGTGGACGATCCGCTCGATTGTGTCGATCGCGGTGCAGTGGCTTTGGTACGCCAGCCTTGCGGTTTCAACGCCGTGCAGCTTTTCGAGATCGGCGAAGTGGTCGTCGATGATTGAGGACAGGTGCGCGCTGGTCCGCTCCGTCTGCCCCTGACCCACCGGGCCTTCGTCGAGGAGCAAGACCCGCTTGCCTTCGGTCGCGAGCATGTACGCCGTCGTCACGCCCGCGATGCCGGCACCGACGACGATCACGTCTGCGGAATCATTCGCATCGGGCGGGGGATAGCTGGGAAGTTCGATGGCATGGGTCCACCACGGTTGAGTCTGGCCGTCGCGCGATTTCATAAGCGACCCTAGCCTCACTCGACCGCGACGCTACACATTAAATTTTTTTCGCCGTAAGCTGATTTGCTGTGCAGAGACGCCGTGTGCATCTGAAGCCTTGGCTGTGGTCGCTGGCGACGCTGGCGATCGTCGGCGGGATCGTGGCGTTCGGGCTTTGGACGCTCCGACAGCCCGCCGCCGTCGCCATTGCGCCGGTCGCGGCCACCCAGCCGAAGCGATTGGTCGTCGGGAACGACTATTACGTCTTCGTGCGTCTCGTCGAGCTCTCGTCGCGCAAAGCGAACGGCTCCAACTGGGACAGCGGCAACGACTCGGCCCCGGACCCGTACTACTACATCTTCTGGCACGGCACCCGCGTCTTCGAGTCGGCGACGCGCAGCGATTCACTCATCGCCACCTGGGATCTCGCCCGCGTCGACCTGAAGGACATGGTCACCAACGGCGGCAAGTTCGACATCGCGTCGGCGATCAACGCGCCGATCGTCCGCGTCGAGCCCGGCGAGTCGATCAAGATCGAAGTGTGGGACGATGACCCCGTCGGCGATGACCTGGCGCTGCGCCTCGATGTCCCGCTCGATTCGCTTTCGCCCGGCGAAAACGTCCTCGCGCCCGGCGGCACCGTCCGCCGCCTCGACATCCAGATGATCGACCGCCAAACGCCCCTGGCCGACCTGATCGAAATGGCGGCCAGAAGATAAGCCGTGTGACGTGATGAGTGATCCGTGCAAATAGGCGGCTTCACGGATCACTCGTCACTTCACACGCATCAACAGATGACCCACACCCTGCACTTCACCCGCCTGTGCATCCTGATCGCCGCGGCGCTGCTGGGGCTGGGGCTGATCGCGCCGTGCATGACGATCGTGCCGGGGATGGGGGAAATGGAATCGTGGGTGCGGCTGCTCAAGCCGTCGCTGCTGCGCCAGTCGCAATACTCACTTCTCAGCGGCATCCTCTCGATGATCGAGCACGGCAACGAGGGCATCGGGCTTCTGCTGCTGTTCTTCAGTTGCATCTTCCCCGCGTTGAAGCTGGCGATGATGGCGTGGGCGCAGCAGGTGCTCGCGGATCGGCGACCTGCGGGCCGGTGGCTGACGATCGTGCATCACATGGGGAAGTTCTCGATGCTCGACGTGATGGTGCTGGCACTGATCGTCGTCGCCATCAAGGGCCTGCCCGGCAACACCGACATCCGCCTGCAATGGGGCGTGTGGGCGTTCGCAGGATCCGTTGTGCTGAGCCTCATCGCATCGGTGCTTCTGCACCGGCTTGAACGCGACAGGGCGACGCTGTTGCGTAATCGGGGAAATCGCGGACAATAGTGTTTTCGATTCCACGCGCGATCGCGGTACTTTCCTGCAGAATGTGCGTGAATCAGATCCTTTAGAAGGTTAACGTTTTCACATGCCCGATCCCCTGGAAGGCAAAATTCTCGCCGAACTCAAGCAGTCGAATTACCGACCGCTCAACCCCCGTCAACTCGCCAAAGCCCTGCATTTCGGCGGGGAGCAGATTTATCCCTCGTTCCGCAATGCAGTGAAGCAACTGATGAACGAGGGGCGCATCATCCTCGGCCAGCACGGCACGCTGGTGCTGCCGACCGAGCGCAGCGGGCCTAAAGGCGATGAGATCGTCGGCACCTACCGGCAGAACAAGAAGGGGTTCGGGTTCGTCATCCCCATGGACCCGACCAGCCACGAAGACCTCTACATCGGCGAGCGCGACAACACCGCCTCTGCCATCACCGGAGACGTGGTGAAGGCCAAGGTCGTCAGCCGCAGCATGCGGGACGGCAAGTCGATGGTCTCCGGGCGCATCGTCGAAGTGATGGAGCGCAAGAACAAGCGCTTCGTCGGCTCGCTGCAGCGCAAGGACGGAAACTGGTTCGTCCTGCCCGACGGCAACACGTACACCGAGATGATCTTCACGCCCGACGCGGCGACGAAGTACATCAAGCCGGGCACGAAGGTGGTCGTCGAGATCACCGAGTTTCCGACCAAGGACGAAGCGGCGATGGGCGTCATCTCAGAAATCCTCGGCAGCGAGGGTGAGAAGGACGTCGACCTCAAAACCGTCATCGTGCAGTTCGCGCTGCCCGGCGAGTTCCCCGCTGAAGTGAAGGACCAGGCGTCGGCGGCGCTGGCGGAGTTCAAGAAGGGCGACTACGGGCATCGGCTGGACATCACCGATCAGCTCGTCTGCACCATCGACCCCGACGACGCCAAAGACTACGACGACGCGATCAGCCTCAAGCAGCTCGACGACGGTATGTGGGAGCTGGGTGTACACATCGCGGACGTGTCGAATTTCGTCCCGGTGGGATCGCCGCTGGACGTCGAGGCGCGGGCGCGCGGCAACAGCACGTATTTCCCCGGGCACGTCATCCCCATGCTGCCCGAGGTGCTGAGCAACGGCATCTGCTCATTGCAGGAAGGCGTGCCGCGCCTGTGCAAGAGCGCGTTCATCGTCTACGACGCGGACGTGCGGCCGGTGCGGTCGCGCTTCGCGAATACGATCATCCACAGCAACAAGCGCCTGCGCTATCGCGAGGCGCAGGATATCATCGACGGCAACGCGGAGGTCTATCACACCGACGGGCCGAAAAAGCTGAGCGATTACGAGCCGGAAGTCGTCAAGCTGCTGCAGGATATGAACGCGCTTGCCAAGCGCATTCAGAAGCGTCGCCACGCGGCGGGGCAGTTGGTGCTGAACCTGCCGCGCATGGAGCTCAAGCTCAACGACGAGGGCAAAATCATCGACGCGGTGCCGGAGGATGACAGCTTCACGCACACGCTGATCGAGATGTTCATGGTGGAGGCGAACGAGTCGGTGGCGCGGCTGCTGGACGTGCTGCAGGTGCCGTTCCTCCGCCGTACGCACCCCGAGCCGGATCCGAAGGCCGCCGAGCGATTGAAGGTGTTCCTCGGCGCGCTGGGGCACAAGCTCGACGGCGAAGTCGATCGGCATGTGCTGCAGTCGCTGCTGGCGCGAGTGAAGGGCAAACCGGAAGCGTTCGCGGTGAACCTCGCCGTGCTGCGCAGCCTGACGCGGGCCGAGTATTCGCCAAAGAATATCGGGCACTTCGCGCTGGCGAGCACGCACTATTGTCACTTCACCAGCCCGATCCGTCGCTACGCGGACCTGACGATCCATCGGCTGCTCGATGCGTATTTCGATTCGATCGACGTCGACTACGCCGACGGCGCCCCGCCGCGCCATCGTCCGCAACGGCCGATGGAAGACGTGCCGACGATGCAGGAAGCGACCGAGACCGGCAAGCACATCAGCTACACCGAGCGACGTTCCGAAGACGCCGAGCGCGAGCTGCGCCAGGTGAAGCTGCTCGAGCTGATGCAGAAGCACGTCGGCGAGCAGTTCATGGGCGTCGTCACGGGCGTGACGAACTTCGGGCTGTTCATCCAGTTGCAGCAGTACCTGGTGGAAGGGCTGATTCGCTACACCGAGTTGATGGACGACTGGTGGGAAGTCGACGACAAGGCCGGCGTGGTGCGCGGCAAGAACACGGGACAGAAGATCCGCATCGGCGATGTCTGCCGGGTGACGATCGTGCGCGTGGATCTCCCGCGCCGCGAACTCGACCTGCAGGTGAACGAAGTGCTGACCCGCGGCACGCAGGGCACGGGCGAGCCGAAACGCGATCCGAACAAAAAGGGCAAGCCGGCGGCGAGCGCCGATCATCCGCTGGCCAGGGGCAAGCCGAAGATCGTCCCCGGCGCGACCAAGCGCGCCCAGCGATCGAAGGGCCGCGACAAGAAAAAGGGCGCCGGCCCGCGCCGACCTGCGAAGTAGATACGTCGCATAGTTGCAGAGACACGAAAGCACGAAAACCACGAAGTTCAGCACGAAGAACGCAAAAATTTCTTCGTGGCTTCCTTCGTGGCTTTCGTGATTTCGTGTCTCTGCTCGTTCGACGATGACGATGTCATCTATCGCGTGGCGAGCGAGCCGGCGATCTGGGTGAGGGCATCGACGGCGATCGCCACGTCTTGAAGCGTGACGAACGGTCCGAATGAGAACCGCGTCGTGCCGCCGCGCGAAGCGGTGCCGAGCGTCTCGTGGATGTGCGGGGCGCAGTGCAGGCCGGGGCGGGTGAGCAGGCCGAATTCTTCCTCGAGCTTTCGCGCCAGTTCGACCGGGTCGTAGCCGTCGATGCGGATCGAAAAGACGCCGATGCGATGCTGATCATCCTGCGGGCCGTAAAAGGTCAGTCCATCCAGATCTCCCACGCCGTCGATGAACGCCCGAACCAGTTCCATCTCGTGTACGTGAAGTTTTTCGATCGTCTGTTCGATCACCCACCGCAAGCCCTCGGCCAGCCCGATGATACCGATCGCGTTGTGGCTGCCGGGCTCGTACTTGTCGGGCATGAATTGTGGCTGTGTCGCGTGCTCGGAAACCGAGCCGGTGCCGCCCTCGCGCAGCGTGCGCACGATGCGCTCCATCCCCGGGCGAAGGTAGAGAAAGCCAGTGCCCTGCGGCCCGAGCAACGCCTTGTGTCCGGGGGCGGCGAGCAGATCAATACAATCGGCCTGCACGTCGATCGGCATGTGTCCGGCGCTCTGTGCGGCATCGACAATGAACGGCACGCCGTGCTCGCGCGCGATGTGCCCGATGGCGCGGATCGGCTGGATCGTCCCCGTCACATTGCTGCCATGCGTGACGGCGATGAACTTCGTCTCCGGGCGGATCGCCCGGCGGATGTCGTCCGGATCGACCAGGCCTGTCTGCGCGTCGACCGGCACGCGCGTCATCGTCGTCCACCCGCGCTCGACGAGCGCGTTGATCGGCCGAAGAACGCTGTTGTGATCGATCGCGGTGCAGATGACGTGCGATTTTTCGGCTGGCTCGATGAGACCCTTGATGGCGATGTTGAGCGCGTCCGAGCAGTTGAGCGTGAAGATGAAGTGGTTCGGATCTTCGCCGTTGAAGAGTTGATTGAGCAGCGTCCGGCATTCGCCGATGAGCCGCCCGGTTTCGACCGCCTCCGCGTACGCCCCTCGCCCGGCCGACGCGCCGAGTTCGGTCGCGAAGCGCACCATCGCCTCCGTCACCGCCGGCGGCTTCGGGAAACTGGTCGCGGCGTTATCGAAATAGATACGGCGGGACGGCATGGTGTCGATGATAGGAGTTAGACGGCAAAAAGGGGAATGGTTTCAGTCGATGCCTTCCCATGCGTACCACGCCCGGCTGGCCGTCGTGTCGTAGATCAACTGGGCATGTTCGTTTGAGAAGCCTTTACGCACCGCGCTGCTTTCCCATCGATGCACGGTGGGTAGCGACTGTGACGGTTGCCACCACGATGGGATCGCGTTCGCGGTCCACAACGCATTGTCATTTCGCGTCATCAGCGATGAGAGGCGCGCGATCGTTTGTGGCGAGGCATCGAACGCAAGGTAGCAGTGCCCGCTGTCGCCCAGCACCGCGAACTCGCTCTGAATATTTTTGACGTCGACAGGTGGAGACAAGCCGAAGGTGTTCTCAAAGACCACGCCCGGTCGACTCTGCCACCAATAGAAGCCGATGATAAAGAACGGAAACAGCGCGAGGATCGCAAGAAATGTCGTGACCTTTCGCCGCATGCGTCCCGGCACAAGGACGGCCACGATGCCCGCAAGCCCGCTGTAGACGAGGAACGCGACGCCGACCACGACAAACAAAGTGATGATGCTGCAAAGGGCGGCCATCGGTTAGCGGTAAAATGCGCGCTCGCCATTCAAGCGAAGAGCCGTGAGCAGGGCGTCTACTTCGAGGTAACTGTCGAGTTCGCCTGCTTCTCGCGTGGTCAAGTCTCTACAGCGAGCCGTTTCTGCCAGAACCGCGTAGCGGGCATGGTCGTCGGCGCTGAAATTCGGCGCGGCCAAAAATTCCGCCACCCCTAGAGAAGGCGAGGCCCCGGAGTGTGAAAGGACACTCTTGAAGATGTCGACTATTCCTGCACCGTGAAACATAAGTTGAGCCTACCGAATTAGAAGCAAATCATCACCAGAAAAACCATTCGCCCGTCTTCAGCACGTACAGGCCCAGCAGCAGGTTCGTCACGCCGTGGGCGACGATGCAGGCGCCGAGCGAGCGGGTCTTCACCAGCAGGCACGCGATCAGGAGCCCCCAGACGATCGCCGTGAGCCATTGCGGGTGGACCGTGGCGAATGCGATCGGCACAAACCAGAACGCCTGCGGGTCGTATTCGCCGACTTGGTGGAGGCGAAAATCGTTGGGGCTGGCAATGGATCGCCAGAGATAGTCGCGCCAGAACAACTCCTCCATGACCGGAACAAGCAGGCTCGCGCCGAGCAGTCGGACGGCGATGAAACTCCACGCCAGCAGCGGGGACTCGAAATGATCGAGCGGGCGGAAAGCGCCTTCAATAACAGATTTTGCGTCCCCGCTTATACGCGTCCAGCGAAAGAGCGAATCGTAGTGCATGAACAGCTTTTCCATGCCGATCCACTGCACAACCCCAACGATGCCGACGAGCGCGCCGAGCCACAGATGCGTCCAGCGGATTGTCGAGTAGTAGCGCCAGAAGCAGATAAGCAAGACCGCGACGACGAACGTCTTCAGCACGTAAGAGAGCGGATAAAACTGCGGCCATTGCCCGCCGGCGAACGTGAAGAGCATGAAGACGGCGAAGGGCGCGAGGTACGCGATCTGCAACCGACGCGGCTTCGCGTGGTCGGCGGGGGGCTGGTAGTCGAGCGTCGGGATCGTCATGGG
>JBBRFH010000084.1:0-12539 GCA_038224615.1 Tepidisphaerales bacterium
GAGGGCCTTCTCGACCTGCTTGGGCTGGCAGATGCCCAGTTCCACGAGGATTTCGCCCAACTTTTTCTGGTTCTTTGCCATAGGTTGCACCAAATCTCTGGGCGTCGGGTCCATGGGTGAACAGACCGTTTCGCACTCTCCCGAGCCACTCCGCACGCGATCTTGGGGTTTTTACATACAGCCGAACAGGCGGGTCCGCGGGGGCAGAAACACAGTCTGTCTCGTACGTACGTCGCGGCCGGTAGTGTACCCCGTGAACGCGCGTTGACTCAAGACCAAACGCGCAAGGAAAGCCCTGCAAAGCATGTACGTCCGATACGCGGCCGGGGTTCTGCTGCCGCGGTTGAACAGGTTCTGAACGGCGTTGCTACGGGAACGGATGCGAGTTTTTTGCTTAAAAACAGGCGTTCATTGGCAAGTCAGCGTGCCGAGGCCGCGATCATTGGTTCGACGAAGACCTCCGCGTCCGAAGTCACGCGTACCACGATTGCGCCGCTGGTATGCGTCCGAAAAAGCGTTCGCCCCGCCGCCGCACGGTCGAAATTCATCTGCTTTCCGGTCAGCGTGCGGTCGTTGGAGCAGATGATGGTCGCCGGATCGACCGCGCGAATGAAGGCGTCCGTCTGAGATTCGCTGCTCCCATGGTGCGGCGCTACCAGCACGTCGGCCTTGAGCCGCTCGGGATTGCGCAACAGCGCCGACATCGCGCCGTCGGCGATATCACCCGTAAACAGCACGCGACGCCCGGCGTGGGTCAGGCGGATCACCAGCGACTGGTCATTGGTCTCCCCATCCTCCGTTCCAACTGCTGGCGGCCAAAGGACTTCCATCGTCGTATCGGCACCCAGCGGGGTCACCTCGCCAGGCGCTACGTGGCGCGGCTTACGCTCCGAGCGGGCGAGGTTCGCGAGCAGCTCCTGGCCGGTGGCGCTGGTGGCGAGCGAGTCCTCGAACGGGTGCGCGGTCAGAACCTCGCGCACGTCGTACGCGCTGACCAGCTCGGCGACGCCGCTGTAGTGATCGGTATTGGCGTGGCTGATCGCGATCGAGTCAATCGAGGTAATCCCGCGCGCCCGCAGGAACGGGCCGATGCACTTGCGCACCGGGTCGGCCATGCTGAGCGTGCCGGCGTCGATCAGCACCGTCCGCTTGGACGGCGGCTCAATCACGGCACACTGCCCGGCGCCGATCGACAGCAGCGTGACCCGCAGTTCGCTCCCGCTGGTGTGCTGCGCGATCGCCGACCGGTATGGGAGGACGAGCATCGCAAACAGCGAGGCCAGCCACCCGACGCGCACCAGCAGCGCGAATCCCGGCCGCTTGATCCGCCGGACCGCAATGACGAGCAACACGAAATACCCCAGCAGCACCCACCATGGCGGCGCCGGCAGCGGGACGTCGCCCCAGGGAAGCTGCGCCAGCCATCCGACGCCTTTGCGCATCCCGTAGACCGGCCCCTGCGCGCCCCATGCCCACCACGTCGCCAGGCTGGGAAAAACCGCCGACAGCGTGATCTTCAGTAGCCCGCCGATCAGTGCCGCGAACACGATCGGGCCTAGCGCGATGCTGGAGAAGATCGCCCACGGATTCATCTGCGTGAACTGCGCCGCGATGATCGGCATCGACACCAGCCACGCCGCCAGTCCAGCGGCGATCAGCAGTAAAATCTGCCCGTCGACCTTGGCTGCCAGGCGCACCATCAGGTGGTCGCGCGGCGAGATCAGCTTGTCGATCGGGTCGCGCCGATCGAACCACTGCACCAGCAGTTCGGTCAGCAGAATCAGCCCGAGTACGGTGCAGAACGAGAGCTGGAAGCCGGCGTTGAACAGGTCGAGCGGCTGGTACAGCAGCATCGCCAGCGCGACGATCGCCAGCAGGTGTACCAAATCGACCGACCGGCGCATCACGATTGCCGCCCCCAGCGTCATCCAAAGCAGTACCGACCGCACCACCGGCGGCGAAGGGAGTGCTGCCCAGGCGTAGGCTGCGACAAAAAGCATCGCGATTCCCCACGCCAATCGCGGGCGCAGACGCAGGAGTCGCAGGATGAGGAACACAAACCCGCCCATCACCGCGATGTGCATCCCGCTGATCGCCAGGTGATGGCTCGTGCCGGTGGCGCGGAATTTTTCCTGAACATCGCGCAGTTCCGGATCGCTGTCTCCCAGCACCAACGCCCGCAGTAGCGCGTGATCCAGCGACTGCCGGTCGGTGAATCCGTCCGCCAGCTTGGCGCGCGTCCAGGCGATCCATTGCGCGTGCAGCGATGGCCCGTTGCGCTCGATGATCGTGATGTTTCTGGCGTGCGGCACATGGACGCTGCCGATGACCCGCTGGTCGCGGTAGTAGCGGGCCCAGTCGAACTGCCCCGGGTTCATCGCCGGCGCCGGACGATCGAGCATGGCGATCACCCGCACCACCTGCCCCGCCGCCAACTCCGGGTGCGGCTCGACGATCTGCACCAGCACCCGCCCGGATGATTTGGTCCACCCGCCGCCAACACCTGATACCTGGCGTGTTCGCACCGCCCGCACCTCGGCAAAACAGGTCTGCTTCGGGGGCAATGCCCGCGTCTGCCCGAAGTTCATCGAAACGATTCGCGGCTGCTCGTCGATCGCCAGTTCCAGTTGTGCCAAGCGCCGTTCATCGCCGGTGTACTGCGCGATGTCGTCGACCGGAAAATGGAAGGCGGATAGTTGCGCGATCGCGATCCCGACCAAGGTGCTTGCAAGTATCAGCGCCAGCGCGCGCCGGCTGGGCGCGACCGAACGACACCGTTCACCGCGAGTGCCAGCCCGGCGAACACGATCCAAAGCGGGACCATGTGCGGCAACCGCGCATGAAACGCCACACCGACGATCAACGCGATCGCGATCGCCAGCAGCGGCCGCCGCGCGACGTGACCGACCGGATCATTCAGCCCCTGTTCGTCAGACATGCGAACCAAAGACTACTTTCCGGGGCTTGTGATCGACAAATCCGCGCTGCGCCTGCGCCAGCGTTGACGCGCCCTTCGGGCCGCCGCGAAACGGGTGTGTCGCTCCGATTCTTAACCCGGGGTCGATGTCGTGCCGATGCAGTGAACAGACGTTGCGCGTCCGCGGGCGCGCAGCGGGAGATTTCCTATGCGCTTTGCCTGCCGGATTGCTTTGTTCATGACCTGCCTGCTCGCGACGGCTTCGTTGGGGCAGATGGTCCCCACGGATGCCGTCGGCCGGCAATCGACCACGATGCCGGCGACCGTTCCCGCCTCCCAGCCGTCGACGCAACCGATCGGCTTCTGGCAACTGGTCACCAGCGGCCAAGGCGAGTTCGACATCCGCGAAGCGCTAAGGCCGCAGTATTGGACGGCGTTCATCCAGGACGCCATAACCTGGACGATCGGGTTCATTCCCCGCGTGATCTCGGCGATCTTCCTGTTCCTCGTCTTCTACTTCATCTACCGCACGGTGAAGAAAGTCATCCTCGGCGGAATGAAAGCCGCCGGCGTCGATGAGAGCATCCGCGACATGCTCTCGATGCTGCTCAAGTGGGGCATCCTCGGCTTCGGGCTGATTATCGCCGGCAATCAGATCGGCATCCAGATCGCCGCGCTGCTCACCGGCGTCTCGATCATCGGCCTGGCAGTGGGCTGGGCGGCGCAGGAGACGCTCGCCAACTTCATCGCCGGCATCATGATCTTCTGGGACAAGCCCTTCAAAGTCGGCGATTGGGTCCAGGCGTATGGGCAGTTCGGGCAGATCAAGAGGGTCACCTTCCGCTCCACCCGCATGGTCAACATGGACGGCGACGTCGTCGTCATGCCCAACGTGAAAATGCTTCAGGAAACCGTCATCAACAAGAGCATCAACGACATCACCCGCGCCACGGTGTCGATCGGCATCGCCTACAAGGAATCGATCGAACACGCCCGCGGCGTATTGTTGCAGTTGGTCAATCAGGACGCGCGCATCCAGAAGGCGCCCGAGCCGGAGGTGGTCGTAAAGGCCCTGGGCGACAGCAGCGTCGATCTGGTGCTGCATTTTTGGATCAAGGAAGAGCGCTACGAGGACGCGATGCAATACGAGTACACCGAGCGCGCCAAGATCGCGCTGGATCAGGCCGGCATCGAGATCCCCTTCCCGCACATGCAAATGCTGCTGCAAAACCCGCCGGAGCTGCCCCCGCCGCCAAGCAACAAGTAGACCTCTGGAAATTCGCAAAATCCTGTCATCCTGAGGAACCCCGAAGGATCCATCGGCAGCGTGGAGGCCCTCTCCTCCGCGCACGCGGATTGAACGCCTCATCCATACAGGTCCCCACTTTCGTATGCCCCTTCTGACAACGTGAGGGCTTCAGCGGCGGCGAGCCGATTCTTCGCGGCGCTCAGAATGACAAAGTGGCGATGGCCCGCTACGCTTTCCCTTCCTAAAATGTTCCCAGAACTGTTCAACATTCCATTCGTCCACTACCCGGTCCACAGCTACGGATTGATGCTCGTCATCGGTCTCCTGCTGGCAATGGAACTGGCGAAGTTTCTGGCACGCCGCAGCGGGATTAACCCCGACTTCTTCGCCACCGCCGGCATCCTCGGTTTGGTTAGCGGGCTTGTGGGGGCACGCATCGCCTACGTCATCCAGTTCCACCATGAATTCACCGGCGGAACGTTCTCGCAAAACTTCCTCAGCGCCATCAATATCGCCAGCGGCGGGCTTGTCTATTACGGCGGGTTCATCTTCGCGTTCGTGACGCTCGTCGCCTATGGATTGTGGCGGAAGGTTCCGCTGCTGCGTGGGATGGACGTCATCGCCCCCTGCCTGATGATCGGCTTGGCGCTCGGCCGCGTGGGGTGCTTTTTGAATGGCTGTTGCTGGGGCGAACAATGCAACCTGCCCGCGCCGATCAGCGTGACGTTTCCCTACGGCAGCCCTCCGTATGTCGAGGATTATCAGGCCGGTCGAATCGCGCCTGATTTCCGGCTCGTCGAACGCGATCCCGTGACCGGCCGCGAACACCTGCTTTCGCGCACCCAGGCCGAGAAAGCCGGACTCACCGACGTCGTCGCCGCCGAGCGGTCACGTCCGGTCATCAACACACAACTCATCAGCACCGTCACCGCATCGCTCATCGCGCTGGTGACGTATTTCTTCTTCACGCTTGGCGCAGCGCCGGGGCGTGGGATGGCGATCATGATGGTGCTGGAAGGTCTGACGCGCACACTGATCGAAGGCATGCGCGTCGAGCCAACCGAAGTCGGGACACTCACCCTCAGCATGGTGATCGGCCTTTGCGTCGCCGCCGCCGGCGTGGTGCTGTGGTTTGTCGCAGGGGGGATGTCACACAGCAGGCAAGTGGAACCGACATGAAGCCCGCAATGGGCTTTCGGCTGATGGACGACAAAGCCGTCGCCACCCTCCTCGACGCCATCGACCACAGCAGCGAAGCCGGGCGCGAAATCCGTCTGGATTGATCGCTACGGGGCAGAGAGACGAAATCACAAAAGCCACAAAAAAAGCCATGAAGAATTGAATTTCTTCGTGTTGAACTTCGTGGCTTTCGTGCCTTGGTGTCTCTGCCTCTCCTCAGCGCCTCAGCAACAGATCGCGCCCTCTCACCAGCACCTCCACAAACCCCGAATCGGCGCGAATCGTGACCCGTCTCAATGCTTCAATTGCAGGATTGCGGTCGCGGCGGCGAGGCGGACGGACGGGTCGCTGTCCCTGAGCAGTTTCGCCAATTCCGGCTGGGCGTCGCTACGGCCGATCTCGCCCAATGCCAAAGCGGCCATGCTGCGCTGGCGCGGGTCTTTGGCGTCGACCTTGCGCAGCGCGACGGTCATGCCTTCGTCGCTGCCGATCATTCCCAGGGCGCGGGCGGCGGCGAGCGAGACTTCGTCGTAATCGCTCGTCAGCTTGCCGGCCAGGATCTTAAACACCCTGTTATCGCGCGGGCCAGCGAGCGCCAGGAGGGAAACGATCTGGTCATACGGGTCCATCGCAACGGTGCCGACGACAAGCTTGTCACGCGCCTTCTCGTCGCCGAGACGATAGAGCGATTCCACCACCTGCAGCCGCGTCGACGCGTCAAGATCAGCCATCATTGGACGCAGTATTTTTGTCGCGCTCGGTTCGCCAAGCAGACCCAGCACCAGCGCAGTATTCGCACGCACGCGCGGCGAGGCGTCGGCGGCAAAAACCTCCAGATCGTGCGAGAAACGCATGTCGCCGATGCGGTGCAGTGCATATCGCACACCCACGCAAACCAGCTTGTTCTGGTCATTGAGCATGGCCAGCAGTTTGGGATACGCCTCACGCACGCGCAGCATTCCGATTGTCATCGTCGATGCAAATCGAACCACGGCTTGTTCGTCATCCAACCCCTTCAAATACCGCTCGATGCCGGCGGCGCCGATGCCATTCTGCGTGGCTTCGACTGCGTTGGCGCGGATGAAAGGTTCGTTCGATGCGAACGCCATGCCCAGTTCCTGCTCGGCCGCAGTGTGCAGTGCGGGATCGATCGGCATGTTCCGCTTCGCCGGCGGCGGGGGCGGCATCTTCGGTGGGTTGGGCAGCGGCCCGCCGGTGCCTTTGTTAGCCGACTGACAACCTGTGGCAATCAGCGCACAGACCAGCGAGACGTTCAGAGCGATAACGGCGAGCGTGCGGTGTTTCATGATGGCGTAGAGGCCACTTCATCAACCGGCTTGGCCGGTGTCAATCGCCACGCCGCCCAAAGCGCCGCCAGGTTGATCGGCAACGACAGCCCGATGAACGCGATGTTGTCCTGCGCAAGCAGCCCGACTGCCTTGAACAATAGCGCAAAAATGCTGATCGCCACGATCACCAATGCCGGCCAGCGCAACCAGCGCGAACGACGAAAGACAAACAGCGCCAGGCAGACGAACGCGATCGGCGAGAAGTGCAGGAGGTTTTGGTTTCGGTACGTCGCCCAGTGATCGGTGAAGAGCCACATGAACAGCAACAATCCCCCCGCCGCGGCGCTGAGCGTCCACCAGAGCACCAGCGACAAGATCGTCAGTCGGCACAACTTCCATTTGGCAAGCGAAACGATCACGAGCGCGCAAGCGACGCCCATTGCCGTCAATGCCGGCCAGCGACGCGGTGCAGCGTCAGGCTCGTTGGGGCGCGTACTGACCCAGGGATCGAGTTCAGACGTCGACAAGCGTGCGACAACCGGAATCATTTCCATCGGGACGAAGCACGCATCCCACGTCGACAGGGGACGGTCGATCGCCGGGCCACCCGCGAAGTCGATGCCGATCATCATCAGCCAGTCGCGTTGCATCAGCCGCAACGCGTGCTGGCGATACGACAGACCCGGATGTGCCGAGGGCTGGGCACCGGCCACCCGGCGCAAGCCGCCGTTCGACGCGCGGTCGATCATGTCGCGCACGCGGGTCGAGCAGTTGTCGCGAAAGTAGTCGTACTTGTAGTCCTTGTTCGCCGGCGTGCGGTTCTCTTCGCACAACCGCAGCAACTGAATGACTTGCTGCGGCGCGAGGTTCAGGCGTTGCCGATCGATGCGGCGGTTGTTCGCGCGGTATTCATGCAGGGCATCCTCGGTGAGATAGCCGTCCATCGTGTACGTCATCCGGCCGAGCACGAAGTTGCCAATGAAGTTGGGCTGCGCGAAGTCGAACAGGCCCCAGTTGTAGGCGACATCGAGATCGCGCGACGGGTCGCCTCCGGGATCGGGGACGGTGATCCGCAGCATGTTGTGTCCGTACACTTCCCATACCTCGTCGCCGGGCCCGAGGGTGAGCAGTTCGGCGGTCGGCGGTCTTGCCTGCTGCGCGTGAAGGGGCATTGCGAGCGCGAGCAGGAATCCGAAGCAAGCGATGAAACTGGACAGGCGCATCAAGCGGGCGGTATCGTAACCGCGATACGGGGTGAATTCATGATGAGGATTTTGGACCCGTCACGGACGGTGAGAGCGGCGGTTGTATTGGCGCTGGCCATGGCGTCGATGTCGTCGCGCGCGATCGCCGACGCCGTCACGCTCGAAAAGCCCATCCCCGCGGAGGTCTTCGTCAAGGCAGACGCCAAGGCCGCCAAGCAACTCAAGGGGCTGCTCATCCGCTTCGACGACGCGGAGTTCACGCTGAAGGTCGGCAAGGACGAGCAGACGCTGGGCTGGATCGACATCACGCCCGCCAGCGCCGTCGCGCTGCGCACCAGGACGATCGACCGCGCCAGCGGCAACGACTGGCTGTCGCTCGGCGAGTTCGCGTGGAACCTCGGCGCCAAGGAACAGGCCCAGACCGCACTGCGAAATGCGGTCAAAATCAACGCCGACCTTAAGCCCCGCGCCGAGAAGATCAGCGCGTCGACCCCGACGCCGCCCCATCGCAACACCGAGGCACCCGCCAGCGCCTCGAACGTCACCCCGCCCAGCAGCGAGACCGGCATCGTGGCACAGCCGGGCGGGAACGACAGCGGCGACGGCAAGGTCATCAAGTTCGCGCCCGCCACCCCGGAGCAGGCCAAGGTCGCCATTGACTACGCGCGCGGCTTCGCGGCGGAAGCCACCAAGACGACCGGGGCGAAGTTCCAGGAAGTCGAGACCGAGCATTTCCTCATCTTTACTGACTGGGATAAGCGCGAGTTCGACTTCCTAAAAAAGAACCTGGAGCGCGCCTACACGGTGGTCGCGAAGCAGTTCGACATGGACCCGAAGGACAACGTGTTCGTCGGCAAGCTGCCAGTGTACATGTTCGCCGAGTTCCAGGATTTCTCAACGTTCGCAAAGCAAACGGACGGTTTCCCCGCGACCAACCGCGTGGCGGGCTACTTCCAAAGCGACTCGCGCGGGTGGGGGCACATGGCGATGTGGAAACCCAACTCCACGCTCACCGGCAACTCGAGCATCAAGGACGCCGAGCGGCTGTGGTCTTATGTGCTGGTACACGAATTCACGCACGCATTCCTGTCGCGCTACAAATCGAACGTCTTCATCCCGCGCTGGCTGAACGAAGGCTCAGCGGAGGTGGTAGCGCTGAGCGTCATCCCGCTGGGAGGCCGCTACCAAATGGCGCGGCTGATGGCGTTGCAGGGCGCAGACGTGTCACAGCTCTTCAACAGCCGCACCATCCCGGCCGGCGAGTATTATCCGGTCATGCAGACGATGGTCGAGTTGCTGGTGCAGACCAACAAGAAAAACTTCCTCAAGATGATCGATGCCATCAAGGACGGCGAAGACCCTGAGGAAATGCTCAAGAAGTTCTACAACACCGACTACGCGGGCTTCGCCAACGAGTGGCGCGAGTACGCCAAGCGGCTGACGAAGAATTGAAGGGGGCGGAGGCGATGAGGGAGGGACAGAGGCAATGAGGGACGAAGAGGTCTTCACTCATTGCCTCATTGCCTCTCTGCCTCTCTGCCTCTCCCCCTGATTGCCTCATCGTCGCCCCTCCTTACAATCTCCCCATGATTTACCGCATCGACGCGTGGACCCGCCCCGACGCCGCCGGCCATGACCCGCAGGGAGAAGCCGCGGCCAAGCAGATCGCCCAGTTCGGCGTCGATGTGGGCCCGCGTGCCCGCGCATTTCGCGTATTCTTCATTGAAACCGACGAACCTCGCGCCCGCATCGACGAGGCCGCGAGGCACCTGCTGGCCGATCCGGTCGTCGAGGATTTCGCGATCGTCGAAGCGCTCGCCAACATCACGACGACATCGCGCATCGAAGTACACCTCAAGCCGGGCGTGATGGACCCTGTCGCCGGCTCGACCGAAATGGCGCTGGCGGACATGGGCCTGAAGGTCCGCGCCGTCCGCACCGGCCGGGCTTACGTCTTCGGCAAAGCGATCGCGCGAGACCAACTCCAGGCCGCCACTCGCGCGCTAGCCAACAGCGTGATCGAGTCGGTCCACTTCGAGCCGTTCCTCCCGCGCGAATTTGCCAAAGCCGCCGACCACGGCTTCGCACTTCGCCGCGTGCCCATTCGCGAATTGTCCGACGAGCAACTGAAGAAGCTCTCGCGCGAAGGACACCTGTTTCTCTCGCTCACCGAGATGCAGGCCGTCCAGAAATATTACACCGACGCCGGCCGCGAGCCGACGGACATCGAACTTGAAACGCTCGCGCAGACGTGGTCCGAGCACTGCGTCCACAAAACGCTCAAGAGCACCGTCGAAGTGGTCGACGAATCCGGCAAGACCGTCCGCACCTACAAGAACCTGATCAAGGAAACGATTTTTCACAGCACGATGGAGCTGATGAAGCGTCGCGACGACGGCTTCTGCCTCAGCGTCTTCAAGGACAACGCCGGCGTCATCAAGTTCGACGACACCGACGCCGTCTGCTTCAAGGTCGAAACCCACAACCGCCCCAGCGCCATCGAACCCTACGGCGGCGCTGCGACGGGCATCGGCGGGTGCATTCGCGACGTGCTCGGCACGGGACTGGGCGCGAAACCGATTGCGAATACCGACACGTTCTGCGTCGCCAACCCCGAGCGCGCCCAAACGCCCAACGGCGTGATTCATCCCAAACGTGTTCTCCAGCAGGTCGTCGCGGGCGTGCGCGATTACGGCAATCGGATGGGTATCCCAACCGTCAACGGCGGGGTCTACTTCGACGAAAACTACATCGGCAATCCGCTGGTGTTCGCCGGCTGCATCGGGCTGATTCCCAATGACAAGATCAGCAAGCAGGTACACCGCGGCGACGCCGTCGTCGTCATGGGCGGGCGAACCGGGCGCGACGGCATCCACGGCGCGACGTTCAGTTCGGCCGAACTTACCAGCACACACCAGGACGAGTTCAGCCACGCCGTGCAGATCGGCAACGCGATCGAGCAGAAGCGGATGATGGACGTCCTCCTGCAAGCCCGCGACCGCAGCCTGTACACCGCCGTCACCGATTGCGGCGCCGGTGGGCTTTCCAGCGCTGTCGGGGAAATGGGATCCGAGATCGGCGCGTCGATCCATCTCGACAAGGTTCCGCTCAAGTATGAAGGCCTGCGCTACGACGAAATCTGGATCAGCGAGGCCCAGGAGCGCATGGTCCTGAGCGTCCCACAATCGCATGTGAAGGAACTGCTTGAACTTTCCGAAAGCGAGAACGTCGAGAGCACCGTCATCGGCACCTTCGGCACCGAACGCGACGAACTCATCCTCAGCTACAAAGCCGAGGAAGTGGGCCGCATGGCGATGCACTTCCTCCACGACGGCATCCCCATGCCGACGCGGCGGGCTGTGATTCGTAGCACGGGCGTCCCGCCCGTGTCTTCAGAAAGGAAACACGGGCGGGACGTCCGTGCTACGTTGCTCGCGTCACTCGCGCGTCCGAACGTTGCCAGCAAGCACTGGATCGTTCGCCAATACGACCACGAAGTGCAAGGCGGCAGCGTCATCAAGCCCTTCGTCGGCCCGCAGCAGATCGGCCCGAGCGACGCTGCGGTGATTCGTCCGAAGCCGAACAGCACCCAAGGCGTCATCGCCGCCTGCGGCATGGCGCCGGGCATTGAGGATCCTTACCTGATGGCGATCGCCTCGATCGACGAAGCGATCCGCAATGCCGTCTGCGTGGGCGCCGACATCGACAAACTCGCGGTCCTCGACAACTTCTGCTGGCCGGGCACCGACAACGAAGAGGCGATGGGCAAGCTCGTCCGCGCCTGCGAAGCCTGCCGCGACGCCGCGTTGGCGTTCGGCGTGCCGTTCATCTCCGGCAAGGACTCGCTGCACAATCAGTTCACCGACGCCGAGACGGGCAAGGTCACGCGGATCCCCTGCACGTTGCTGATCAGCGCGATCGGCGTCGTCGACGATGTCCGCAAATGCGTCACGATGGACTTCAAGCAGAAGAACAGCCGCGTGGTGCTCATCCGCGCGGAGAAGGCGTTCGATCTTGCGACCTTGAACACGCTGCACCGCACGATGAGCACGCTCGTCCGCACCGGCAAATTTGCCGCCGTCCACGACGTCAGCGACGGCGGGTACGCCGTCAGCGCCGCGGAGATGTGCATCGCCTCGGGCATCGGCCTGATCGCGTCCAGCGCACTGTTTGAATCGCCCGAAGCCTTTGAAGAACGCCCGGGGGCGTATGTCGCAGAATTGAAATCGTCGGGCGACCTGCAGGCGATCACGCGCGCCTTCACGGGCGTCGCCGGGGTCGTCGAACTCGGCATCACGCAGGGGTTGAGTAAACTGTCGCTGACGACCGAGCCGGCGCGCGGCACCGAAATTTCCATCGAAGACCTCACCAAAACGTGGCGCGGCACGCTGGATTGGTAGTTGATATACTCAGCTTTATGGTCGCCCTTCTGGAACAATCTCATCTGGCACACGACGAGCAAGGCGTAGTCCGCCTTGGCGGGGTTAAGTAGTTTATGTTCGTCTACAACCACGCGTTGTGTCATACGTTTCAGGTGTGAACCCCGCGCACAGGCATAAAGTGTCGAGTGTCGAGTAATTATCAGCCCCAGCATTGCGACCTCAGAACCATACGAGCCGCGAAGATGCGATGAGCGCGATGATCAACGCGAAGGGAAACACGAAGAAATAACGAAATGGGCATTCTTCGCGTCTTCCTTC
>JBBRFH010000085.1:0-12534 GCA_038224615.1 Tepidisphaerales bacterium
TTGTTGAAACCGCCTACGGTTGTATAGGAGACATTGAACACGCCAAAGTACTGATTGGTGTTAGATGCCGAGTTGACGACAACGGCTTCGGCGACACGGGTTAGGTCGTTGGCGGCCTTGCCGTAGTTCGGCCCGCGAACGCTCAGGCTCTTGTCGGTAATGTTCACCTGCTCAGCGTAGGTGCCCTTGTAGGCTTCCACGATGTTGGTGTCCGCCGCCGCGTTCACGCCGCCTTGGATGTTGGCCCAGATCGACGGGAGGTAGACGGTGGAGACATCGCGGACGCTGACGGCGGTGTCGTAGGTGTTGTCGGCCAGCAAAGTGGGGATGCTGTAGGCCGAGGTGGCGGCTATGCGTCGCACGTTGGTTGCCTGCGCGCCGTGGAAGGCGTTGCCAGTCACCACCACACCGCTGGGTGCGATGGACAGTTGCGCCACATTGGCGGTGGAGTTGAAGGTGTTATTGGTCACCACGTTGCCGGTGCCGCTTCCACCGACAACCACTGAATAGTTGGTGTTGCCGGAGAAGCTGTTGTCATCGACCAGCGTATTGGAACCACGAACTCGGAGTTGTCCTTCGCCTGCGGCGTCGCCGGTGAAGTTATTGCCGGTGATGGTTGCGACGGCAGAGTCGATGTTGACCGACACATTGCCCACACCGTTGACGCCGGTGTTGCCGCTGATGAGGTTGTTGGTGAAGGTGATGTTCGACTTGTTGTTGTTGCCGAAGTAGACCATCGGGCGGGCGACGTTGGGAACGGTCCACTGGTCGCCGGTCGCGGGAGTGGCGCCGGTGAAGGTGTTGCCCGCGAACTCGTTGCCGTTGATGACGATGTTGTTCATCGTGCCGGCATAGGCCGAATCAAGGGCCATATCACCTTGGGCCACGAGTTTGTTGCCTTGAATGGTGATGTTGGCATGATCGCCGTCGAGGTAGATGGCGGCTGTTTCCTGGCCGAGAATGGCGTCATAGCCTTCGATGGTGAACCCGTGGCCTGTGGTTCCGATGGTGAGGTTGTTGACGCCGGGTGTGACGGTGAGGGTTCCATCGGTGGTGCTGGTGGCGGTGCCGACGATGGTGGTGTTGACGCGGCCGGTGTCGGCCAAGAGCCTCAGGCTCTTGTTGACGTGGACGTTTTCGACATAAGTTCCGGCTTTCACGTTGACGGTTCCGCCGGTGGTGGCGAGGTCAACGCCTTCTTGGATGCGTCCGGTCGTTCCGGCTTGCACGCCTTGGGTGGTCACCCAGAGCGTGCTGAAGTCGCCTTGGAAACCGTAGGTGGCCGAGGTGTCCGTGCCGCTGCCAAGCATCGGCGTGATATCGATGTTGGCCGAGGCAGTACCGGCGATGTCCGGCTGGCCGCCCGGTGCGGTGGCGGTGCCGCCACCCCACGCCGGAATCTGGGCCGAGTAGCCCGGCTCGGCGCTGTTAGCGGTGGTGATGACCGGCGAGGTCGTGCCCAGCCAGTTTCCACTGAAGTCCTTGACGTTCGTGCCCGGAGTCAGCAGCGAGCCGCCCGCCTGGCGGTCGACGATCTGACCGTACCAGTTGCCGCTGATGTCGTTGTTGAAGAACGAGCTGTTGGCGGCCGACTGCACGGGGGTGTTCGTGCCACCGCTGCTATCAAGGAACAGGATGCCGACGGTCGTGTTGTTCTTCACCTCGTTCTCGGTGAACACGATGTTGTCGGTCTGGTTACGGAAGATCAGCCCGGTGCGGTTGTTATTGATCTGGTTGTTATGGATCGTGTGGCCGCTGCTGTCGTTGATGTCGATGGCGGTTCGCATCCCGGTGATGAAATTGTCGTGGATGTTCGCGCCCGTATTGGCCTGGCCCTGGATGGCGATGCCCGCGCTGTTCAGTGCGCCGTTCCAGTCGGTCGGGTTGTTCCCTTCGCGGGTGATCTTGAAATTTCTGATCTCCACGTTGCTTCCGCCAATCTGGAACGTGGCGGTGCCGCTTCCACCAATTGCGCCCGATACGGTGCTGGCGCTCACGCCGGCGCCGCTGATCGTCACCGACTTGTTGACGGTGACATCCTCGATATAGGTGCCCGCTTTGGCCTCGACGAGATCGCCCGACGGAGCCGCCGCGTTCACGCCGCCCTGGATATTGGCCCAGATGTCCGACGGATCGCTGCTATTGGTCACGGCCGTATCGAAGGTGTTGCCGGCCAGCAGGGTGGCCTTGGAATAATCGGCCGTGGCGTCGATCCGCTTGCCGTTCACCGGCATCGTGCCGAGGAACTGGTTGCTGCTGATCGTGCTGCCGGCCGAGTTCACGCGCAACTGTGCCACTGAACCGCCGTTGATCGTGTTGGCGGTGACCGTCGCGATCACCGGGTGGCCAGGTGCCGGCGCAATACCATTGCGGGAAACGTCGATGCCCACCGCGAACCCGCTGACCGTGTTGCCGTTGAGCGTCGCGTACGAAGAGGCATCCTCGTCGCCGAAGAGGCTGCCTTCGTCGGTCATGAAGATGCCGGTGCCGCCGCCGGCCGCCGCCGCCGTGCTGCCGGTCGTGCTGAATGAATTGCTCTGCACGAGCACCGGCTTGGCGGCGTTCTCGTTGTGATACAGCCATATGCCGGCGTCTGCGCCGCTGCCCGTGACCGTGTTGTTGCTTACGGTGGTCTGGCCCTCGACGTACTGCAACACGATGCCGATGCCAGTGTTGCGTCCGGAGACGTTCACTGTATTGGCGTTCAGAACACTGCCCTCGCCAAGGCCCGAGACGTCCAGGCCGTAATCGACGTTGCTGACTGTGTTGTCGTGGATGTTGACGATCGGCGCGTTGGCGGCCGTATTAACATAGTTGGCCACGATGCCGCTGGAGACGTCGGTTACGGTGCTGTCCCGCACCTCGACCTCGCTCTCGAAGATGGCGATGCCGTAACCGGCGCCGGCCAGTTCGACATCGTTCACCGCGCTGCTTGCGACCACGTTTCCCGTGCTGCGGTCGCCGGCGACCACGCTGTTGAACTGGATGCCGCGGCGGTAGACGTGCTGCACCGTGACGTTCGTGATCGTCGTGTTGTCATACACCACGCCGGTCAGGTAGTCGTTCATGATACCGACGCGGTAGTTGTTCTTGCCAGCCGTCAACGCCGTGTTTGCCTCACCGTCGATCGTGAGATCCTGGATGGTGACGCCACTGGAGCGGATCAGGAACCCGTGCTGGTACACTCCGCCGAACAGGCTGTTCTCGTTGCTGTCCTCGGCGGCCGGGGCGACGATAACCCCCGCGCGGCTCTGGCCATCGATTGTGATGTCCTTGTTGACAATAATGTTCGATTCTTTGTACAGGCCGTTGAAGACGCTGATCGTGCCGCCAGTGTTCACGCCGGCAACGGCACCGACGACGCCGTGGGCCGAATCATTTCCGAATGTCGTGAACGCATCCACCCCGAACACGCCTACCACCGAGCCGCTGCTGACGGCATCGCCGTAGCTCAGGCCCGCGGGGCCGACGTCGGTCCAGATGGACCAGTCGCTGGGGTTGTCCACCCACACGATATTGGGGGCGGCGGTCGTGTCCAGCGCGACGACGCTGGCGAGGACCACCTTGTCGGTCAGGGTGGGAAGGACATTGCCGCGGACGCCCGCGACAACGATATTGCTGCTGTACGTGCCAGGCGTGGCGCCGGGCAGGGTCTGGATCGCCAGGGCCGGGACGCGCTCCACATCCGCGCCGGTGATGGTCTCTTTGCCGGTGCCGTTGAAGGTCGTATCAAGCGAGCCGTCGGAGGAGTTGAGCCGGGCGATGCCGATGCTGCCATTCGCGCCGGTCGAACCGACCGCGATGATCTTCTGGGTTCCGCCGGCGATGGTCTGGATTGCGACTGCGCCGGCGATGTCGGTCGCGGGCACCGCTGTGAACCCGGTGGTGACCACGCCGCTGGTGCCGAAGCCGGTGTCGGCCGTGCCATTGCTGATAAGGCGAATGACGGCGAAGTCTGTATTGCTGCCCGTCGTCAACGACCCGCCAGCGACGATTTTGCCGTCGGCCTGGAGGGCGACGCTGCGCCCGGAGGCAAGCGCGGGGCTCGCGTTGGTGCCGATCAATTCGTTGGAGGCGTTGATGAAGCCGTCTCCCCCGCCAAAGCCGGTGTCCAGCGTGGCGTTGTCGGTGTAGCGGACGACGAGGAAGTTGTTTCCTGTGCCCGTGGCCGGATCGCTGGCACCCACGACGACGACCTTGTTGTCGGGCTGGATGACCAGATCGGTAGCGCCTTCGGTGTTGCTGGCAATGAGGTTGTTGGTGACAGCCTTGGCGAGCGTGCCATTGGCGTTGAAGCGGGCGAGGCCGAAGTCGTAGCGGTTGCCGGCGGTGTTGAAGACCTGCCCGGCGGCCACGACATGTCCATCGCTCTGCACACCGATGCCGTAGGCGACGGAATACGAAGATGGGGAGAAGGCAGCTAAGTTGTAACCGGTGGTGTTAAAGGAGGTATCAATGGCACCGGCGCTCGTGAAACGGGCGACCGCGAAGCTCTGGGTCGTGCCGTCATCGCTGGAGCCGGCCAGCAGGATGTTCCCCGCGCCGTCCACGGCGATGGACTTGGCGTCCTGATCGCCTGCCAGTGAGAGGATGGCGACGCCGTCGCCATCAAAGCTCATGTCTACGGCGCCGGCGGCGTCGTAGCGCGCCACGGCAAAATCCCAGCCGTTGCCCGTGCCGGTGGTGCCGACATATCCGGCGACGAGGATCTTCCCATCCGCCTGGGTGGTCAAGCCGTTCTGGTAGTCGAAGTGGAACCCGGAAATGGCAGGCAGGGCTGTCGGTCCCCAATTGGGGGTTCCGGCGCTGAGTAGCGTGCGCGTCTCGACGTCTTCGAAACACGGCCTAATGGCAGACTGAAGTTTCCCTGTTATATTTGCCCGCTTCACTGCGGCGGAACGACGTTGCTGTATGCCCGACTTCATAGCAATCTCCCGAAATTTAAACAAAAGCAGACCACATGCGCCGCGCGTCGAGCGTTCAGCGAACGCTAGATATGTACGCAGGCACATCGAGGCCCCCGCAGGGCCTACCGATCTAGTCAATTCAATACAAAAAAATAAAGATCGCAAACATGTGCGATCGTGCGCCTCTTGAAGCGCACCCCACGATTTGCATATTTACTTCGCCTCCCCAAAAACCCGGCCTCGCCTTCAGCTTCACCGTCCGATCGAGCGCCATTTGCCGATCATCCGCGGTTAAGTCCCGATCCACAAGCGAGTACCCCAGTTGCTGGATGACTCTCACATCCCATCCCCGGAGGAGCCGCTTTAGCTCCTGAATTCCTACCCGCATATACTCGCGCGCAAATTCACGGCGTCAATAGCGAAAAAAGGTTTACGGAAGCGACACGATGTCGCACCTTTCTTTCGGGGATCATCCTTGGGCGATCGTGAAACTGTTCGGGCGAACGTGCCACGACGAGCGTCTGTCGTCCTCCCCTAAAATGTCCCCGTTTTGAAGAGTCGGATATCGGGGTTGTGCTTATGGAGTTTGCCGAAGGGCGTCCGGCAATAGAGCCGGAACGCCACGAGCAATTCGTCCTTTGACCATGGAACGCGTGTCGGCATTGTATTTGTTACGCGGCGAGGACTATTCGATCCGATCGAGTTGCTGGGGAATGTCGGTCCGCATTGATACGGTCTGTGAGTGGTCGTCAAACATCCGCGTGCTCCTTGACGGATGCTAGGATTGCAAGGTGATGCTCGTCCCAACTGCAGATCACCGAATCGCCGGGCGTTTGCAGGTGTGTCGGCATTCGGGCTCGATCGCTATGCGGTTGTTCCGCCAGCATCTGGTGCCGTTTGCTTTCGACGGCGCCAGCCATGGCCGAGGGCCGCACTCGAAAACGCGTCAGTCGCCGCGGCAAACATTGGGCGAAGTTGCTCGTGGACGGCGTGCAGAGCGGCGGCGACTTTGTCGAACGGGCGATTAGAGTATTTGTCGGCGAGGTCGTCCGACGCGACAGGCTGGCCGTGCGAGAGGAACACCCCTGCGACCTCGCCATCAGAGACTTGCCGGACCATCTGGGCACCCGTCTTCCGCAAGAACTTAAACGGCAGCCACCAGTCGATCGACTGACCAGCGTCCCGTTCGACTTGACCCCGAAGCCTGAACCACGCATTGGCAATTTGCGTCCGCGTGTAGGCCGTGCCGCCTGCACTGACCACCACGAGCGGGCCGGCTGGCGGTCGCATGCGGCACCACCAGCCGAGTGCCGCCTGCGTCTGCTCCCACACGGCGAACTCGCCGTACACGCGGCTCTTCCGCCGGACTCGCCGGATTGTCTGCGGGTTCGACTCGACTTCATCCCACCGCAGTGAGCTGACCTCAGCCTGGGCCATCGCGGCGTTCAAGCTAAGCAGCAACAGCAGCCGTTCGAAGTCGGTGGCGGACCGGTACATCACCACGAGTTGATCGACGGTGAACACCTTCACGCCGTGCCGTTTGCTCGCTACCTCTTCAACTGTTTCAATCTTTTTGAGGTTCGCCACGAGGGCATCTAGGCCATGGCGGGGCATCTCCCACTCAAACCCATCCGACTTGTCGAGCCACCGGACAAGTCGCCGGGCAGTCGATAAATGATTGTCCACCGTCGTCAAGCCGATCGGCCGGCCGGATGCCCGGCCACCACGCAACTTTGAATCCGGCCGGGCTGTCCAGTAGTTCCGCAGCCGCTCCATCGCCGAGTACCCGAACTCACTCAGGTCCATGTCGGGCGTGCTGGCCTTCAGGCGTTGTGCGTTCGCCGCCTCGATCTTGCCGGACTCTTTCGTCGTTTGCTCGATGGCCCGCGCGGCGAAGCGGTTGATTGCCTGGTAGAGCGACGTGCCTGTGACGCCGGACGGCACCGGAATGGCAGCGATCCGGGCATTGAGCCCAGCCTGCCGACTGCGGTGCTCGGCGAAGTGGCGGTGTTGGGCCTTGCCGGCCTCCGCGGCCTCATTGTCGGCTGGGACGATGGTCACGAGGTGCCCGTACCTCTGTCGCAGGTAATCAAGGTGGGCGGCATATGCGGCCACGCCTTCGATGTTGTCGGGCGTCGCGACCCGGACGGTGTTAATGTGCTTGCGGATCGCCTCAGCGATCGCCAGAGCTTGCTCATGCCACACTGGCTGTGATGCTGGGCCAGGATTGTCGAAGCCGTCGGACGCCCGCTCGATGGCCTTATGCTCAGAAACCACCACCAGCCAGAGCGATCCGAGCTTCGCATACGCGAGTTCGGCCTTGGCATGGTCATGCCCCAGCCTGAACTTGGTTTGGCCGGCGATGTCGGCCTTGCGGCCAAGCTAGCTATAGAACTGCCCACTCCCGTCGGTCTTCAGTTCGCGGTGTCGGATGCCTATGATCTAATCCTTTCGTGTGCAGCGATGGCCGGATTCAGCCAATGACTGCCTGACGAAAAGACAAAATACACGCGAAATAAGACAAAAAAACAGGCGTCAAAAAGACACAGGCGGGATTCAAAGGCGGCTCGAAAACCGTAAGTCCATTTTTTTAAGGACTTACGATTTTCGATAAACGGAGAGGGCGAGATTCGAACTCGCGTTACCTTTCGATAAACAGCATTTCCAGTGCTGCGCCTTCAGCCACTCGGCCACCTCTCCAGGGTGTTGCGGCGGAGTTTAGCACGCGCTGAGGGGGGTTACAAACTCGGCGGGACTACAACTCGGCGGGACTACAGACGCGGTTCCTCCAGGGGGACGAGGCAGATGTCGCGGCGGGCGCAGGTGGGGCAGTGGTGGGCTTGCCGGAGGTGGTTGAACTCGGTCATCGCCTGGTCGATGAGATGATCACTTCCGGTTCAGAGGCCCGTATCGAGTTGGCGGGCTTGATGTCGAACGACACTGCGGGCTTGCAGATGCCCTGTCGCACCATGCGTTCAAACTGATGGCCGTCGATGACACGCTGGATGAAGTCATATCGCGAGTTTTGCTATCGGCGATTTGTTGGTGGCGGGGGGACAAATGCGATAGTACAAACGTGATATGCCTGATTCGGGTGTTTCCGCTGATGCGTCGAAGGGCGACGCCACGTCGATTTTGCGGCCGCCGCCGGCGGACCCGTTCGTGCGGACGGACGAGCCGCTCTTGTGGCTCGGCGGTGCGGGGCGCGAATCGCGCGACAGCGCGGCCTACTTCCACGATGCCGGTGCCCGGCTTGATCCGCCGCACGTCGCGCTCCAGCTCACGCTGGGCGGAACGGGTTTCTATCAACGTGGGCGCGACCGGCGGCTGCTGCCGCGCGGGTGGGCGTTCATCGACCAGATCCCCGGGCAGTTCCGGTACGGGTACGCGCCTGAGTCACGCCCGGGTGAAGCGTACGAGCTCGTTTTCGTCTCGATCACCGGGCAGACAGCGCTGCGCTGGCTCAGGCGGATCCATGCGGCGTTCGGGCCCGTGCTCGACCTGGGCAACGATCGGGCCGTCACCGACATGATGCTCGCGCTCTCCGGCCGGGTCGATCAGCGACAGCGAATCGACCGCTATCTCGCGTCGGCGCAGTGCTACGCACTGCTGATGGAACTCTACAGTGCGTTGACGCGCTCGCGGCTGCGGCTCGAGCCGCGCGTCGAGCGGGCGATTGCGCTGATCGAGCAGCACGCAGGCGACGCGCGGTTCAATGTCGAGGCGCTGGCGGAGCGGCTGGACTGCAGCCGCGAGCACCTGACACGGCACTTCCGCCGCGCCACCGGGATGACGCCGTCGTCCTATCTCACGCAGCAGCGGATGCGGTTGGTGGCCTGGGCGTTGCGGCGCAGCGATGACAAGATCGAGGTCATCGCCCATCGCTGCGGGTTCAGCGGGTCGAATTACCTGTGTCGCGTTTTCCGGCAGCGATGGAAGCTTACGCCCGCGCAATACCGGCGGAGCAGTGTCGAGTTGCTCTTCGATTGAACGCCGTGAACGCGGCGCGCTCGTCCGATAACCCGTAGTTCGCCTGCTTTTCCCGGCGAAAGCGCGGCGCATCAGCTATTGTCTTGACGCAATGCTGATTTTCATCCGTCACATTCTCGGTGGTGTCGTGGCCGCGTCGATCCTTCTCGGCAGCGGCGGTTGTCATGGGATCGTTGCGAGCAAGGACCCGGCCGGCGATCGCACCGAGCAGGCGGTGACGCTGCTGGTCAAGACGCGCGAGGGAATGACGGCGGCGCAGCAGCGGGTGGACGTGGCGCAGGCGGCGCTGCGGACGCTGCGCGACGCGCAAGGCGACCTGCGGCCGGCGTTCAACGAATTCCGGGACCAGATCGAGGTCGTCCGCGCCGAGGCCCAGCGCGTCCGCTCCGAGGCCGACGTCATGCGTTCGCAGGCGTTTCTCTACACGTCGGCGCGCAACAGCGACGTGAGCACGATCCAAAATGAGCAGATGCGCGCCGCCGCCGTCGAACGTACGGGCAAGGTGCGCGAGCATTACGACCAGATCAACGTCCTCTACGCGCAGGCCAACGAGGCGCTCGGGCAATACCTCCGCACCTGCGATGATCTTCAGAAGTACCTCGCCAATGATCTAAATTTCCCGTCGCTGCAGTCGTCCAAGCAGTGGATCAAGCAATCCCTGTCGGCCGGCGACGCGGTGCGGACGCAACTCCGGGCGCTGTCGGAGGAGCTGAGCCTGACGAGCAACATCCTGTCGCCGGTCCCCGTGCCAATGCCGACCAGCGGGCCGTCGACGCAGTTGTAGCGCCGGTTCGGGTCACGGATGGGCGAGCGGTCGCATTTTTGGCCGCGGCGACACAAGCATCGACTGGGCGCATGGACGACTCGCCTGATCCCATGACGGGACTGAAATTCGTTGCCGGCTGCCGCCGCGTGTCGTGCCGCGCGGCTTTGAAGTGTTGCCGCCGCGGGACGAAGAGGAACCACCCGCGCCACACGGGCGATGACGCACGGCGGGGCCGGTCCCCTCCAACATACGCACCCGCGCCTTGCGACATTGCACGGTCGCTCCCCCGCCCTTAGCTTTCCGGTACGGGCCATCTACTGACGCATTCAAGACGCTTGCCGATCGGTCCACGCAGCCGTCCAACTAACTCTGCCCGCCCCGACGGGGCGCCGGCTTGTAGCCACGGGTGCAACCCGTGGAACACGGGTTCACGACACCACGTCGCCCCGGAGGGGCGAAGGAGGCACGATGCCTGGCACCTACTCGCAACTGCTCCTGCACGTCGTCTTCTCGACCAAGTTCCGAACGCCGTGGATCAGCGCCGACGTCGCCGAACGGCTTTATCCGTACATGGGCGGGATCGTTCGCGCGGAGAACGGCACGCTCTGCGACATCGGCGGCGTGGAAGATCATGTGCACATGTACCTCCGATGGCGGACCGACGCCGCGATCTCCGACCTGATGCGGACGGTGAAGGCGCGGTCCTCGAAGTGGATGCACGAGAGTTTCCCTGAATTGAATGCTTTCGCGTGGCAGGAGGGATACGGCGTGTGCTCGGTCAGCAAATCGCAGGAACCGGCGCTCAAGCGGTACATCGCGGGCCAGGCCGAGCATCATCGGAAGGAGGATTTCCAGTCCGAATACCTGCGAAACCTCAGCGCGCACGGCGTCGCGTTCGACGAGCGGTATGTGTTCGATTGATCCGATTGCCGCAACGGCGTTGCCTCTGCCCCTTCCGGGGCAGGTGGGGGTGAATATGAACCGTTGCACGGGTTGCGGCGTGCCCGCGTCTCGTGTTTGCGGGTTTCGCGTCCACGGGTTGCACCCGTGGCTACAGTCTGCGGCCCCTTCGGGGCCAGTCGTCGCCTGGTGCAACGACCAGTGCCACGAAGGCGATCCGAACAAACGAGCCTCATTCGGCTGTAATTGCAGACGGAATCGGATGATGCGAGCAGGCGGGGGGCGCAAAACGGGGTGCGCTTCAGGGGACGAAGACTTCGCGCAGGATGGGGCGGCGCTCGATGAGGGGATTGGGGTCGACGAGCAGCTCAACGCGGTGGCGCAGCCACGATGCCCAGTCAAGCCGATGCAGTTTCATCGCGGCCAGTGCGAGCAACGCCTGGACGTGGGCGGCGGACTCGGTGGGGAGCAACTCGGCCAGCTCGATCTTCCAGGGCAGATTTTCCAACGCCTGAGGCCAGGCACCGATGCGGACGCAGTAGTCGATCTGCAGCTCGGTCAGCTTGAGCGTCTCGCGCAGCGACGATCCCGAATTGCCAATTTGCGTGAGCGTGGCGTGGGCGGTGTGCAGGTCGTCAAGCGCGAGGGCGGCCTCGGCGAGCAGCAGGCGGATGGGGCGCGACGATTGCGGGCGCGGGTCGTGCCGCAGGAGTTCGGCCGAGAGGATGCGCGTCTGGTCGAAGCGCTGCTGCAGGTGGCGCAACGCCGCGAGGTTCTGCAACGCCTGCAGGACCGGAGCGCGATACAGCGAGAACGATCCGAGCGCGCCTGCCAGCGTCTGCTCGGCGTCATCAAATCGGCGCGACTCGATCATCAAGCCGACGCGGCGCAGTCCCTGCTGATTGCGGACCGTGTGGAGCGTGAGCATGAGCCAGAACGAAATCGCCGACAGAAGGATGACGCTGCCGGCGCTGTCGTCGTGCAGGACGACGACCATCGCCATCCCGACGATCGCCATGACGACGATCACGGTCCGGACGGCGGTGCTGAGCAACATGGCGGCGCGCGCCCGCGCCACGGCGCGATCAGCAGAGATTGGAATAGCGAGCGCGGGCATCGGGTGCTGGACCGGACATCTTAGGGCAAGACGGCATTTCGTGCGCCTGCAACCACGAGAACGAAAAGCGGCCGCGATGATGCGACGGGCGCGAAGGCGAACGCGAAGGCGATGCCTGGGCGGGGCAGATTCTGGGCCGGGTCAGTCAATGCAAGCTCTGGATCACCACCAAGGACACCAAGATCACCAAGAAGGCTGACACATTGGCCCAAAAGTTTCGGTGTCCTTGGTGTTCTTGTTGGTCGTAAGCGGGTGATGACGAGGTTGCCAATGTCCATGCACTCTGACCCATGCGATTCTTTGCGTTTGCCTTCGCGCTCGTCGCAGCTTCGCGGCTCAGTTCCGCCTTCGCACCAGAGACTTCAAGGCGTCGGCGCGGGCGTGGGGGCGTACTTGGCGATCAGCGGGCGGACCTCGATGTAGCGGTTGAGGAGGTCGGCCATCGGTTGCAACGCGGTGGCGTCGGCGAAGGCGCGGGCGGCGTCGGCGGGACGACTGGCAAGATCGTAGGCGACGGCCGCGAGCGCGTAAGCCTCGGCGACGCGGTGGCCGAGCCCGCGGCGCAGGGCGTCGCGGTGTGTGTGGAACAGCTCGATCGCCTCGGCGGTGTGGCCGGTCTTCACGTCGCGGTAGATTTCCAGCAGCCGCAGCGCCGCGATCGGCAGCGCCTCGGCATTGGCGGGGTTGACCTCGCGGGCAGGCGAAGCCGGTTCCGGTGCGGCGTCGTCGTCGGCGTTATCCGGCGCGACGGCGTCTGGTCCCTCGTCGTCGAGACCGGCGCTGATTTCCATTTCACGCAGCTCAGCGCCGGCACCCCCGCGGTCGATAAGGCGGCGGAGATCGTTGATGGCGCG
>JBBRFH010000086.1:0-12387 GCA_038224615.1 Tepidisphaerales bacterium
TCTGTCGTCTCGGGATCGCATAGAACGAAGTCGACGTGGTAGCGCCCGATCGATCCCGACAACCGCCGCGCTTCGCGCCGCCCACACGCGGGCTCGACCACATCCAGCAATCGCACCTTGCAGAAGATTCGATACTTCCCCCGCACCGCTCGATACAACGGATGCCAAAACGCCCGCTCGCCCTTGCTTATTAAATGCGGTCGCCTTCGATACATCAGCGCCGCCGGCCTTGCAGCCTTGCAAAGCTCAGCCAGCTTCTTCGCCGCGTCGGCCACTTCGCGGTTGTGCTTCACGCGTGGACCCTCTTTCGCTTCGTCTGTGTTTCCTGTTTGCAGGAATTCGATCCACTTCTCTAACCGGTCCTTGGCGAAGACGAACACGACTGTGTCGAATTGCGCTTTCGTGATCCCCTGTCGTTCGGCCTCCTTCCAAAACGTGGCCTTGAGTGCGTCCCCGTCGGCACAGGTATCGTCGCAGTCGGCCCATACCATCAGCGTTGTGTCGCCTCCGCGATTCAGGCAAACCTTCAGCTCGTTGGGCATTCTCTTGATGACGTCTGACCGGCCGCCGCAAGATTGGGCGCGCACAATATTGCTGCCTTCCGGTCGAATCCAAGGGGCTTTAACCATACGCATCAGCTTATTGATGAATACCTCATCAATGCTGTCGCCTCTCTTTCCTTCGCACAGGCAGACCATTTGCGTTCTACTTGCCACTGGCCCACCCCCTGGCGATCGCCTCGCCGGCTGTCATGCCTTCAGGCACTTTGAGCGGCCTGATTCGAGTCGGTGAGGTGTGATTGTCACGCCACAGGTAGCGTCCGTTGGCTTCGCCCGAATTTGAAAGGATTTCGGGGTGGTGCGAGATCATAATGAGTTGATGTTTGTCATCCAGCAGTTCTCGCATCGATAGCACCCACGGCTGAAGCTCAGGGAGGCCGACAAAATTGTCCGGCTCGTCGATCAACACGGTCCGCGCTGCGCCGGTCTCGAGGGCAGCTCGCACCATATACAGGCCGATGAGTGCCCGTTCCCCATCGGAAAGCTGGTCAAAATACAGCATGGTTGGCTTGCCATCCTCACTTTCAAACCGCAACTGCAAGGCTTTGGTATTCAAGCCGGCGTCCACCAGCTTGAACGAGCGAAAGTCCGGCCAGATGCCGCGCAGCGTATCGCGAAGCACGTCGGTCCACTCCTGCTCCTGTGCTAATGAGCGATACCAGGAAGTGAGGTTGACCATCGACAAATCCGGATGCTTCATCTCGGCCTTGCTCTCGCTATCCATGCCGCGCGGGTTCGGTCGCAGGATGAGCAGCTTCGCGATTTCCTCCTGCAGCAGTTCTAGCCTGCTTAGATGGACACCACGCGGCTGGATCGCCGCCAGCGCCGCCTGTCGCCAATCCAGTGGGAAGCCGGCCTGGTTCCCGTCCGCTCTCTGAAATCGGACGCCGTCGAGGTCGCGTTCGAACAATGCCTGCCCGTCGCACACGGCCGTCTCGCGGATGACCCGCGGCTTCTCGAAGTCGGCCTTCTGTTCCACATTGAGGATGTAATCAAATGCGTGCCCGTCGACGCTCAGGCTCAGTTCAAACTCCTGTACCTTGCTCTCGCCGTTCCATTTAGTGAACTCCAGTTCGGGCACATCCTGTTCACCAGTCCCGCCGAGCAAGCCATCGCCGGTGCCGAGGTTTCGTATCAGGCGCAGGGCATCGAACACCGAACTTTTTCCGGCCCCGTTGGGCCCGCACAGCACGCCGAACGAGTCAAGCTTCGCCTCGAAGGCCACCAGACAGCGGAAGTTGTTCGCATAGAGGCGCGTGATCATTCCGGCATCCTATTTTGATTCAATGCGAGAGTCGACACGTCTTCCGAGGCGTGCCAGGCGCAGTGGTAGTAGAAGCTGCTGATTTTCTCGATGCAGCGGGCGAATCGGATGCAGCGGGAACGGCTGATGGCACCCCCGCTTTCGATCGTTTCACCTTGAACAAAGGTTAGCCCGGCGTGCGGTCGGCGACAAATGCCTCCTCCGCCCGGAACAGAGATCGTCGGACACGGTCGACGACGACTCGGCGAACCGGGCATCCTGCGAGACGATTGCCCTGTCGTCGGAACCCGGAGCGATCGCCGTCGCTTGTGATGCGCGAACGGCCAGAGCAGAATCGGCCCCTGATGCGGCTGCGCGAAATCGGGCTCACACTCCTGTTGGTGACGGCGACCGCGCTGGCGTATTGGCCGGCGTATCGGGGGCAGTTCATTTGGGACGACGACCGCCACATCTCCCGAAACACGTTGCTGCAAAGCACCCGCGGGCTGCAGCGAATCTGGTTCGACGTCGGCGCGACGCCGCAGTATTACCCGCTCACCCACACCACGTTCTGGATCGAATGGCAGCTCTGGGGCGACAACGTCGTGGGTTATCACGCGGTCAATATCGCGCTGCACGCACTCGCGTCGCTGCTGTTGGTTCGACTATTGAAGCGCTTGTCGGTGCAGGGGGCGTGGCTGGCGGGGTTCGTGTTCGCGCTGCATCCGCTGCACGTCGAATCGGTCGCGTGGATGAGCGAGCGGAAGAACACGCTGTCGATCGTCTTCTGGCTGGCGGCGATTCTCGTCTACTCACGGGTGGCGGGGCTAATCGGTAAGCCTGCGAAGGGGTGGCATTGGTGGGGAGCGTTTGGATTGTTTGTCTCTGCGGTGCTGAGCAAGACGATCACCTGCACGATGCCCGCGGTGATGCTCGTGTTGATCTGGTGGAAGCGCGGCCGGCTGACCTGGCGCGACGTCCGGCCGCTGATCGGGTTCTTCGTCGTCGCACTTGTCGCCGCGATGGTGACAGGCCGGATGGAGCGCGACGTCGTCGGTGCCGAAGGCGACGACTGGTCGCTGTCGCTCGTCGAGCGCACCCTTGTCGCGGCCCGGGCCTTGTGGTGGTACGCCGGCAAGGTGGTCTGCCCGACATCGCTCGCGTTCAGTTACGAACGTTGGAGCGTCGACCTGGGATCAATGGGACAATGGACGTTTGTGGTTGCGACGGTGGTCTTCGTTGCAGTCCTGTGGCTCGCGCGAAAGCGGGTCGGCCGTGCGCCGCTCGCCGCGGCGCTGATCTTTGGCGGGACGTTGTTTCCGGCGCTGGGGTACTTCAACCTCTTTCCGCACCGCTATTCATACGTCGCCGATCACTTTCAGTATCACAGCGACGTCGCGGCGATCGGGTTGCTTTGCGGCGTGCTCACGCTCGTGGCGCGGCGCGTGCCGCCGTGGGCGCGATACGCGTGGTGCGGCACGCTCATCGCACTGCTGGGCACGATGACGCTCGCGCAATCGCGCATCTATCGTGACCAGGAAACGCTCTGGCGCGACACGATCGCCCGGACGCCGACCTCGTGGCTCGCGCATCACAACCTGGCGATCTACCTTGCCTCGATGCGTGCCGATCCGGCGACACTGGACGAATCGCTGGCGCTGCTGCGCCGCACCAAGGAACTCCGGCCGCAGCACGAGCGGGTCGAGTGGTCGATTGCCGACCTGTTGCGGCGGATGGGTCGCGAGCAGGAGGCGCAAACCCACTACGCCGCCGCCATTGAGCAGTATCGGCAACTCATTCACCGCGACCCGGGCGCGCCCAACGCCTACGCGCGCCTCGCCTCGCTGTACGACACCATCGGGCGATCCGAGGACGCGCTGGACGTTTACCTCGAGGCGGCGATCGCCATCCCGTCGAATCCCTACTTCGTACAGCAATCGGTGATGCGGCTTGTGCAGTCGCAACGCGTCAGGCAGGCAATCCCGCTGATGGAGCGATGGACGATGCTCGAGCCCGACCGCTTCGAGCCGCGCATCCGCCTTGCGTACGCCTACGGAGTCACCGGCCGCTCGGTCGAGGCGCGCGAGCAGTTTAAGGAAGCGGCGCGGATTGATCCGTTCAATCCGGAGGTCGTGCGCGGGTTCAATCTCGCCGAGAAATCGATCCTCCTCACCCCAGCCACCGTCCCCGCACCTGGCGACGGAATGCCCCCGGAGTGAACCCGAAGCGGTCATCAGTGCGTTGACAGATTGGCAGTACTTTCGTCGATTCGCCGATGTCGATTCGTCGGTTGCAGGTACACATGAGGGCGGGTCTAATCTCGGTCGAAACATTCCAACGACTTAACGACTTGCGGAGATTACCCCCATGCCCCTGAAGATTGCCATGATCGGTGCCGGCTCGCTCGGCTTTACCCGTCGCCTGATGCGCGACATTCTTACCGTCGAAGAGTTGCGCGAGACGACGTTCGCGCTCAGCGACAACAATCAGCGCAATCTCGACGCGGTGAAGACGCTGTGCGACCACGAGTTCAAAGGCGTTCCGTGCAAGATCGAGGCGACCACCGATCGACGCCAGGCGCTGGCGGATGCGGATTACGCCATCTGCACCATTCGCCAGGGCGGGCTCGAGGCGTTCAAGTCCGACATCGACGTGCCGCTGCAGTACGGCGTCGACCAGTGCGTTGGGGATACGCTTTGTGCCGGCGGCATCATGTACGCACAGCGCACCATCAACGCGCTGCTGGACTTCTGCCGCGACATGCGCGAGGTCAGCAAGCCCGACCTGCTGTTTCTCAACTATTCCAATCCGATGGCGATGAACACCTGGGCCTGCAACAAGTATGGGGGCGTGAATACGATCGGCTTGTGTCACGGGGTGCAGGGCGCCCAGCACCAGATCGCCACCGCCGCCACGCAGTGGGCGACGAAGCAGGGGCTGATCGGTCAGGATGAGAAGATCACGCGCAAGCAAATCGATTTCATTTTCGCCGGCATCAATCACCAGACCTGGTGTACCCGGGCGATGTGGCGCGGGCACGACCTGATCCCGATCATGTACGAGATCATGAGCGCCGTCACCGATTTCCAGCGCGACGAGAAAGTGCGGCTGGACGTGCTGAAGCGATTCGGCTTCTACAGCACCGAGTCGAATGGTCACCTCAGCGAATACCTGCCGTGGTACCGCAAGCGCACCGACGAGATCGGCAAATGGATTAGTCTCAACAGTTGGATCAACGGTGAAACCGGCGGGTATCTGCGGATTTGCACGGAGGGGCGCGACTGGTTCGAGACGGATTTCCCGAACTGGCTGAAGGAAGCGCCCAAGCCGCTGTCGGCCGACGATCGTTCGGAGGAGCACGGCAGCTACATCATCGAGGCGCTGGAGACCGGCCGGGCGTATCGCGGGCATTTCAATGTCGTGAACGAGAATCACATTACCAACCTGCCCAACGGCTGCATCATCGAGATTCCCGGGTACGTCGATGGCAACGGTATCAGCCTGCCGGTCGTCGGCGACCTCCCGCTCGCCTGCGCCGCCACCTGCTCAGCCAGCGTGCGCGTGCAGGAGATGGCGATGGAGGCGGCGGTGCAGGGGGACGTCACGCTGCTGAAGCAGGCCATGCTGCACGACCCGCTCGTGGGCGCGGTGTGCGATCCTGAGGAGGTGTGGCAGTTGACCGATGACATGCTCGTCACGCAGGCCGAGTGGCTGCCGCAGTACGCGCACGCGATCGGCGCCGCCAAATCGCGCCTCGCCGACGCGGTGAACGCCGGCACGCGCGCCAAGCTCCGGCACACCGAAGGCGCCGCCCGGGTGAAGACCAAGACCGTCGCAGAAATGGCCGCCAACAAGGCCGAATCGCGTAAGAACGCCCAGGCCGCCGACAAGGGCAAAATGACGACCAACGCGTAGCGGAATCGAACCGTGAAGTGGCGATGAGCGCGCAGGCGAACGCGAAGAAGCGTAGAAATGCTGCTTCGCGTTCGCCTGCGCGCTCATCGCACCCTTCGTGGCAAATCGGGCATGGACCCGCCACGGATCGTGCGCGTTCGGCGAGGATCGCGGATAGAATCGTTTCCGCATGAGGCGTCGCAGGCTGCTATCGCTCCGCGTGCTCATTCCCGCTCTCGCGGTTTGCGCTTGCGCGCACGCGGACGTCATCATCACCACCGACGGCGAACGGCTTGAAGGCGAGATTCGGCGAATCCCCGAGGGATGGCGTGTCACCAAAGCCGACGGCACGTCGGTCGTCGTCGTCGCGACGAAAATCAAATTGATCGAACTCTCCAACGCGCCAACCAACGGCGGCGGCGCGTCGGGAAGCGGGCGGTCGCTCGAAGGGTTGCAGTCGCTGCGGCGCAGCGTCGAGCACTCGACCGACATCGACAAGATCGTCGAGCGCTACGAACGGTTTGTCGAACAGAGCAAGGACGATGCGGCGCTGGTCGAGGCGAAGAAGGATCTGGCGACATGGACCGATCGCCGCGATCGCAAGCTGGTGAAAGTCGGCCGGCGCTGGGTGACCCCGGACGAGCAGCGGCAGCTCGCGATGCAGACCACGCAGAAGATCGAGGACGTGCGCCAGCTCATCAAGACCGGCAAAACGCGCGACGCCGACAAAATCCTGAGCGGCATTCTCGACGACGAGCCGACGAACGTCTCCGCTTTGTACCTCGCCGGCGTGCTGCGGGCGAAGGACGGAAACTACAGCGAAGCGAAAAAGCAGTTCACGGCGCTGCAGCAGATCCTCCCCGATCACCCGCCCACGCTGCTGAACATGGCGATCATCCTGATGAAGCAGAAGCAGTGGGGCCCGGCGGCGGCGATGATGGAGCAGGCACTGGCGTCGGCACCCAACGTGCAGTTCCTCATCGATCAGTCGGCGGAACTTGCGAACCAGTTGCCCGACGACCAGCAGAAAACGCCCGCCGCCCAAAAGCTGGCCAGACGCTTCGCCGAGCAGGACGCGCAGCTCCAAACGACGATGGCGCGGCGCGAGATGTATCGGTGGGGCGCAACCTGGGTCGACAAGTCGACGCACGACAAGCTCCTCGCGGTCGACGTCGAGGTGAAGAAGAAGCTGGCCGACCTGAACGGCGATTTCGATCTGACGCAGAACCGCATCACCGCGATCGACCAGCAGGTGGCCGACAACCAGAAGGCGATGCGCGACATCGAAACCCGTTCCTACGTCCGCACCGCCGACGGAACGCTGGTGCGCGTACCGTACCCGTCGGCGTATTACGACATGCAGCGCGAGGTGACGAAGCTGAAAGCCGAGCGTCAGGAAATGTCCGCCCGCGTCGACACGCTGCGCGCCGCCGCCAAAAAAGTGCAGGCCGACTACCCGGTGCCGAAATACACGGGTATTTTGCGCATGATCGAAGAAGACGGCGTCCCGATCCTGGTACCGGAGGCAGCGCCGGGCGAGGCGCAGCATGTCACCCCCCGTCCGCCGCCTGCTCCTCCTGCAACGCTGCCGGAGGTGTCGACACAGCCCATTCCCCCCGACGCGCCGCCGCCGTCGATCATCCGCATCGGTCCCGGACCCGGAGCAGAATGAGCCGCGCCCGGCGCGAAAGCTGCGGGCCGAGCGGGAGTGTCGAATGTCGAGTTGCTGAGGAAATGGGACACCCAGAATATTCCCCCTGCGGTGCCAAGGCTCCCAGACCCGGCGGACAAAGCAGCAGACTTGGGGTATCTTCCCGATGACTAACGGAATATTCTGGATGTCCCATTTCCGTTCTCTGGATGTCCCCTTTTCGTTCTCCTGGGACGATCGGCCCTGTACCGCGCAAATCGCTTCCTGCGACAGAACGGCGCAGTGGTCGAAATACCTTGACGTACTATTTCCAGAAAGCGACACTAGGTAAATGTGGTTTCAGATTGGGGTACGGGAGCAAGTGGTTTGCTTCCAGTTGCTCAGAGAAGATTCCACCCGAAGAAACGGAGACATCCTACGAAACGTGACATGCAGCGTGCGCGTCAGGTCTCGGCGGCGGTGGCAGAGACACTCGAACAGCGGAGCCTTTTCAGCAGCGTATTCGAGCTGGGCGGCAAACTCGCCTTTTCCCCCGGTGGGCACGGCGTCTCGACCGACAGCGGCGACATCGCCGCTTATTTTGTGAAGCGCGGGAAGATCGCGCAGAGTGTTGTGGCCGACAGCACCGGCGGAGACCCGGTGTTGCCGGCGGGCATCACGCCGTACCGCGACCCGAACAATCCGCAGGTGATCGGCATTGATGAGGATGGTCTGGTCGTCCTGCAGCCATCAGACGACGCCCCAGAGTCGGAAGACCCGGAAAGCACAGGCATCATCTTGCACAGTGTTGGCTCGTCCACCTCCGGCGACGCTGCCGTAGCCGGCTCCGCGGGCGTTCCTTCCGACAGTCAAAAGGCGGCGGTGGACAAGGAGATCAATGATTGGCAGCGATTACAGCCGCGGCCAGTAAAGGATAGCGTCGGCCTCGTGACGGCGCTAAATCTCCCTGATGATTTGGCGGCCAAGCAGGCGCAAACGCTCGGCGAGTTCAAAGGCGCCGATGGCGTCGTTGTCGCCAAACCGGTCCCGAAGGATGGTGTCCTGATCGAGCAAAGGGCCGATGGCTTGCGTCCGTCCGCGGTGGGCAGCGGCGTGAAGATGTTCGGCAACGAAGATACCAACTGGTTCGACGCACGCGACAGCACGACCGTCGCAGACGGCATCATCAAAGGCGGCGACGGCTTTGATTATGCCTACATGGACAACATCGACGACCAGCCGGGCGTGGTCACCTTTAGTCTTACCCGCGTATTCTGATTGTACGTGCGATTTGCATTACGGGACGGCGGGAGACGGTCGAGTCGCCCGCCGTTTCTTTTGTACTTGATCCTCCCGCCGAGCAGGGCGGCGGGGGACGAACAAAAGGGGGCGCTCGCCCCTTCCGCCGCCCGTGCCAGCATCGCTACCATCGTACCATTCCCTGCGGCGCTCGGCGGAGGGGTATATCACGTCCTCAACCGCGGCAATGATCGCAGGCAGAACTTCTACAACGCGAGGCGACGCACGCGGCGGCCGTGACGGTCAAACCGTTGTGGCCGACGTCCTCGGCCGGCCGGCGGGGAGGCGGACAGCCAGTGGGGGCACTGGCTGCACAGGGCCTCCGGTGCCCTCGCCGACGGGTGGGGCCGACGCCGCTCATCTGGGTAAATCAGCGGATTCACGTCACCCCCAAATGTCGCAATGACAAATAACGATCGCGTAGAAATGCCAAGGAAGTCTCAAAAACGACTTTCGATCGGCCTTCATTTGCGCAGAAGGCAGTTCGATGCCCGCCAAAATGCGGTGCTCCGTTTTGTGCTTCTGTCGCAAAATTGATATCGGGTGTGGCGAAGTTGGGCCTGCGTTCGGGCGACAAGCGAGCGCGGCGGCGGACTGCCGGACCGGGGGCTTCGCGCTCCGCCAGGGCGGGAATGCAGTGGATTTTGAAAATGCGTCCTGAACACATTTCTGAACCGAGCCCGTTGAAAAGCGCCGCGCGCACTCAAGAAGACGATCCACGAATCGGCACGAATCAGGCCCAGCGCATCGGATCATTGCCTCATTCGTGTGAATTCGTGCGGATTCGTGGTTCGCATTCCGTCCGGGACACTCGACACTCTGATCGAGCGCCGATCAAGCGGGGTGCGTACGAGTGGCAAGTGTGGCCGGCGCAGATTCGGTCAGGGGGACGAGTAGCGACGAAGCGCGTGGGTCGTGCGCGGTGCGCACGCAGCATCCGCATGGCGACTGGCATCGCCCGGAGGCGCACGTCGGCCCAGGCTTTCACGGGACGAACCGGATTCGACAGGACGGGTCCCGCGTCACCCGGACGAGCACGCCGGAGACTTTCTGCGGGCAGACTGCGGAGAACCTCACACGCCGACCAGCTCTTCCTGGTCCACTTCGATTTCCAACATCTCCTGGATGCACGAGTCATCCATGCCGATGCGGGCTTCGGAGCGGATCGTGTCGAGCATGATCTGCAGTGAGTCGCGCAGGTTCCGGCGGCAGTCATCGATGGAGTTTCCAAGGGTGATCGTGCCGGGGACTTCTTCGACCCATCCTACGAACCATCCGTCTTGCGTGGGCCTGATGATGGTGTGGTACTTCTGCTTCACACCCGTATCTTTTGGTAGCGGGCCACCCAGCGTCAAGGAAATTTTCCTTTCGAGCCACCTGACGACATGTCACGCGAGGCGGTCCGCCACATCAGGGATGACCGCAATTGCGTTACCGATCATTTCAGGTTGAGGAACTCGAACATGTGCGAATCGAACACCTTTTGTGCCTGCGGATCGCTCAAGGGGAGGCGCAGCTCGTTGATGACTTTGGTGCCCATGGCGATCCATTCGCGCCAGCAATCGCTGCAGACGCTCTCCTGAATCATTTTTCCCTGCGCGTTGGAAAAAGGCTGGCGCGCCATGCGCGGCTTCACCTCGCCGCAGCGCTTGCAGAGCAGTTCGCCGTCGGTGAGGGTCCGCGCCGGCTCGATCGCCGAGACCAGCTCGGGCATCTCGACGCCGTGCTCTTTGAGCTGGCGGACCATGTCATTGCGGGGCATGAGGTCGCCGCGGTCGTGGGCCACGCGGGCGCCGGTCTTAAGGGTTTCGATGGCGTCATCGTCCTTGCCCATCGCAAACTGAGCCCCCGCCAGCAGTTGGTAGGCCTTGCTCATCTTGGGGTTGATCTCGACGACGCGCCTGAAGGCGTCGATCGCGGCCCCCGGCTGGGCGTCGTCGAGGAGCGCTCTGCCCAGCGAGAAAAACGCCAATTCGTCCTTCGGATTGGCGTCGGCCATGATGCGGAATTGTTCGATGCGTGCTTTGGGATCGGCTGCCACGGGTCTTCACTTTCGTTAAGGGCGTCGGATTATACGCAGATTGGCGCGAAGGTTGAGGGGCGAAGCGATCCGAACTGCTATCGAGCAGGGCAATCGCATGTTCCTGCATCGAACCCCGCGTGGTTGTGGGGGGGGCTGAGGGGCTTGCGATCGCGAAAAAATCTGGCGTCTGACGCGAAGGCGCAAGCGACGCCCGCGGCGGGCTGCGGCAATAGAGAATCGCTTGCGCGTTCGCGGAATTTTGGTGCAAAGGCTGCTCGCGCAGAAATGCCCCCACTCCAAGCCTGTCCCGACGTAACCGGAGAGGGAGCCGGACGCATGTGCGATTGCCTTGGCTATCCGAGCGTGGAAGTGGACGCCGATTGCCGATATGACACGGGTTCTACACCCATGCTTGACCCGCTGCCGCTTTCCTATGCAACCCCGGCCTCCCGACGCCGGACCAGCCCGACGACGCTCGCTTGCGTCTGCCTGACTGCCGCGGCGGTGAATTACGCGGTGGCGCTGACGTTCAGCCGGGGGTTCACACACTCGACATGGCTGATCGCGTCGTTGGGCAGCTTCTTGTTGGCCGTCGCGGCGCTGATGTTCCTGCGCCGTCCCGAGGAGTCGGCCCGGCGCAGCGAGTGGCCGCTGATTCTCGTGGCGTGCGTCGGGCTGCTGATCCAGGTGCTCCTGCTTCGCTACACGCCGATGTCTGACGCGTTTGAGCGGATGCAGAGCATCAACCCCGACCACGCATCGCTGCTGCGCAACAGCGTCGTCCTGATCGCGTTGGCGGGTATCGGGGCGGCGGCGTACGCGCGGCGATGGAGGTGGTCGGCGTCGCTGCTGTTTGCGGCGATGCTGCTGCATGTGCTGATCGGCGTCGTCCTCATCCGCCAAGGCGAGCCGTTCATGGACGTCTATGTCTTCCATCAGGACTCGGCCGACGCGCTGCTGCACGGACAAAACCCGTACGCCATCACTTTCAAAAACATCTACGGCGAAGGCGCGTGGGTCTATTCCAAACAGGTGATGAAGGACGGCCGGGTGCTGTTCGGCTTCCCGTACCCGCCGCTGAGCTTGTTTGCGTATCTGCCCAGCTATTTGCTGACCGGCGAATCGCGTTACGCGCATCTGCTGGCGCTGACGCTGACGGCGCTGCTCACCTGGCGCATCGGCCGATCGGCGTTTGCGATTCTCGCAGCGACGCTGATCCTCACGGTGCCCGTAGGTTGGCGGGTCGTCGAGTTCTGCTGGAGCGAGCCATTCCTGATCCTCGCGTTCGCGCTGGTCGCCTGGGCGGGCGTCCGCAAGCCACGGCTGCTGCCTTACACGCTCGGGGCGTTCCTGTGTTGCAAGCAGTATTGCATCGTGTTCGTCCCACTCGTCTGGCTGCTGTTGCCGCGGCCGTTGTCGGTGCGGTCGAGCGGGGCGTTTCTGCTGAAGATAATCGGCACCGGCGCGGTCATCTCGTTGCCGCTGGCGCTGTGGGATTGGCATGCGTTCTGGAACAGCAATGTGGCGATCCAGATCCTGCAGCCGTTCCGGCATGACTCTTTCAGCTTCCTCGCGTTGCTCTACGAAGAAGGCAAGCCGCCGCCGTCGTCGTTGATCCCCTTTGTGGCGATGCTGCCGGTGTACCTGTTCCTCTTCGTCCGCGCGCACCGGACGATCGGCGGGTTCTGCCTGGCGCTGGCGCTGACGGACATGGTCTTCCTCTTCACCAACCGTCAGG
>JBBRFH010000087.1:0-12354 GCA_038224615.1 Tepidisphaerales bacterium
CAACCTCGACCCAAGCTCTTCCGAAGGGGGCAGCAGCCGGAAGCTCTTTGACAAGTGAAGAATCCGCCCTGCAATCCCGGCCGGATTAGTGGGGCGAATGTATCAAATGTAGCGCGCGCTACATGCTGCTACATTGCTACATCACCCGCGTAAACCGTGGCCCGGCCGATGGTTCGGCCGGGCCGGGTCTGCGCAGGGTGTCACACGATGTATCAGGTGTCACATTGCCCGGCCGCGAAGAAGTGCCGTCCGATGGGTGGGGATTCGCCTAAGATAGTGCCTCATGAAGTACGCCTACGGTGAGTTTGACGGCCATGAATTTCCGACCCAGGAGAGCCTTTTCGGGTTCGATCAGCTCATGCAGTTCATCATGCAGTATGGCGACCAGGCGCTGAAAGCCATGCAGCAGATGATGCAGAATCCGCCGGAGGGCAGCGACAAGACGAGCGACATGCTTGAGAAACTGCTCGAGGACGGCATGCTCGACAAGGACGGCAAAGGCAAGCTCCGCCTCACGCCCAAGGCGGTCACCAAGATGCAGAGCAAGGCGCTGCTGGAGGTGTTCAAGAACCTCAAGCAGGGTCACCGCGAAGGCCACGAGAAGATCACCAGCGGCGCCGGCGGCGACCGGCTCGAAGGCACCAAGAACTATGAGTTTGGCGATCCGATCAACGAGTTGGATCTGCACCAGACGCTCCGCAACGCAATGCAGAGGGGCTTGGGGAAGAACACCAAGCCCCAAGCCGTAGGCACGAAGCCCGGTATTCAGTTCACCGAGCGAGATTTCGAGATCCACCTGCGCGAGGGCATGAGCAGTTGCTCGACCGTCGTGATGATCGACCTCTCCGGCTCGATGATGCGGTACGGACGGTATCTCGCGGCGAAAAAGGTCGCGATGGCGATGCTGGCGCTGGTGCGATCGAAGTTCCCCCAGGACTCGATCGACTTCGTCGCGTTTTATTCCGGGGCACAGAAGATCCCCGAAGTGGCGCTGCCGCTGATCATGCCCAAGCCGGTGACGATCTACGATTACCAGGTTCGGCTGCGCGTCCCGGTGGACCAGCTCGACAAGGCTCCGCAGCACTTCACCAACCTGCACATGGGACTGCAACTCGCCCGACGAATCCTGCGTCGGCGCGGCGGGGAGAACAAGCAGATCTTCATCATTACGGACGGCCAGCCAACGGCGCATCTTGAAGGCGACATGTGTTATCTGCTCTATCCGCCCGACCCCCGCTCGACCGCGGCGACGCTGAAGGAAGCCGCGCTGGCGGCCCGCGAAGGATGCCGGATCGCGACCTTCGCGCTGATCGAAGACTACTACGGCATGGATTGGGTTGGCTTCGTCGACCAGCTCACGCAGATGACCAAGGGCGTCGCCTTCTACACCAGCAGCGGCGAACTCGCCGACTGCGTGATGGAAAGCTACCTGAGCGGGCGGAAGAAAAAGGCGTACATCGGTTGAGGGAGGTGCCCCTCCGGTCTGCCCAATCAAGCCGCAGGGCGCGCGCGGCGCTGACGCCGACCAAAGTCGGCGGCTTCATGTTCTGATGCGGGAACGCATGTCTCGCCTACGGGGAGGTTTTTGACAAAGGCCCCACCCCCGCTAAACTTCGCCCATCCTCGCAGGACGCTTGGTTTTACAGGGTTTGGACGCGACGGAGTCGCATTCGGAAGAAGGGTCACGGAGTGAATCTGCATCTCTCGGCACGACGCGCCCTCGCTCTGGCCGCCGCTGCGGCGCTGTGGACGAGCCATCTGACGCCCTTGGCCTGCGCGCAGCAGCCCCCCGCTCAACCGGATGCGCGCGACCTCTCCGTCACCGCCGACCTGCGCGGTCGCACCGTCGAGGGCGTCCGCGTCACCGGCAATGCACAGGTCCTGACGGCAACGATCCTCAACGTCGTCCGCACCCGTGAAGGCGACAAGTTCGACCCGCAGACGGTTCAGGAAGACTACCAGCGCATCTTCGGGCTTCGCCGCTTCAGCAATGTCGAAGCCCGCGTCGAGCCCACCAAGACCGGCGTCATCGTCATCTTCGAGGTCAGCGAGCAGAAGCAGATCAGCGACATCATCATCAACAAGCGCCCCAGCGGCATTGATGATGCCAGCATCCGCGCCACGATCGAGCTCGAGCGCGGGCAGGCCATCGACCCCTTCCGCATCGCCCAGGCCCGCCGGGCCATCCAGGAGCTGTACCGCAACAAGAACTACCCGCTCGCGTCGGTCGGCGTCGATCTGGGTGAGGTCAACCGCACGGGCGTGCTGAAGTTCGACATCGTCGAAGGCCCGCAGGTCCGCATCCGCAATATTACCTTCCAGGGCAACCGCACCTTCAGCGAGTCCAAGCTGGAGGACCAGATTCGCACGCGGACGTGGGTCTGGATTCTGCGCGACGGCACGTACGCCCCGGAGACGATTGAAGACGACGTCGCCGCGGTTCGGAAGTTCTACAACGACAAGGGATTTTTTGACGCCCGCGTCGGCCGCAAGCTGGTCTTCTCGCCGGACCAGTCGGAAATGCAGATCGATTTTGTCATCGACGAAGGCCCGCGTTACACGGTCGAGAAGGTCATCTTCAAAGGCAATGCCAACGTTTCGGAAGCCACCCTGCGGAACAATCTCAAGATCGTCGAAGGGATGACTTACGACACCGAGATCCTGCAGCGTGACGTGCGGAAGGTCGTGCGCGACTACAGCCCGCTCGGCTACGTTTACCAGCCGGGCGCCACCGACCCGGATTACCTCACGATCGAGACCAAGGAAGTTTTCCAGCGCGAACCGGGCAAGGTCCAGCTCGTCTACGAGATCAAGGAAGGCAAGCCGTTCAAGATCGGACAGATCCTGCCGCGCGGCAACTCGCGGACGCAGGACAAGGCGATCCTCCGCGAACTGCGGCTTTCGCCGGGCGACACATACGATTCGGGCAAAGTTCAGGACGCCGTCGAGCGCCTGCGCGGCACGCCGCTTTTCAGCAGCGTGAAGGTCACGCCCGTCGGCGAAGCCGAAGGCTCTCGCGATCTGCTCGTCGAGGTCGAGGAAGCCCGCACCGCCACGCTCACCTTCGGCGCCGGCGTCAACAGCAATGGCGGCGTGGGCGCCAACGTCACCTACACGCAGAAAAATTTCGACATCACCAATTGGCCTCGCTCGCTTGGCGACGTCGCCAGCGAGCGGGCGTTCGTTGGGGCCGGGCAGACGCTGCGGATCAGCCTCGAACCCGGCACCGAGGCCACCAACGCCAGCATCCGCTTCACCGAGCCGTGGGTGCTCGATCAGCCGTACAGCCTCACGACCGAAGCGTACTACCGCACCCGCGGGCGAGAGAATTACGACGACAACCGCTACGGCGGCCGGGTGAACGTGGGGCACCGGTTCAACGACATCTGGTCAGGCTCGGTCGGGCTCCGCGCCGAGCACATCGAAATCGACAAAATCACCGATAAAGCCATCCGTGCCGAGGAAATCCTGAGCGAAGAAGGCAGCCACGGGCTGACCAGCCTCTCGCTCTCACTCCGCCGCGACACGACCGTTGGCGGCATCCTGCCCAGCAAGGGCACTACCTCGCAGCTCATGTGGGAAGGCGTCGGCACCCTCGGCGGCGACTACACGTTCCAGAAGCTGACGGCCTCGCACGACGAGTATTACACGCTGTACGAGGACCTGACCGACCGCAAGACGATCCTCAGCATCCACGCCGACGCCGGCTATATCATCGGCGATTCGCCATTCTTCGAGCGGTTCTACGCCGGCGGCATCAACTCGGTGCGCGGGTTTGCCTTCCGCGGCATCAGCCCTCGCTCGGGCCCGGCCGACGACCGCGTGGGCGGCGACTTCAGCCTCACCGGGTCGGCCGAAGTATCGTTCCCGCTGGTCGAGGAACTGCTCCGCGGCGTCGTATTCGTCGATGCCGGCATGGTCGAGCCCGACTTCGAGTTCGGCACGCTCCGCTCCAGCATCGGCACCGGTATCCGCATCACCCTGCCGATCCTCGGCCAGGTGCCGATCGCGATCGACTTCGCCTACCCGCTGACCCAGGACGCCAAGGACGACACCCAGCTCATCAGCTTCTCGTTGGGTTTCCTTCCGTAAGCTTCGTCGGCGCTCCCTCGCGTGGATTTGCCGGCGGGGTCTGCTAGAGTGTCGAGTCTGTTTCTGAACATAAACGCCGAGATTTCAGTAGAGACGAAAGGAACCCATGCGTAAGCAGTTTGTCACCGGCATCGTCGCCGCGTGCCTGATGTTGGTCCTCACGACGGGCGTATGCCACGCTCAGTCGAAGATCGCGGTAGCCAACCCCGCCAAAATCCTCAACGAACTGGCGGAGACGAAGGACTTCAACAAAGGCGTCGAAGCCGAAGTCGCGACATTCAAGCAGCAGCTCGGCGAGCGCGACAACAAGCTCAAGGATCTGCAAGCCCAGAAGGACAGTCTCAAGACCGGCACGCCACAGTGGGACGATCTGAACAAGCAGCTTGTTGGCCAGAAGACCGAGCGCGAGACGTGGGCTCAGAACAGCCAGGCCGACATATTCCGGAAGTTGCGCGAGCAGGCCAAGCAGATGCACGACAAGATCACCGCCGCCGTTGCCGACGTCGCCAAGGCCAAGGGCTTCGACCTCGTCGTCGCCGAGCAGAAGGCCGAGGTTCCCGATCAGCAGCTCGAGCAGATGAATCCGCAGCAGGTCACCCAGTTGCTGTTTTCTGCCAACATCCTGTTCAAGAACGACGCCATCGACGTCACCCAGGAAGTGATCGCCAAGCTCGACGCCGGGTACAAAGCCAAGTAACCCGCGAATAACCGATAGCCTGAAGTCGATGGTCGATAGCAAAGACTTCCGACGCGTCCGTGCTATCAACTATTGTCTATTTGTCCATCGACTTTTCTGCCGACCCCATGCCCACACTCGCTGAGCTTGCCAGCCTCTTGAACGTCCCCTGTCCTCCAACGGGTGGCGAGCGAGTGCTTACCGGCGTCAGTTCGCTCGAGGGTGCCGGCCCGAACGAGCTGTCGGTGCTGGCGGCGGATAAATACGTCCGGCAGTACAAGGCGAGTAACGCCGGCGCGATTCTCGCCTCGCGCAAGATCAAGTTCACGCCGCGACCCGAGGTGCCGGTGCTGGTCGTCGACGACGCCGACCTGGCGCTGGTAACGGTGCTGGAACTGATGGCCCCACCCATCCCGCAGCCCGCGCCGGGGATCCATCCGTCGGCGGTGATTGCTCCCGACGCGACGATCGGCGAAGGCGCATCGATCGGCCCGCATGTCTGCATCGGCGCCCGCACGAAGATCGGCCGAAACGTCCGCCTCCACCCGGGCGTCTCGATCTCTGAAGACGTGATTCTCGGCGACGATTGCTATCTCTATCCCAACGTCGTCATCCGCGAGCGCTGCACCCTCGGCAGCCGGGTTATCGTCCACGCCGGGTCGGTCATCGGCACCGACGGCTTCGGCTATCGTTGGGACGGCAGCAAGCACGCGAAGATCCCGCAGATCGGCACAGTCGTCATCGACGACGACGTCGAAATCGGCTCGTGTACGTGTATCGACCGTGCCAAATTTAACGAAACCCACGTCGGCCGAGGCACCAAGATCGACAACCTCGTGCAGGTGGCGCACAACGTCCGCATCGGCATGTTCTCGATCGTCTGCGGTCAGGTCGGCATCGCGGGCACCGTGACCATCGGCAACGGCGTCATCCTCGGCGGGGCGACGCTGGTGCGCGACCACGTCACCATCGGCGACCGCGTCACCGCCGCCGGCAACACCGGCATCGCCGACGACATCGAGCCCAACACCACGATCAGCGGCGTCCCCGCGGTCCCCCACCGTCAGAATCTCCGAGAGCAAAGCGCCATCAAGCGCCTGCCCGAATTGCTGGTCGAAGTCCGGAAGATCCAGGAAGAAATCGAGAAACTGAAGAAGGCCCAGCCCATCGACTGATCGGCTGTTTCTCGTCAAAGTGTCTCGCGGATACCCGCCTGCTTCTTCAGCCACGCTTCCAGCGATGCCGCATCTCGGTCGGCAATTATGTGACGAACGCTCTGAAGTCGCTCGATCATCAGGTCGATCGACGCGACGACATTTCCTGCGTTGTCCAGGAAGATGTCGCGCCACAGTTCCGCGTCCCCGGCCGCGACGCGGGTGGTGTCAGTGAAGCCTCTGCCGCGCAGGTCGATCGACGCGGGAGATTGGCACGCGACCAGCGCCGCAGCCACCGCATGTGGAAGGTGACTGACCAAAGCGGCGAGTCGGTCGTGCTCGGCGGGATCGTGGCGGACAACTCGCATGCCCAGCGTTTGCCAGAACTGCGCGACTTGCTCGGCGACCGCGGGGACGGTCCGGTCGGTGGCGGTGACAATACAGGTCGCGTCCTCGAATAAATCCGCCCGCGCGACCGCCACCCCCTTCTGCGATCCGCCCGCCATCGGATGGCTACCGACAAACGAAGCCGGCGACCGGATCAGTCGCTCACCGGCGGAAACGATCGACGCCTTGGTGCTCCCGACGTCCGTAACTATTGCGCCAGGCTGTAGATGAGCCGAAATCGCGTCGAGCCATGTCTCAATTAAACCGACCGGCGTGCAGACCACAACCAGTTCCGCCTCACTCACAGCTTCGGCCGGATCGAGGGTCCAGCGGTCGATCGCGCCGAGCGCCTGGGCCTGCACAAGTGATTTCTCGCGATGCGCGCAACCGATTATCTCACAACCCTTTATCCGCTCGCGCACCGCAAGCCCGAGCGACCCGCCGAGCAGTCCCACGCCAATGATCGTCAAGCGAAAGCCCATAAGCGTCCGATAACCAGAGACGAGACCCTGCCGCTTCAGCGGAGGGGTCCAGACAGAAGATTCCCCGAGCCGAGGCACGGTGTCAATCGGCTTGGCTCAGGCGGATCTTAACGCTACGCTATCGGACGCATTCGTATGGCAACAGCAACCGTAGAACCTACATCCTCGTCCGACAGCAAGCCCGTCCTTCGTCACACGCTGGGTTTCGAGCAGCCACTGGCCAAGCTCGAACATCAGATCGTGGAACTGGAGGGCATGCAGGCCACCAAGCACGTCGACTACACCGCCGAGATCCGCCAACTGCGGAATAACTACACGGCGTTGCTCAAGAAGACCTACGAGCACTTGTCGGCGTGGGAGACGGTGCAGGTCGCCCGTCACCCGCAGCGGCCGCAGTTCCGGGACTATCTCGATCTCTGCTGCCGCGAGTTCCGTGAGCTCCACGGCGACCGTCGCTACGCAGACGACAAAGCCATCGTCGCCGGGCTCGCGCGTCTGGGTGGGCAAAAGGTCATGCTCATCGGTCACCACAAAGGCCGCGACACCAAGGAAAAGATCGCCTGCAACTTCGGCTGCGCCCATCCCGAGGGCTACCGCAAGGCGTTGCGGGCAATGAAGCTGGCCGAGAAGTTCGGCCTGCCGGTCGTCACCCTCGTCGATACCGCCGGCGCGTATCCAGGACTCGGCTCCGAAGAGCGCGGCGTCGCTGAAGCCATCGCATTGAACATGATGGAGATGAGCCGACTCCGCACGCCGATCGTCAGCATCATCACCGGCGAAGGCGGCTCGGGCGGCGCGATCGGACTGGCCGTTGCGGACAAGGTCTCGATGATGGAGCACGCTTGGTACTCGGTCATCAGCCCCGAGGGGTGTTCCGGCATCCTGTGGAAAGGCTCCGAGAACGCCGCCGACGCTGCGGCCGCGTTGAAGCTGACCAGCCGCGATCTCAAGCATCTCGGCATCATTGACACCATCATCCCCGAGCCGCTCGGCGGCGCGCATCGCGACCCGCATACCGCAGCTCACAACCTCGAACAATATATCGCCAAGACGTTGCGTGACCTGAAGCGCTGCAAGACCGAGAACCTGCTCGAACGCCGCTACGAGAAGTTCCGCAATATGGGCGAGTATCAGGAAAAATCCGCTCGCACCACCAGTGCCCGCGCTGGGTAACCCGGACGCATTCGGCGCGCCCGACTTCCTTAAAAAAACGGCGCGGATGCAACCGCACTCGACCTTGACGCAACCGTCGATTGCGTCTGTAGTGCGCGGCTGCGTATGGCCGATCCTGAGATTTCTGTCGTGATCCCTTGTCTGAACGAGTCCGAGACCATCGCGACGTGCGTGGGCAAGGCGGTCCGCGCGCTCGCCGAAGCGGGCGTCGAGTTCGAGGTGATCGTGGCCGACAACGGGTCGACCGACGGGTCGATCGAACTGGCGCAAAAATGCGGTGCACGGGTCGTCCCGGTCAGTCGCAAAGGCTACGGCCACGCGCTGATGGCGGGTATCGCCGCAGCGCGGGGGAAATACGTGCTGATGGGCGATGCCGACGACAGCTATGACTTTCTCGAAGCGCCGAAATTCCTCGGCAAGCTGCGCGAAGGGTACGACCTGGTGCAGGGATGCCGGCTGCCGCGCGGGGGCGGGACGATCGCCGAGGGGGCCATGCCGGTCTCGCACCGATGGATCGGCAATCCATTGTTCAGCGCCCTGGCCCGCTTCTGGTTCAAGGCGCCGGTCAATGACGTCTACTGCGGGATGCGCGGGTTCACCAAGGCGTTCTACGAGGAGATGGACCTCCGCTGCACGGGCATGGAATTCGCGACGGAGATGATCCTCAAGGCCGCGGTGAACAAGCGCAGGATCGCCGAGGTGCCGATCACGCTGCACAAGGACGGGCGGATCACGCGCGGGCCACACCTGCGGACATTTCGCGACGGTTGGCGCACGCTGCGGTTCTTCCTGCTCTTCAGCCCGCGATGGCTCTTTCTCATCCCCGGCATCGGCGCGATCGTGCTGGGCGGCATCGGGTACGCGATCGCGTTCCCGCAGACGGGGGTTCGCATCGGCGGGCACCTGGTGAAGTTCGACGTCAACACCCTGCTGGTCGCCAGCCTGATGCTGCTGATCGGATTCCAGGCGATCGTCTTCGCGATCTTCACCAAGACGTTCGCGATCACCGAAGGCCTGCTCCCTGCCGACAAGCGGATCGAGCGCTTCGGCAAGCTCATCAACCTCGAGCGCGGCATCATCATCGCCGGCGGGATGATCCTGATCGGCTTCACGATGATCGCGGTCGCGTTCAACCAGTGGCGTCTGGTCGGGTTCGGCGCTCTCGACTACCCGCGCTCGCTGCGCTGGGTGATCCCCGGCAGCACGCTGGTGACGCTGGGCGTGCAACTCGTGCTGGCAAGTTTCTTCCTCAGCATCCTTGGATTGAGAAGGCGTTAAAGGACGAATTTCAGACCGGCGTTGGGTGCCACGGTTTGGTACTCCAAGCCGTGCGCTTCGATGCGGGACACGGCTTGGCGTACCAAACCGTGGCACCCGAAGTGACTGCGGATGATGTTGTGGGACGGCTTTCAAGCGATGAGCGATTCGCAGCAACAACTCTTCAACGACTACGCCGCCAACTACGAGGCGGCGCTGCAGGAAGGCCTGTCGAGCACCGGCGAGGATTCGTCCTACTACGCCCGCGGCCGGGTGAAGTGGATGCAGAGGTGGCTCGACACGCTCGGCATCACGCCCCGCCGCATCCTCGATTTCGGCTGCGGCACGGGCGGGTCGACGCCGTTTCTGCTGGAACTGGAGGGCGTGCAGGAAATCGTGGGCGTCGATGTCTCGGATTCGTCGCTGGCGATCGCGCGCTCGCGCTACACTGATCCGCGCGTCCGCTTTGCATTGACGGATGCGATCCCCGAGTCGGGCGACTTCGATCTCGCGTTCTGCAACGGCGTGTTCCATCACATCGACCCGACCCTTCGCGCCGGTTGCGTACACGCGGTGCGTCGCGCGGTCGGCCACGGCGGGTTGTTCGCGCTGTGGGAGAACAATCCGTGGAACCCCGGCACGCGTTACGTGATGAGCAAGGTTTCCTTCGACAAGGACGCCATCACCCTCTCGCCGCCCGAAACACGGCGGATGCTGCGGGTGAACGGCTTCAACATCGTCGCCAGCGATTTTCTCTTTTACTTCCCGCGCAGCCTGTCGGTCTTGCGGTTCATCGAGCCGGCGCTGTGCAAGCTCCCGCTCGGCGGGCAGTACCTGACGCTGGCGACGCCGCAGGAATAGCCGTATTCTCCTGCGCGTTGAGCGCGGACGTTCACTGTCTTGGGTGCCACGGTTTGGTACTCCAAGCCGTGCCGATCGACACACGACAGATTCATCAAGCCGGCGCTGTGCAAGCTCCCGCTCGGCGGACAGTACCTGACGCTGGCGACGCCGCAGGAATAGCCGTATTCTCCTGCGCGTTGAGCGCGGACGTTCACTGTCTTGGGTGCCACGGTTTGGTACTCCAAGCCGTGCCGATCGACACACGACAGACACGGCTTGGCGTACCAAACCGTGGCACCTGGCACAGAGAATGATGAGGCACCCAGCGCCATGACCGGCCCGTCTGACATCTCCGCTGAATTCCCTGACCTGCGCGGGGACGTGCTCGTCTTTATCGTCGCTTACGAAGCCGAGCAGCACATCACTGCGGTCCTCGATCGCGTGCCGGCTGACCTGTGGAACGACGACACGATCCACTTCCTGATCATCGACGACGCCTCGAAAGACCGCTCGGTCGAAGTCGCCAGCGAATGGAAGGCCGCGCGGAAGGTCCGCAACCTCACCGTCCTGCGCAACCCCGTCAATCAAGGCTACGGCGGCAACCAGAAGCTCGGCTACCGCATCGCGATCGACGCCGGCTTCAAGTTCACCATCCTCCTGCACGGCGACGGCCAATACGCGCCCGAACTTCTGCCACGGTTTATCGAAGCCTGGCGCGAGAAGGACGCCGACGTGGTCCTCGGCTCGCGGATGCACAGCATCAAGAGCGCCCGCGCCGGCGGGATGCGCTGGTACAAGGTGGCGGGCAATCGGTTTCTCACCTTTACCCAGAACAAGCTCACCGGGCGCAAGCTGAGCGAATATCACACGGGGTACCGCGGGTACTCGTCGCGCTTCCTCCAGTCGGTGCCGTTCGAGGTCAATACCAACGATTTCCATTTCGACACCGAGATCCTGCTGCAATCGTTTCATGTCGAAGCAAACATCCAGGAGTTTCCGATCCCCACGCACTACGGCGACGAAGTCTGTCGCGTGGACGGATTCCGCTACGCGAAGGACGTCCTCCTCGCGACCCTGCAATACAAGCTGCACCAGTTCGGGATGCTTTGTTCGCTGCGCTACCGCAACCTCACGCCGCTGCGCTATCGCGACAAGACCCAGGCCGTCTACACCTCGCACCGGATGGCGATTGACGCGCTCGTACACAACCGCGAGAAGCCGGCGACCGTGCTGGACCTGGGCTGCGGGCCGGGCTTCGTCGCCGAGCAATGCCAGCAGTTGGGAATGGACGTCACCGGCGTCGATGCCTACGAGCCGCTGCCCGAGAGGATGAACGCGTTCCACCGCGTCGACCTCGAGCGCGACGTGCTGCCGGTGGATATCTTCGACTACGACGCGGTGCTGCTGCTGGACGTGATCGAGCACCTGGCACAGCCGGAACAATTCCTGCTCGACCTGCGCAACCGCAGCAAGCCGCACGACGTCGTTCGCAAGCGGCCGACGCTGGTGCTGTCGACGCCGAACGTCGCATTCGTCGGCATCCGTATCAACATGCTGCTGGGCCGATTTAACTACGCCGAGCGCGGCATCCTCGATATCACGCACAAGCGGCTGTTCACCCGTTCGACGCTCCTCCGCACGCTCACCGATTGCGGCTACGTGATCGACCGCGCCATCGGCGTGCCCCCGCCTTTTGAAGCGGTGATGCCCGGGAAGCTCGGACGCTTTTTCGGGTGCATCAGCAACCTGCTCGCAAGGGCGTGGCCGTCGATGTTCTCGTTCCAGACGCTGGTCGTGTGCCGCCCATTGCCGGGGATCCAGCAACTGATCCGCCAGAGCGCCAAGAGCGTCGTCATCCTGCCCGCGACCGAAGCCGCCTGAGATTCCGTCGAAGCCGTCGGCGACTGTCATTTTGTCAGGTGGGTTTGTTTGTTCAAATTTGATCTGCTCGGTCCCGGCGTCGGGTTTATCATTTAACCCGTTTAGCGTCGCAGCTTGCTGCGGGTTCGAGCGCGCAGCACTAAGCCCGCAGCAAGCTGCGGCGCTAAACGATGCGGTATCCGCGATGCGCGCAATGAGGGTCATCCATAGGAACAGGTCAGTTGCGCGATAACGGTACGAATCGCGCAACGCGCGCACGATTTTTCCCGAAAAAGCACCTGCAAATTATTATTTTCGGAGTCGATGCCGTTGCGCAATTTTCAATCGGGACGCGCGACTGCGGGCGCAAGCGTTCGCTCGCTGGCGATGACGACGGCGCAAATCAGTACGGCGGTCTGGGCGAACAAGT
>JBBRFH010000088.1:0-12315 GCA_038224615.1 Tepidisphaerales bacterium
CCTCGCGCGACGGGTGCTCCGAAACAGCGCTGTCGGCAATTCCGAGTGAACCGAAGCGGTAGCCGTAGAGGGCGACAGCTTCGAGCGCGGTGTCGTCGTTGCGAATAAGCGTCACCGGGATGCGGCGAAGGAATTCGCTCATCGTCGGATGGGTTCGGGACTTCAGCCCGAGCGTTTGGCGGATTTCTTCCTGATGAAACGTCGCGCCGATGTTGGTCGAGCGATAGATGCCGTCGATCACCGCGCCGGCCGCGTATTCGTGCCGCCGATGTCGCCTGCGAGAATCATGCTGAGGGTTTTCCGCATCCCATTAATATCCCGGCGAGCTTCACGGGACCGCAGCAAATGCCAACTGCGTCGAAAAAGCGCAAAGATTTCTTGTTGTTCGCGCATCATCCGCTTGCATCTGCATGAATAGATGTTCATCATAGGCTGGTCACTCGCGAATCAATTCGCCGCCCCGATAGGTTTCGGGCACTTGGAAAACTCGGCCGCACATGGAGGTGCCATTATGACCCGCTCGCAGGTCGTCCTCGCGTCCATCGCTACTCTCGCTTCGATCTCCTTTATCCACCCCTGCTCGTCCGTCGCGATCGCTCAGGAAATGCCTGACACGACGATGGCGCAGTACCAGTTCTCGGGGGTGATCAACGCCGACAACGTCTACGTCCGCTCCGGCGCCAGCGAAAACGACTACCCGGTCGTCAAGCTGTCCAAGGGGGACGGCGTCGTGGTCGTCGGGATGAAGTACGACTGGCTCAAGATCCTCCCGACCGACAACTCCTTCTGCCTGGTGGGCAAGGCGTGGGTCGACAAGCGCGGCGACGGGACCATCGGCCGCGTCCGCGACGATGCCAGCAACGTCAACGTGCGCATCGGGTCGGGTCTGAACAACATGATCACCAAGGTCGCGTTGCAGATGAAGGCCGGCGACGACGTTAAGATCCTCGGCGAGCAGGATGAGTACTTTAAGATCGCCCCCCCGCCGGGCACGTTCGTCTACGTACACAAAAAATTCGTCGACGTGATCAAAAGCGTCGAGGTCGTCAACAACAACGGCAAGCTCGAGGTGAAGCAGCGGGATACGTCAACGACGCCTCCCGCAGTCGCAACGCCTGCTCCGGCCGGCGAGCTTGTCACGCCGGGAAAGACGGGCGCGACGCCCGATTCGGCAACGCCCGCCACGCCCGACGTCAAGGCAACTGAAGTCGCCGCCGTGCCGGCGACGCTGCCGAGTTCGACCGCCGCCGCCGAGGCGGATTTCGATGCGCTCGAGACCAAGTTCGCCGACGCCAGCAAGCAGCCGATTGACCAACAGCCGATCGACGAGCTCCTCGCCGGCTACAAGAAGATCGTCGACGAGAAGCACGCCCCTGAATCGATGCTCCGCATGGCCGAGTTCCGGTTGAAGGGGCTGGAGATCCGCAAGAACGCCGTCGCCGACTACACCGCCACGCAGAAGATGCGTGAGACCATGGCCGCCAAGCAGAAGCCGTTGCAAGTCGAGGCCGCCGAACTGACCCAGCGGATCGCCGACAACCAGATCAAGCGATACACCGCCGTCGGCACCCTCCGCACGTCGGCGCTTACCTACGGCGGGAAGACGCTCTACCGCCTGACCGACCCGGCCACCGAGCGGACGGTCGTCTACGTAATGACCAGCGACCCGTGGGTCACCAAGCTGCAAGGCCAGTTCATCGGCATCCACGGAGACGTCACCGATGACACCGTCCGCAAGATCAAGTTCATTGCCCCCAAGCAGTTCGAGCCGATCGACCCCGCGCAAATCGCCAAGGGCACCGCGACCAGCGCGATGACCCCGGCCAGCCTCCTGCCGACGTCCACCAGCATGGTCCCGTAATCACCCGGCATTCGACGACGCAACACAATCGCCCGGCTGCTCCAAGAGTAGCCGGGCGATTTCGTTTGTTCGCGACCGGATCGGCCGCTTTGCGGCTTCAGAAGCATTCGAGCCGCGAAAGTGCGAAGAGCGCCATGATTAACGCGAAGGGAAACGTAAAAAAAGCATGTGCCTTCTTCGCGTCTGCCTTAGCGCCCTTCGCATCTTCGCGGCTCGCATTGGCGTTGCGGCGATGGTTTCACGCTGAAAACGGATCAGTGGGTCAGCCATGAGACCAACGCCACGGTCGTCGAGTAGACGATCGCTACCACCAGGCTGCCGCTGATAAGGTGCCACTTACTGTGCTTGGGGGATTCGCAGGGTGTGATCAACGTCATGGCCGACTCCGGGACTACAACTGCTGTCGGTATATAAGATGCCTTATCCCGGCGGCGCAGCCAGTAAAATTTCAATGAATTATGACTGATCGATGGGAAGGTGGGAAACCCTGACGGTCGGCGCGACACGGCCCCATAAAAAAGGCCCCGGGGAACACATCCCGGGGCCGATCAAGTGCGCCATCCAGGACTTGAACCTGGAACCCGCTGATTAAGAGTCAGCTGCTCTGCCAATTGAGCTAATGGCGCGTAACGGGCCAAGCATGATACTGGCGGCGGATGCGTTTGCAAGGTCCGGTAACAGTCCCGTAACCATGATCGCAGGTGCGTCGGGCGTCCTCTCCGGGTGCGCCGGGAGAGGGGTCAGATGCGCGCACATGCGCTAGCCCTGCCCATGGGACGCGATCAGCGCTGCTTGCGGATTGTGACGCGGTAATCGTCGGCGTTTTGCACGGTGCTGACGAACTGGATCGTCGCCGGGGCACCTGGTTCGAGGGTGAGCCGCGTCCAGCCCAGCGGGCCCTCGATGCGCTTGTTCTGGCCGTCGAAGAACTCGTACTGGTATTCGATGTCGAGCGGCTTGGTCGAGGTCGACCGGATCGGCACGGTCACGCTGAGTTGTCCGTAGCGGTCGCGGGTGACGTTGTCGCTGAGGATCGCGCTGCTGTCGCTCAATTCTGGAAGGTCCGCCTGACTGAAGAAAACGCGCCGGTGATCGGTGACGTCCGCCCGTCCGCGCGACGGGGGCTTCACGTCGGTGCAGGCGGTGACGAGCAGGAGCGTTGCGAGGGAAACGATAGTGGTTGGGAGAGTGCGGTGCATGGGATTTGTCGTGGTTCTGTCAGAAGAGCCTGCCCGCCAACGCGGAGAGGCCGGGACGTTGTTCATTGGGGCAGTGTGGACGGCGGTGTCGGTGCGGGTCGTTCTGACGGCATCGACGTGGGCATCGGTATCGGCATCGATTGCCGCTGCTCCTGTGCTGACGGCTGGGGCAGAGGCGCGGGCGCCGGGGCGTTTTCCCAGGCCCGGGTCATGTCCTGCATCAGTTTGCGAGCCAGGAAACGCGTGCGGTCGTTGATCAGGGGCTTGTCCATGATCGGCGGCATGTCAATGAACGCGCGGGCCAGTGATTCGCCGCCTTGCGTGTTGACGGCCTCGGCGAGCAGGCGCACGCCGGTCTGTTCGCCGAAATGACGCGTCATTTTCGCCTGTACGTGAACGAGCACGTCGATCGCGCCATCTTTGGAGAGCGATTGCAGGACGTTCGGCTTGCCTGGCGCGCTAAGGTCGCGGGCCTGCGATTCGCCGAGCTTGGGCGAAACCATCACGACCTTTCCGCCCGCCGCCAGCCAATCGGTCATGACGTTTTCGACGGCGTCGTAATCGATCCGCTCGACCGGCTCGGTCTTGTCGCCGACGATCGCCTGCCCTTCGACGGTGCGATTGACGAACAGCGCCATTCGCGGCGACCCCACCGCCCGATATGCCTGCACGAACGCCGCCTGCTCCGGCAGCGGTTGCGTGAGCAAGGGTCCGTCATCGAAACCATCCGGGAAGACGGCAACGCCGTCGTTCTGATCAGGCAATGGCTTGGGAAGCGATGTCATCCCGTCGTGCGCGGTGTACGTGCCCACCGGCGGGATTCGTCCGCGCATGGGCGGGGAGTCGCGGTGACACCCGCTCAAGGACCAGACCATGCCGACGCCCAATACGATCGATATCTTGCTCACCAGCGCAACCTCCAATGGCACGTGTCATCTCAGACACGCCCCGTCGCCAGACGATTGTCCGACCCCACCAAATTGAAGGCAAGCGCCGATGCCCTGGCAAATGACAGACGACGCCCTTCATCGCAGCCTTCTGCAAATCGTGAAATTGGCGTTGATCCGGGGAACGCCATCAGCGATCGCCGGCGGGCCTCGGCTTGCGACCGGCCTGGATGCTGAAGCTCTGCAGGTAGCTGATCCACATCATTGACAGCCCGTGGGCGTACGCGCCTTGGATCACCAGGTCCATGTAGAACTGGGTCGGCGGAATGTGGTACTTCTCGACGTTGACGCCTTGGTACGTAAACGCGTCCACCGGCGGGAACTTGCCCAGGGGGGCGATGCGGACGTCGATGCGCTTGTAGACCCCGACGTCACGGCCGGCGTCGTCGAGCTTGCGGTCGATCTTCAGGTCCAGCAGTTTCAGCTCCTGCTCGCTCAGGTCGAACAGCGCGCCGGCGACATACTTGCCCGGATCGTATTGAATATCACCGATGCCGCCGCCCCAGTATTCGCTGTAAAGGGGGAAACAAAGTCTGTAGTTATCCAGCACCGCCGGCTTGCTGCTTTTCATCGCCGGAGGGCGATGGCCATGATGCCTGCACCACTCGGCGACCGCGCGGGAATTGAGGTTGGAACCGTAGGCGAAGTAGTACACAGGCAGCGCAGGTCACACAGACAATTATCTCCAAACACCGCCCCCCGGGCGCCACCGTCGGGCGCAACACGCGGTCAGAGACCTGTCCATCATGTCCGAAAATGGAGCGACTGGCAAAAGAGGCATGTAGCGTGATGCGTGTAACGTGAGAAAAAGCCCGCCTTCTCACGTCACAGGCATCGCTCCTACCCCCACATCGTTGCGATCTTTTTGCGGATGGCGTCGGACATTCGAGTTGTCGTTTTCGTGGTCGTCGGCAGGTGAAGGCGCAAACACACAAAGCCCGGCCGGAGAACCGGTCGGGCTTTGTGTTGCTTGATAAGCGAGTGCAGATCGCACCAGCGAGCTTACTTGAGCTCGACGGTCGCGCCCTGCTCGGTGAGGGACTTCTGCAGCTTCTCGGCGTCGGCCTTGTTGAGGGATTCCTTGACGGTCTTCGGAGCGGCCTCGACGAGGTCCTTGGCTTCCTTCAGGCCCAGGCCGGTCGCCTCGCGGACGACCTTGATGACCTGGATCTTCTTCTCGCCGGCGGCCTTGAGGACGACGTCGAAGGTCGTCTTCTCTTCGGCCTTTTCGGCGGCAACCGCGGGACCGGCGGCAGCGGCGGCAACGCCGGCGGCCGGCTCGATGCCGTAGGTTTCCTTGAGGTAGTTCTTCAGTTCGACGGCCTGCTTGAGCGTGAGTTCGCTGAGCTGATCGCCGAGGGTCTTGATGTCAACTTCTGCCATGATGCACCTATTCCAACCCGTAACGCGGGTCAATCGTGTCGAGTTCATCCCGCCTCAAGAGCACACTTCACAACGAAGCGTTTTAATCCCGAAGGAGCAGTCGAGGCCGCCGGATTGTTTCGTACTGTGGGCTTCTAGCCCACAGGCATTTCTGAATCAAAAGAGCGTGGGCTGGAAGCCCACACTACACAATATTTACGCTGCCACCGGAGCCGCTTCGGCACTGCCGGCCTTTTCGGCCTTGTCGGCCTTGTCTTCGATCGCCGACAGGATGCCGCCGATCGCACCACCGGGACCCTGCATCGCCGCGACGAGTCCGCCGCCCGCACCGAGGAGCGCGCCGACGATGCCGGCGATGGCCTCTTCACGGGTCGGGAAGGAGCCGACCATCTTCACGCCGTCGTCGCCGGAATAGGCTTCGCCGTCGAAGAAGACGCCGCGCAGTTCGAGGGTCGCGTCCAGCTTCTTCTCATCGAGAAGCAGCCGGGCAATCTCGGGAACTGCGGCCTTGCCGAAGATCACGGCGCTGGGGCCGTCGAGGAGGGTGTCAAAGCCCTTGATCTTGGTCGTCTCGCTGGCGCGACGCGCCAGCGTGTTCTTGACGACCAGCATCCGCAGGCCCTTGCCGTGCAGCTTGCGCCGCAGGGCGTTGTTCTTGTTGCCCGTCATCCCACGCGGGTTGATGACGGCGACGCCTTCGACGTCGACGAACTCGGTGCCGAGTTCTTTTTCGATCAGGTTTTTGATTTTCTTGCTCATGGGAGCACCTTTTCGGAGTTAATCGTAACTGCTATGGCTCAGTGATGCTGGTTACTTGTTACTCGTTACTTGCGGTTCACTGGCGGCTTCGGTGCCGCATGGTTGCGCCAAGTAACTAGTAACGGGTAACCAGTAACACTCCTCGATCACACAACGTTCAAGTATACCGCCGGCGTCATGGACGCCTTCAGGATGACACGCTTGATGTACGCTCCCTTGCTCGCCTGCGGCTTGAGCTTGCGGATGGTGTCGATCATCGCGGTGATGTTTTCGATCAACTTCTGGTTGGCGAAGCTCACCTTGCCGACGACGGTGTGGACGTTGCCGCCGGAGTCGTTGCGGAACTCGGTTTTACCGGCCGAGTATTCGCGGACGGCGGTGCCGATGTCGGCGGTGACGGTGCCGGCCTTGGGCGAGGGCATCAGGCCCTTGGGACCGAGCACGCGGCCGAGCTTGGACACGAAACGCATCATGTCCGGCGTGGCGACGGCGACGTCGAAATCGGTGAAGTTGTCCTTCTCGATCTCGGCGACGAGTTCCTGCCCGCCGGCCTTGATCGCGCCGCCGTTGAGAGCGGAGACCTTCAGGTGGTCGGGGCAGAACGCGATGACGCGCTTCTGCTTGCCGATGCCGTGCGGCAGACTGACGGCCGAGCGAACGGCCTGGTCGGCGTGCTTGGCGTCGATGCCGAGGGAGAAAGTCAGCTCGACCGTCTGGTCGAACTTCGTCGGGGCAAAAGTCTTCAGCTTGCTCACGCCCTCTTCGATGGAGAGCAGAGTCTCAGTGAAGTTTTCGGCCGCCTTCTTGTAACGCTTCGAACGACGAATGACGACAGTTTGTGCCATAGGTTGTTGCTCCTTCGCGGTGAAAAAAGCTCCCGCAGTAAGCTCCCACTTTTACAGGCCGTGGTGCGCCTCTTGATTGCCAATTGCCAATTGCCGAATGTCAATTGACCGCCTCAATTGGCAATCGTCAATCGGCAATTTTCTTCATCCTTCGACGGTAATCCCCATCGACCGTGCCGAGCCGGCGATCTGCCGGGCGGCGGCGTCGACTTCAAAGGAGTTCATGTCGTTGAACTTCTCCTGGGCGATCTTCTGGCAGTCCTTAAAGGTCACCTTGCCGACCTTGTTCTTGTTCGGCTCGCCCGAACCTTTTTCGCACTTGGCGGCTTCCTTCAGAAGCGCCGAGGCCGGCGAACTCTTGAGCTCGAAGCTGAAGGTGCGGTCCTTGTAGCTGGTGATGACCACGCCCACGACCTTGCCGCGTAATGCGGCGGTGGCGGCGTTGAACTGCTGGATGAACTGGCCGGGGTTCACACCGTACTGACCCAAAGCCGGGCCGATGGGGGGCGCGGGCGTCGCGGTTCCACCTGGGGCGTAGATCTTGAACTGGGCGACGATTTCTTTCTTGGCCATGGCTCACCTGCTCGCAGTCTGCTTTTATCGGTCTCTCAAACGTCCCGAACCGTCGCTTCCACACGCCTTGCGCCGCTGGATCGAACCTCGGCCTGGGTCACCTTCACACCCGTCATCCACCTCAAAATAAAGTAGATCGGTACTGTGAGGATGAAAAGGGCGAGGATACTAACAAGGAAGAACACGATTGACAAGGCCACCAGCAGGATGCCCGGAATCATGGGGATCGCCAGGATGCCCCGGGCCCACAGCGGCATCCTGGAAACGCCGAAGGTGAAGCGGTGGAACCGCTCGCTGGACTGAATGCTCTGGAAGACGTCGTACGGCATGGGAACGGCTCATCGTAAGCGATTGCCGCCCCACCGCAACGGCGGCCGCGGTCATCGCCGGACCGCCCGACGACGACCCCCGATAAACCAAGGCACCGTGGTGAAATACCTCCTTCGCATGGAACACACTGCACCCAGCCCCCCTTCCGGTGGTCCGTCCGGTCGCCTGCCATTTAGGCAGGTGGGTTTGTTCGTTCAAATTTGCGCGCGCTGGTCTTCATCCCAGTCTTGGCTCAAGCGACGCTTCGTGATGCAACGCAAAGCGTGAATCATCACTACGATGATACCCTAACACAACCCAAAAATGCAAGTCAAATCTCGCGAAGGCGCAAGCGACGGGTAGAAGGTGCAAGCAGGCCGCGAGTCTAGGCAGACGTCCGTCACGGGGGGAGAAGCCCTGCCCCATGTGTCCGGCGGTATTTGGGAGGTGAACTGCCCTCGATCGCAGGAAAGGTTGATGTTTTGGGGGAAGCCCTGCGGCATCTGGCAGGCGAAAAATCCGCATTCTTGCTTGCCCAATCTGCAAGAATGTGGTTTTATGGACGCGCGCTCCCGTTGGTTTGAGGCTCACATATGTCAGCGGACCAATCAGTTGGAACTTCAGCCGCTTTGGACCTCGTGGACTTGCACGTCATCGATTTCGTGAGCACGGGCACCAGCCGTCGCGAGATGGGGGCGCGACTGAGGATCACGAAGGTCGAGCTTTCGGAATCCCTCAATCGAATCGACCGTTACCTGCGACGAAAGGCCACGTCGATGGCCTTGGCGCAGGTCGCCAGCCGCGATCAACCGTTGCGCGAACTGGCGGCGCATGCCCGACGATCTGTCGATACACTGTTGCAATGCCTCGACGCACTTCGATAAGACCGACCGACGCACAGATGGAGATCCTCGGGATCGTGTGGCGACTTAAGGCCGTCACGGTTCGGGATGTACATGACGAATTGCTCAAGACGCAATCAATCGCCGAGACGGCCGTGCGGAGCCAGGTCGAGTACATGGTTGAAAAGGGATTTCTTAAAGTCGTCGACGAGCGACGGCCACAGAAATTTGCGGCGACATTGACCAAGGATCAGGTGTCAGAAGCGTTCGTCGCGGTGGCACGACGTCTGCTGGGCGACAGCATGGACGGGTTCCTCGTGCGTCTGCTTAAGCAGCGCAAATTGCCGTCCGAATCCGACGTCCGCAAGACGAAGGCGCTTCTGGACGAACTGGAGTGAATCCGTGGACGACCTGCTTGACCAGATTTGTTCGATACAGGCGATCGGATGGATGCTCTTCCATTCCATCTGGATCGGCATCGTCTGGTGGCTCATTCATGTTGCGCTACAGGTGATGTTGCGCGGGTGGGACTCCCGCGTCCGCTATGCGGCGGCGTATATTTCGATCATCTTGTTGGCGCTCTCCGTGACGACGGTGTGGCTGGCTGCGGAGCATCTGAACGAAGCGATCGGCATTCCCAGTTGGAGCACGCGTGTCAGCAACGTGCCGCATGCGGCGACCGGACAGCTCCCCTCCCCAAGACCGCCCAACATTCAGCCGTGGCTGGGGTGGGTGGCGGTAGTCAATCCGTGGCTTCCGTTCGTCGTCGCGGCGTGGGGCGTGGGGACATTCATCGCGATGGTCCGGTCGTGTACGGGGCTGGCGCTGCTGAACAAGCGCGCCGGCTCGGCCCCTCTGCTGGACATGCCAAGCGTGCGCGAGACGGTCGAACGTTTGTGCCTGCGACTGAAGCTGCGGGGGATCATCGAGGTGCGAACAGTCAATTTTGTCAACGTCGCCGCGACCATGGGATGGCTCAGGCCGGTGATCCTGGTACCGTTCGGGATGGTGGCGAACCTGTCGCCCGTCGAGCTCGAGTCCATTTTGGCTCACGAATTGGCGCACATCCGGCGGCGTGACTATCTCGCCAACCTGATGCAGTCGTTCATCGAGTCGCTCCTGTTTTACCACCCGTGTGCCCGATGGATCGGCAGCGACATCCGCGCCTTGCGCGAGCTCTGCTGCGACGACCTGGCGGTTTCGGTCATGTCCGGCACGCCACGCGAGTACGGCGAGACGCTCCTGGCCGCCGAAACGACGGGCTTCGGAAAGCGGTTTGTGCTGGGCCTGCTCGACGGCTCGGTCCTGGACCGCGTCCAGCATCTGGTCCGCCAGCAGCGCCGCCCGATGCGACGCGGCTACACCCACCTGATCGGTGGGCTGTGCGCCGCCGGACTGGCCAGCAGCGTGGCAATGGGATATGTGCGGGCCCGCGTTCAGGAACAGGAGTTGGTGGCTTACGCGGAATCCCATACGTTCGGCCAATCGGTGTATCACCTGCTCGGTGCCGATCGCGACAACCCGCAGCTTGTCTATGCAGTCATAACCGCCGTCAAAATTCAGCGCGCCCACCAATCGCTGACGCGCGAGGAACTGTACGCCCTCGCGGTCGTCGTCAACAAAGGCGGCAAGGCGGATGCACTTCTCCGCGCTGCCGGCCCGGCATTCGGGTTGAGGATCTCAGGAACTCCGATTCCAGGAATGGACTGGCAAGGTGGTGGACAATCGCTGTGGAACAGCATCGCGCGCCAGATGCAGAAGACCGCGATCGCCACCAAGGATCCCGCCGAGCGGCACTTTTGGGGCCGAGCGGCGCTGCTGCTCGCATCACAGTCGGCGTACGAGCCGGGCACGATGTCCGCCGGCAAGATGATCATTCTGGCCAACTTTCCCGACATGACAGGGCTGAGCCTCTCCGATGCCACCAAGCTTCGCATGATCGTCTCGATCGAGGACAAGCGCACCTGGGAGGCGTTGGGTGCGCTATCGCTTTGGGCAACAGACCCACACGCCGTCAAATTACCGCCTGCAGTACTGAACACGCTCGAAATCGTGCCGCACACTGCGTGGATTCTCAATCGGTGGAATGCCACTGAATCGGAGCCTCCCCCGCGCAGGGCAGAGGTCGAAGCTGCCCTGCGCGGGTGTTCGTACAAATTCGGAACTGATCCACGTTATGCCGTCCCGCTTCGAAGTTCTTTTGAGGAACGGGCGAGACGTATCAGAACCGGTGAACCTCTGCCGGGGTCAGTCTTCAACCAATGAAAACTCAGCGCGGAGGGTCGTCCCGGCGCACGGCACTGTGAGGGTGAGCGGAGGCGGCTCGATCACCCAGAACGGGTATACGTTGTCCACTTCGTACTCGGTGCAGCCTATGGGCACCGACACTGCTTTGTAATCGTGTTCAAACAGGTCCATCGCTTGCTCCTTTGAAGATGCATGACCCACGGACCATTGCCCAGCGGGCGATGCAGATGATGAAACAGTGGGGCTGGTAACGTTGCGACCGGTGGCGTCTGAGGCACTACGCGATCGCCGAATAATCACGAGTCATGCTGCCGATCCGACCAGCCGCCTACGGCGGACGCAGCGTCTTACGTGCAGCCCCACGGTGCGAACGCACGCGTCGATGACGAATCATCTGTGTTGCTGGATCGTGATGGAAAAGCACGCGTACCCTCGTCCCCTTAAATCGAGGGGATGAAGCAGGAACCTACGATGCACAGCAGTCAGCCATTCGTCGGAATGGCGAAATCGCCATCAGGCGCGCACAACAGGCTTCGGCACGTCAGTCGGGTATACTAACAATTACCGAACATATGTCAAGAGATAGTTTGGCGTTTTGTAGATTTTCTATCGACACGGGGGCCGAGTTCGGCGAGCTTTCGCGGGGTCCGGTGCAACTGATGCGTGATCGCGATGACGCGTCGCGCGGGTGAACGAAGGGCTTGTCTATTGCTCGACTTGCGCGTCCTCGTACAATGCAAGCCGGTGCTCCCGGGCTGTAACCGATCGATGGATCGGCGTAGCGAGGGTTCCTCATGACGCCGCAGCAGAACATCTTTAAGGTCTTGCTTCTCCACAACAAACTGGCGACGGAAGATGACGTGGTGACGTTGTTTAGCAACACACCCGACCCCGAGGACGTCATCGCCAAGATGGTGTTCGGCGAACTGATCAATGACGATGTCGCTGAAAAGCTGATGTCCCTGTACCAGCACAACCTGAAAAAACAGGGTCTCAGTGCGGTAAGCGAATCCGATGCCCCGACTGCGACGATGACCGCGCCGCCCCGGGTCGAGCCTCCTGCTCATGTCGAGCATAAAGCAACGCCGGTGGCTCCACCCGCCGCCGCGCCAAGCGCACCGCGCGCAGTGGCAGTGAAGCCGGAGACCGGTGCGCCAAAAACAGTCTCTTCGCCGGCGGGGACCGAGCGAACGGCGCCGATCGAGGTCGACGTCCGTGTCGATGGCGATGACCGCACCTTGCTGTTTGACCTGCTCCGCGCCGCCAAGAAACTCCGCGCCTCGGACCTGCACGTCAAATCCGGCGCGGTGCCGGTCGTACGCATCGCGACGCACCTGCACGCGCTGGCGC
>JBBRFH010000089.1:0-12214 GCA_038224615.1 Tepidisphaerales bacterium
CACCTGCCACACATGGGCCGGCAGATAGTGGACGACCTCGCTCGTCGACCAGATCCTCATCATCGGTGAGAGCGGCAAAGGGTGGCCCATCCAGCGCAGCACCAGCCACCACGACGTGATGCGAAAGAGGAACAGCGAGCCGGCGAAGATGGAGACGGCGGCGATGAAGGAAATGGGGCGAACGCTGTTGACGAACGGCTCGACGGCATGCCAGTGCTCGATCACCGGCGCGATCAGGAGATAGACCAGCGCCGCCGTCAGGCCCAAGCCGATGAAACGCCGGGCCCAAGGCCGGCTTGCCTGCCACCAGCGTGCCAGGCGCTGACGGGCGGTGAGGGAAATTTCGATGATCTCCGACTGCTCGCGCGTGACGGCCTCGGGATCGGTGCTGAGCCGGCGTCGGCGCGGCGGGGGAAGCAGCACAATGCCCCACCGCCGCATGAACGGCCGAATCATCCGGCGGATGCGCGGCACCAACCGGATGAACCAATTCACGAATCGCAGCAGCAGCCACATCACCGCCCATGTGACGAATGCCGCCAGCACGCACACGCCCGTTACGGCGGCGAGAAAGCCCGGCGTGCTGCGCTGGGGGTCAAGATGGAAGTACTCGACCAACTGCAGGTAACGATCGCGAATGATCCACAGCAACACGCTGACGACGATCAACGAGCTGATGGTGGTGATCGTGGTGAAGATCGACGCCTCGATCCGCAGCGGCCGACCACGCAGGACGTGGCTGGTGATGCGACGTTTGCCGGGGAAGAAGACCAGCGCGAAGCCGATCAGGAACATCGGCAACCCGCCCGGCCCGGGCAGCAGGGCGCCGGCGGGCAACGCGAGCAGGATCAGCAGCCAGCCGACCACGTTCTTCAAAATCAGCCAGAAATAGCTCGCAAAGAACCGCCGCAGCATCGCCAGGCCAGCTTCGGAGCGGTCGAGCATCCGCTCGATGGCGTTCGGATCCGGGGGCAGGGGCGACTTGGTTGGGCTCATCGTGAGGTCACAGATGATAGTCGTGGCGCGATTAGAATCGAGTCCCGCTGTTTTGACCCGGTCAATCACGCTAGACTTGACCCGATGCAGGATGACATCGAGCGAGTCTTGTTCGACGCCGGACGCATCCACCAGCGGGTGAAGGATCTGGCCGAACAGATCACCCGCGACTACGCGAGCAACGCCAACGGCATCACCATCGTCCCCATCATGACCGGCGCGATGATCTTCGCCGCCGACCTCATGCGGGCGATCCCGATCCGCATGAAGATCAATCTGATGACCGTCAGCAGCTACCCGGGCGCCAGCCTGCGCACACAAGGCGCGTCGGTCGTCGCCAAGCAGCTCGGCGACGTCCACGGGCGCGACGTTCTGCTAGTCGACGACATCCTCGATTCAGGCGGCACGCTCAGCCTGGTCGCGCCGTTGCTGTCGGAACTGGGCGCCCGTTCGGTGCGGACCTGCGTACTGCTTCGCAAGGACCGCCCCACCGCCAAGAAAGTGCGGGCCGACTACGTCGGGTTCGATATTCCTGACGAGTTCGTCGTCGGCTACGGGCTGGACTTCGATAACGTCTACCGCAACCTCCCCGAAATCTGCACGTTGAAGCCGGCGGTCTATGCAACCAAGTAACGAGCAACTTCCGATTGACCCGACGGCCCGCGTGGCCCACCGCGCCCCGCTGATCGCGCCCGCCGCCGACGCGGTCGACTCGACGGTGCGCATGCCGCTGGTCGACCTTCTCGCCGGCCATGTGATGCAGCACGGGGAAATGGTGCAGATGTTGCTCAAGCCGTCGCGCTGGTTCATCGTGCTCGATTCGCTCGGCTTCATCGGACTTTCCGTTGTAGCAACGCTGGGACTGCGGATGATCAACGTGCGACCGTTCGACACGACGGTGGCGACGATCCAGTTCCTTATCCTGCTGTCGGCGGGCCGGCTGATGTGGTCGGTCCTGCAGTGGATGGGACGCTACTACATCCTGACCGACCTGCGTGTGATCCGCGTGGCCGGCGTGTTCACCGTCGACGTGCAGTCGTACCCGTTGCGGCGCGTGGAGGCCGTGAAGCTTTACCGTCCGACCGGCGAGCGGTTGCTGAACAAGGGAACGCTCGACATCATCGGGTCCGAGGGCGCGCCGATCGGCTGGCAGACCATCTCGCGTCCGAAGCGCATCATGGAACGCGTGCAAATTGCCGTCACGCGTGCCCGGAGCAACGGCGGCGGTGCCGTCGGATGACTTCTCTCCCCCCGCGCATCTTCGGCCGTACCAATGAGCTGGTCACGCCCGTCTGGCGCGAGCGCGCAGACGGCAGCGCCATCGACGCCGGCGACTGGCTGGTTCTGCCGATAACACCCGACGCGCTGGATCGTCGCCCGCAGGTAGCGCTCCAGGAGCGTCTTGCCACGCTCGGCCGCCGCCGTGCCGATGTGCTGCTGCTGACCGACATCCTCGCCAGCGAGCTGAAAATCGGCTGGCCCATGCACCGCATGCAGCAGCTTCGCGAGCAGGGATTGTGCCGCTATTTTGCGATCGAAACATTCGAGCCGCTGGAGGCCGAGTGGATCACCGCCAACGCCCCGGTTCACGCCGTCATCGTGCCCTACACGCCGACCGACATGGCAATCCGCTATCGGACCTTTGAGGCGGGACGCGTGGGCGGCGTCGCGCTGCTGGCGCGAAGCGCAACGAGAGAGGAGACAGCGCTGCACCTCGGTACCCCCGAGCTGTGCGCGACGATCACCAGCGCCGATCGTGTCGAGTCGATCGCGCCGGCTTCGTCCGAGACGGTGAACGCACTTTGGGAGACGTACCGCGCGATACACCCTGAGCCAAAAAAACTTCGATCGGGTCATCCACCCGACTACGGCGTCTGATGCACCCCGCCGATGCAGACGGCGCTCGGCAGCATGGCGGCGGCTTCCAGCACCTCGCGCAATGGATCGCGGGATGTGGTCGCGAAGGCAATGAGGTCGGCGTACGCCCCAGGCTCCAGCGCTGCGAGTCGCCCCGGCCAACGAAGTGCCGCCGCTGCGCGCGTGGTGCAAAGCGACCACAGCAGATCAACGCCCACCTGGGGTCGGTTGCGATGAATGAGTCTAAGGTCATCGACAAGGTTCAGATCGGGCGAGCTCGCACAACTGTCCGTGCCGACGCAGACGTTGATGCCCGCGTCAAGCATATCCGTCCACCTGTGCGGCGGATGGCCAAAGTATGCATGAGTACGCGGACACCAGACGACGCTCGCCACAGACTTGGCAATCAACGTGAGTTCCTCATCGTCGCAGTAGTTAACGTGTGCAAGCAGCCAGCCGTCGAACATAGCGCCTGCGTCAAGCATGAGCATCTCGATTGGTCCCCCGTCGAGTTTGTTGTCAGGCTCGCCGGCATCAAAATTGAGCCGTTCATAGAGTGATCGGAACGGTCCGGTACGTGAACTGATGAACGGCTTCTCGTCCAGCGTCTCCGCCAAGTGCGTCGTCAGGGGCACGCCAAAGTGGGCATAGTCCGTGACCTCGTGGTAGCCGGCGACGTCAACCGTGTACGGCGCGTGCGGCGAGACGCCAATCTGCATCAAGTCCGAGAAAGCTGAATCATCGACCGCCTTCGCGAGCAACTCATGAAATCGGCTCCGTCGTTCGCCCAGGCCCAGCACTTCGCCGAAGCTCACAGATCGGATCGGCCCGTCACGCAGGATCGGCCGGACGACATCAACGTTCTGCGAGATGTCGCCGATGCAGGTGACGCCGAATTTCAGGCACTGTGCGATCCCCTCCCGGACCGCCGCCGCGCGCTTCGCTGCAAAGACGGCGGGGTCGGCTTCGCGCATCGAAGCCATCGTCGTCAGCAGCCAGTCCTGAAATGTTCCCGGCTTCTGCGGCCGCGGCACGTTCGTCAGTTCCAGGTGCGTATGCGCGTTGATCAGCCCCGGCATCAGCACGCCGTCGATCTCTTCATCGACGCGCGGCGGCTTGATCGTACTCGTCGGGCCGACCTCCACGATCCGATCGCCTTCGACTACGACGCAGCCATCCTCGATCACGGGCGCAAGCATGGTGGCGAGATGGCGGGCTCGAAATACGCGGCTGCTGGGCACGCTGACGTTGTACCGCGCTGCGCGGATCGATCACACCGCGCCGTCGTCGCGGAGTTCGTCTTGCAGCAACTTCAAGACGCCGCGCGCTGCACTCAGCCGCTTTCGAGCGATCTCGCGCACGGGACCGAAATGGAAGCCGTCGCCGAGGCGCGCGTCCCAGTACCCGTAGGCGTCGCGTTTGCGATGGCCTTCGACGATGGCATCGACGCCGTTCCCGCGCGAGGCGGCGATGACGGCGCTGCCGAGCAGCCCGGTCAGTCCGAAGTCCTCAAGGTTGATCGTGTCGGCCAGCAAACGGGCAGATTCGTTGCGAGTGGCGCGCTGCGGGAGCTCGGTCAACAGTCGCGTCGCGCGGTCGAGCAGATCGGCGTCGATGTGCGGCTCCATCAGCGACACCAGAAGTTCGGCCGCCTGCTCGCAGCGCTCGCGGAGATTGATCTGGCCGAACTTTCCGACCGGGAATGCTTCGTCGGTGCGTATCGGAAGCTGAAGTGCGAGGCACGCGAGGTCGATTGCCAGAAAATCGGGCTGCCCCGCGCCCGCGATCGGCGCGAGCGTCCGCGCCCGCGCGGCCAATCGCCGTGCGTCGTGGAGCAGGCGTGGCGTCGGAAGATCCGACTCGTCGCGCGCCAGCAACGCCTCAAACCGCCTGTTCAGTCGATCGTCGAGTTCCATTCCCACACCGCCCGCTGCAACATCAGTGCCGCGCCAGTAGGATACCCGCTGATGCGAACCACCTGCCTCACATTGCTCGTGCTCATTGCGTCGCTCACCGGCTGCGTGCAGGCTCCCAAGAGCGAGAAGGACGTTTTTGACGACGTGGTTCAGCTCACCAGCGGCTTTAAGCGGGCGGGTGAGGCGTATTTTTCGCCTGACATGCACTGGATCATCTTCCAGGCAACGCCCTCGAGCGAGTCGCAGTACGCGATGTACATCGCGCGGCTCCTGCGCGACGGCGAGCGCGTGACCGGCCTTGGTCCGCCGATCCGCGTCACACAACCCGGGACGTCAAATACGTGCGGCTACTTCTCGCCCGACGGAATCAGCGTCATCTTTGCCTCGACGACCGGCAAGCAGGATGCGAACGAACCCACTGGTGGCTACCAGCGTGAGGGGCGCGACTACCGCTGGTCGTTTCCGGCAGGGATGGAGATTTTTCGCGCCGACGGCTGGCAGGCCGCCATCGCCGCGACCGAGTTCTCCAAGGGAATCGACCTCGCGCAGCACCCCATCACCGCCAACGACGCCTACGACGCCGAATGCGCTTTCTCGCCGGACGGTAAGTCGATCGTCTTCGCCTCCAACCGCGATGCCGATCCGACCATGCCCGCCAAATCCTCTCGCGATCTGGACCTGTATGCGATGCGCGCCGACGGTACTGTGCCCGTCCGCCTCACCACGACCGACGGCTACGACGGCGGCCCGTTCTTCTCGCCTGACGGGCGGCGGCTCATCTACCGATCCGACCGGAACAATAACAGCCTGCTGCAGGTGTTCGTCGCCGACGTGGTCCACGATCCCGCCGGCTACATTACCGGCCTCGTAAACGAGCATCCCCTCACCAATGACGGCCACGTCAACTGGGGCCCGTACTGGCACCCGAACGGGCGTCACGTCATCTACGCCAGCAGCGCCCTCGGGCACTCCAACTATGAACTGTTTCTGATGCGCGACGACGGCAAGCACAAGTTGCGCATCACGTTCGCGCCCGGTGCCGACATCCTCCCGGTCTTCTCGCCGGATGGGAAATACCTGATGTGGACCAGCCAGCGCACGACCGACAAGACGTCGCAACTGTTTATCGCCCGTTTCAAGATGCCGGCAGCGTCGTAACGGACGAGCGTCCACCTCCGCCCCGGTCTGCGGAAAGTCCAAAATTAAGGCTGAATTCTTAGCGAAAAAGCGAGACCCGGCGTCGAGTGACACCGGGTCGGAGGGGAAGCGGGTGAAGGGGTTCGAACCCTCGACATTCACGTTGGCAACGTGACGCTCTACCACTGAGCTACACCCGCGTTGAGGGCAGGCATCCTATCGAAAACCGGATCGAATGCAAGTCTTGTCCGTCATGCGGCCTTGGTGGCGTTGGCATTGGGGTTGAAGACACGGACGCGGTTGCGGCCGGTGTGCTTGGCGTTGTAGAGGGCAAGGTCCGCAGCCTTGAGGACGTGGGAGAGGGTCTTGAGCGGACTCGCCGGCTCCCAACTGGCGACGCCGATGCTGGCGGTCACTGGAATCGCCGTACCGCCGTGCTGGATGGGCTTGGCTTGGACGGCCTTGCGGACGGATTCGGCGATGATGGCGGCGATCTCACGCGGCGTGTCGGGCAGGACCAGCGTCAGCTCTTCGCCCCCGTAACGGGCGGCGAGGTCCTGCGGGCGTGCGGCACCGCGGACAATCTTGCCGACGGCCCGCAGCACCTCGTCGCCCGCGGGATGGCCGTAGGTGTCGTTGATGCTCTTGAACTTGTCGAGGTCGATCATCAGCAGCGACAGGGGCTGACCGGCCGCTTGCGCGTCGACCCACAGAGTCTGCGATTGCTGTTCAAAGCCCGCACGATTGGACAGCCCCGTCAGCCGATCGCTCAGCGCCTGCTGCTTCAGCGATTCGTTCTGTTGCTGAAGCGTCTGCGCCTGGGCCTGCGATTGCAGCGTCAGGTTGACCAGCGCCTCGTTGGCGCGCTTCAGGATATTGTCGTACGAGTCACTGCTGCCGAGGTTAATCTCGAACAGGGGGGCGATTTCCTTGGTCTTGGTGCCGATCTCGGTCAGCAGCGCATCGACCGTCGCCGCGTCCATGCCGTGGACGTTTTTGGCCATCTCGCGGACGGCGGCGATGGCGGTGGCGGGCTCGGCATCGACGAAGACGTCGGCGCAGCGCGTCGCGAGTTGCACGATCTGGCTCAGCGACCTCAATTGCGGATCGGTGACGGCATTGGCGTTGTGGTGAAACGCGATCGGGACCGCCAGCAGCGGCGGCAGCTTCCACTGTTCGGCCATCACGCCGCTCACCTCGGCGTGGGTCGCCTGGATGGCCTGCATCTCAAGTATCGCGAGGTTCCCGTGCGAGGCGGCACCGCTGACGCATTCGCCGTATTCCTCGCCGAGCACCTGGTCAAGCACCAGCATACCGATGTCAGCCAGCAGGCCGATCAGGAAGGCTTCTTCCTGTTGGACGACATTGAGCTTGCAGGCGATCAACCGCGCGGCGGTGGCGTGGAAGATGCTGTGCTTCCAGTAGACGATGTGCTTGAAGCCCTTGCTCTTGCTCTTGGCAAGATTGCTGACGAGCGAGAAACCAAGGACGAGGGTTTTGACCGACTGCAGGCCGAGGATCACCAGTGCGTGACTGATCGTACTGACGGCCTGCTGGCGGCCATAGAAACTGCTGTTGACGGTGCGCAGGATCTTGCCCGATAGCGCCGGATCCTTGCTGATGAGCCGCGCGATCTCGCCAATGTCGACCTCCTCCTTCTGTGCCAGTTCAAGCACCTGGACGGCGATTGTTGGCAGCGAAGGAAGGCCTGGGCAAGATTTTACGCGTTCGAGCAGGTGCTCGTTCATGGTTAGGTGTCCCGGCGTGGGAGGTGCTTGATTGTCCGCGCCGTCACGCTCGCCATGAGCGCCCACGCTGTCGGGCATTCGTACACCTGCCACCATGCGTATCGGCCGGATGCGGCGGCGGCTTTGGTGCCAGTCGCTGGTATTTCCCCATTGGTCCGAGAAGATCGGGCTGCACGCGCGAACGGGCGTTAGAAGAGGAAATACTTCACCGAAATCGCCAGCGTCGCGAGGATGAGCACGAACAAGGTCATCTCGATCCAGAACAGCTTGCCGCCGCCCAGTACCGTCACCCGGCGACGCATCGTCCGATATACGGCCTGATCGGCGCGGTGCGCGCGACGCGTGGAGACCTTCTTACTGGATGACTTGTTGACGCGCATGGTAGAGATACGCTCACTGCGCAGGCGGCCGGCGACACGGGCATCACATCACGCGAGCTTTTGCTTCAACCGCTCCTGGACCATCTTGGGGTTGAAGCCCTTACCCTGCTTCATGACCATCCCGACGACGGCGCCAAGCGCGCTGGCCTTACCGGTACGATAGTCCTGCAGCGGCTTGGGGTTCTGTGCGATTACAGCATCGATCGCGACGTCGATGGCGCTGGTGTCGCTCACCTGCATCAGGCCAAGGTCGGTCGCAAGCTGCTCTGTCGCGGTGGTCAGCGCGGCGGCACCGCTGGCGATCTTATCGAACAGCGCCGCGGCGTTGCTGGCACCGAGCTTGTCCGAGTCGATCAAGTGGGCCACGTCACGGAGCCGTTCGCTTGAAATCCCGAGTTCGTAAACCGGGCGCTTCACCACGTTCGCGAGTTGCGCAAGCACGTTGATGATCAGGTTGGCGGCCCGCTTGGGATCGGCCCCGAGCTGCACGACGGCGTCGTAGTAGTCGCCCAGCTTGCGGTCGGCGGCTATCGTGGTCGCGTCAACGAGGCTGAGTTTGGTCACGTCGATGTAGCGCTGACGGCGCTGAGCGGGGAGCTCGCCGACCTGCGACTTGAGCTCCGTCAGCCACGCGTCGTCGACTTCGACGGGCATCAGGTCCGGGTCGGGGAAGTACCGGTAGTCGTTGGCCTCTTCCTTGTCGCGCTGGTGGAACGTGCTCTGCGTATCCTCGTCCCATCCGTACGTGCTCTTCTTCCCTGGGTGGCCCGTTTCTTCCCACTCGCGGATCTGCCGCTGAACCTCATACGCCGTCGCGCGCTCCAGCACGCTGAAGCTGTTCAGATTCTTGATCTCGGTGATCGCAGTCTTGTGAACGGCGCCGTCCTGGTCGGTGATGTGGGCATTGATGTTCGGCTCGAACCGCATTTGCCCGAGCTGCATCTGGCCTTCGCTGACGCCCAGGTACTGCACGAGCCGCTGCAACTCCTGCGCGAACGCGGACACATGCTTCGGGTCGGAAAAATCCGGCTCGGTCACGATCTCCAGCAGCGGCGTGCCGGCCCGATTGAGGTCGACGATTGACCAGTCGATGTGATAACCGCCTGGCGCATCGTGCAGCAACTTGCCGGCATCTTCTTCCAGGTGCGCCCGGCGGATGCGGATGGGCTTGATCTCATCGCCGACGACGAGGTTGAACAGCCCCTCGTTGCACAGCGGCAGGTCGTATTGGCTGATCTGGTAGTTCTTCGGCAAATCGGGGTAGTAGTAGCTCTTGCGATCCCACTTGGTGAACTTGGCGATTTTGCAGCCGAGCGCCAGGCCGGCCTTGATGGCGTACTCGACGGCCCGCTTGTTCATCACCGGCAGCGACCCCGGCAGGCCAAGCACCTGCTCATCGACCGCGGTGTTCGGTTCCGGCGGCGCGTCACCGGCGCGCATGGCGCCGCTGGCGTTGGCGACGCCGGTGAACATCTTCGTCCGCGTGGCGAGTTGGACGTGGATTTCCAACCCGACCAGGACTTTGTACGACACGCAGGTTCGTGTTTTCTGAACTGACATAGCAGATGCCGAGTATAGGGATTCACGGTTGGACTGGAAGCCGCGTAAAATGGGTGCATGGTTCCGCTCCCTATTGCCTCCGCCGATGCTTCTGACGCGATCGTCCCAACGCTTATCCTGCTGGCGATCGTCGCGGTCTTGATCGCAGTGATCGCGCTGTCCCGTCGGTACCTCTTCAAAGGCGAGGACCTCGGCGACGATCCGCTGGCGGGCTTCAGCCTGGGGTCGCTGCGGCAACTGGTCAAAGAAGGAAAGATGACGCCGGAAGAGTACGAGAAGGCCAAATCGCAGCTCGTGCAGGCGGCGCACCGGCAGATCGATCGTCAATCTCCCCCGCCGTCAGAGATAGCCGCCGAGCAAAAGCCGCGGGATGGCGACCCACTTTGACGCACGCCCGTCGTGCCGTTTCCGCCCGCAAATCATGGTCCCTGTCGTTGCTGAATGACGCGATCGCCTGGCCAGTGGATCGGGGAATCACCTGTTCGCCGGTTAGCGGCGGTTTGACCGCAAGTTGCGCCATTGGGTATCCTTACCAAACCGCAGGGCGCCGAGTCGCATTGCGGGCGCCGCCGCAGCCGGAGAGACACCCAGAGGAGCCCTACACCGTGAAACGCACCCCGCAGAAGTTATTTGCCACCCTTCTTAGCACCGCCGCCATCACCCTGGCCCTTGGCGGGTGCGCGTCGAAGGAGAAACCCCACACCGAGGTCGGCGACATCCCGCCCGGCTCGTTCGTCAAGAGCTGGGAAGCCGAGGTCGACGTCAAGTCCATCACGCAGATCTACCTTGGCGACCAGACCTTGCTCGTGTACGGCAAGGACAACCAGATCATTGCCTACGACACCAAGGGGGGCCTGAAGTTCCGCACGAAGATCGGCGACCGAGGCGACGTCGTCGGCGCCCCTGCTGTCCAGCCCGACCGCATCCTGTTCCCGATGGGCTCGACGATCGAGGTGGTCACCCAGCGCGGCACCCACCAACCGACCATAACGCTACCCCAGGCAATCCGCTCGCCGATCGTCGCCGTCGGCCAGACCGTCTACGCCGGCACTGACTCACATACCGGTGCCCGCCTGTCGGCGATCGCGCTCGATCGCGAGCACCCCCGCTTCCGCCGCGAGGTGCTGACCCGCAGCGTCATCGACACCAAGCCCGCCCTTCACGACAACGTCGTCTACGCCGCCACCGGTGACGGGCGCGTCTATGCCGTCAACTCCGACCTTACGCAATTGTGGCCGCTCGCGCCCGAGATGCCCGACGGCATCTTCCACACCGACGGCCGCATTGAAGCCGCGATCAAGGCCGATGAAGGCGGTGTCTATGTGCCCTGCACGGACAACAAGCTCTACTGCCTCGATCTCGTCACCGGCAAGGTGCGTTGGCAGTACATTGCAGGCGTGCCGCTAACCGACAGCCCCATCCCCACCAGCGACACCGTTTACATCAACGTGCGCGGTAAGGGCATGGTCGCGTTGGACAAGAAGGCCGGTGTACAGTTCCGCCAGCCGCGTTGGAGCAACGACGACGCCAGGCAGTTGCTTGCCGACGACGCCAAGTACGCCTACGTCCTCACCAACGCCGGCCGCATCCTGGCGTTGGATAAGGCCACCGGCAAGGTCGCCTTCCAGTCCGAGCGCGACGATTTCGTCTCCGGCATCACGCACGTGGACTCGAAGGATTCGACGATCTACGTCCTGACCAAGAGCAACGACCTCATGGCCATCCGCCCCGTCCTCAAGACGGGCGTGGTAGGCGAACTGGTTATGCTCGACACGCGCGATACCACGACCGCCACGCCCTGAGCCACCCGACGCGACCCAAGGCATCACGCCCCATCGCGCCGCCTTCCGACGCGCACGATACCCAAAGCCCCGGCCACGCCTGGCCGGGGCTTTCCTTGCGCCCGGTTCATCCAGACCCTCGAGCGTCACGTCGGCACGAAAAAAAGCCCACGGTGCGAGCACCGTGGGCTTTTCGATTGTGAACAGACACGATGTCGTCGCGAGCGTTGGCTTAGAAGCCCATCCCCCCCATAAGAGTTAACTTAACGTGACGGCGATCCGGCCAGTCGGTATGTTGCCGATCATCGATGCCATCGCACGGAAGCGGATTCTCGATGTTGATGCAGAGTGGGAGTTGGTCAAGGGACTATTGCCCCTCGGGCGGCAGGATAAAGCCAAGCCGTTGGGCGCGGTGCGGCGATTACGCGGCATCGGCAGCGTGGAAGCGTTGCTGCGGATTCTTCTGGTGCATCTGGCCGACGCCAGTTCGCAGGCATGGCTCAACGGCAAATTGCTGGTGGCGATGTTGGTCGAAAAACTCTGGCAGTACGCGGAGGATTTTTCCCCCTGGGGATACGACCTGCCGGAGCCGGCGTAGTCGGTGGCGTGAGCAAACCTATCTGTTCCGCGAACTGGCGAGCGTGTTGATTCCGCCGCAGCGCCTCAAGGCAACGATTGCCGCCTGGCCCACCTGCCGACAGAAACTCGCCGAAGACCCGCGACGCCGCCAGAGGGCAGTTCTGTTACTTTAACTCTTATCGGGGGAGGGGGGACGGAGGCACCTTGCGCGCTCCACGGAGCGCGGCCTCATTGAAGCTCGGCGGCGGAAGCCGCGGGCG
>JBBRFH010000090.1:0-11949 GCA_038224615.1 Tepidisphaerales bacterium
CTCATACTGCAAGTCAGGTCGAACTCGGCGAGTTTGTCCTGATATTGGCTACCGGCGTACTGGCTGCCCTGGTCGCTGTGATGCAGCAAGCCTGCTTCGGGCTTAACCCTAGCCCAAGCCATCTCCAACGCCTCGACGCACAGGTCGGCGTGCAGGGTGTCTTTGATGTTCCAGCCGACCATCCGCGCAGCCTACCAGACTCGCGGCGCGTCATTCCACTTTCATCACGATCATGGTGAGGTCGTCGGAGCGGCTCGTGAGTCCGACGAAGCGGCGCACGTCCCAGAGCAGATGATCGGCGATCGCCTGCGCCTTGCCGCCGCCGCTGGATTTGAAGGCGGCGAGGACGCGGTCTTTGCCGTAGGGCTGCTTCTCGAAATTCATCGCGTCCGGTAGGCCGTCGGTGTAGAACAGCAGGGCGTCGCCGGACTGCAGGTCGAGGAAGTTTTGCGTGTAGTTTTCGGCAGGATCAATGCCCAGGATCATGTTGTCGCTGGGCAACTCGCTCACCTTGCCGTCGCGCAGGAGCAGGGCAGGTGGGTGGCCGGCGTTGCAGTAGGTGAGCCGGTGATTTCGGCCGTCGAGCACGCCGTAGAAAAGCGTGACAAACTCGGTCGGCTTCGTGTCGCGGTACAGCATGATGTTCAGCCGCCGCACCACCTCGTACAGGTAATACACATTGTCGACCTGTGCCCGCAGCGCCGCCCGGACACTGGCCATGATCAGCGATGCCGGCACGCCTTTGCCGCTGACGTCGGCGATCACCACGCCGATGTTTTCGTCCGGCAGCTCGATGAAATCGAAGAAGTCGCCGGCCAGCTCGAAGCAGGGGACGTAGGTGTACGCAAAATCGACCCCCGGCACATTGGGCGAATCGCTGGGGAGCATGCGCTGCTGCACTTCGGCCGCCATCTTGATCTGCCGTTCGATGGCTTCGCTCTGCCAGCGATCTTCCATCAACCGCGTGTTCTCGATCGCCGCCGACGCCTGGGCGGCGATCGCCTTCAGCAGGTCGATCTCGTACTGCTCGAACGACCGCTCGTCGGCGGTATACACCCGCAACATGCCGATCGGCCGGCCTTTGTAACGCATGCCGATCGACAGCATCGAGACGATGCCCTCGCGGGCCGTCTCCTCGGGGTACTGTACGCGCGGATCGGTCGCCATGTTCTTGACGTACTCGTACCCGCGCGGCGACCAGGCGACGCGGTCGATCTCGCTCGCGCCCATCCGGATCGGCCCTTTGTTCAGGTACTGCGGCGACAGGTTGTGCGTCGCCTTGATCAGAAGCTGATCGCCTTTGGCGTTGATCAGCCGGATCGAGGCCGCCCGCACGTCCATCACCTCGCACACGGCGCGCACCGTCCGCTCCAGCAGCTTCTTCAGATCGCGCGGCTCGGCGAGCATCATCGTGACGTTGTAGATCGTCGTCAGCTCGTTGAACCGCTGCCGCAGTTCATACTCCTGAAAGCACAATCGCGCGACGGTGTTGGCGATCATCGTCACGAACTGCACCGCGGCGGCACGCATGCCGGGGTTCGTGGAGATCTGGCGGACCAGTTGCTTGATCGCCTTCCCGTCGAGCTGGAATTTCTCCGAGAGCTTGGCGATCGTCGCTTCGTCCAGCCCGGTCGTGCCCGTGCCGACGGTCATGCGGATCATCCCCAGCTTCTGCCCCTGCACGATGATTGGCGCGTGATACTCGCGGCCGTGCTTCTGGGCCTCGGGAATCTCCTGCTCGGCGCGGGCGATCGCGTTCTGCCGCTCGACAAACTCGTTCGTCGGTTGCTGCTGCGTGAGCACGGCGCCGGTGGCGTCGGTGATGATCGCCTTCACGTTCGCGACGGCGGCAAAGCTGTCCTGAATCTCCTGGAGCGTCGAAACGTCCATGAAATCGGTCAGCCTGAAGTTGGGGGAGTTCAGATCCATTTCCAAAAGCGCAAGGCGAGCATCATAGATTCAGCATTCTAACGTGCAACGCCGCCGAAACTTGCGCCCACTCACCGCCGTGCCACGGCAGAGCCCAGCGAATCGGTGCTTGATCGGCGTCCGAGAGCAGACGTCTGCGGGTTAACGCCGGCCTGTGGGCCTCTATCGGGTGTGGCTAAGTTTCGATTCGTGCAGTTCGTGGAGATTCGTGGTTTCTGCTCATCGGGCGATGGGCGTGGGAATTGGCGAATTTTGCGTTTTCCGGGCATAATTGCCGGACTATGCCCAAGAAGTTGTACCTGGAGACCTTCGGCTGCCAGATGAACGTGCTCGACAGCGAGCTGGTTCTCTCGCAGTTGCGTGCCCAGGGGTACACTTCGACCGACGACCGCGATCAGGCCGACGTCATCCTCTACAACACCTGCTCAGTGCGCGAACACGCCGAGCAGAAGGTGTGGAGCCGATTGGGCGAGCTTCGGCAGCGCAAGCTGGACGAACCCGGCCTGGTGATCGGCGTGATCGGGTGCATGGCCGAGCGCGAGGGGACGAGCATCTTCAAGCGCAACCCGCACATCGACATCCTCTGCGGCCCGGCCGAGCTTGATAAGCTGCCCGGAATGGTCCACAACGCCGTGGTGACCGGCGGCGATGCGTCGAAAGCACGCGGCGTGGCGCTGATGGGCAATGGCGTGCGTCGCTCGTCGACGTTGCAGGTGGCGCGGGATGAGCTGGAGATGCTCGATCTGTCGCGCGCAGTTTCGCCGGGCGATGATCTTTCGCAGGCGTATGTGCGGATCACGCGCGGGTGTAACAAATTCTGTACCTACTGCGTCGTCCCGTACACGCGCGGGCCGGAGGTGCATCGTCCGCCGGCGAACATCATCGAGGAGGTGCGCAAACTCGTCGATGCGGGTGCGAAGGAAGTGACGCTTCTCGGGCAGACGATCAATCACTACTTCTTCACCCACGGCGACGGCCGAAAGACGACGTTCGCCGACTTGCTGTACCAAATCCACGAGGCCACGCCCGATCTGCCGCGGCTGCGATTCGTCACGAGTTTTCCGCGCGATTTCACGAACGAAGCGCTCGACGCGATGCGCGACTGCCCGCGCATCTGCCGTTACCTGCACGCCCCCGCCCAGCACGGCAGCAACCGCGTGCTGAAGCTGATGAACCGGGGGTACAGCGTCGAGCAGTACCGCGATTTCGTCGATCGTGCCCGCGAGCGGATGCCGGATATCTCGATCGCCAGCGATTTCATCGTCGGGTTCCCGACGGAGACCGACGCGGAGTTCGAGCAGACGTCCGAGATCGTTCGCTATGCGAAATTTAAGAACAGTTTTATTTTTAAGTACAGCCCGCGCCCCGGCACGACCGCGATCGACCGCTACGAAGACGACATTGCCGAGGACGTGAAGCGCCAGCGCAACAATCGCCTGCTCGAAGTGCAGGGTGAAGTGTGTGTCGCGAACAACCGCGCGATGGTGGGGAAGACGGTCGAGGTGATCGTCGAAGGCGAAAGCAAGCTCGTCACCAAGCCTGCGAAGAGCGCGACGGGTGTCGAACTGGGCGCGGGTTTCCAACGGCGTGCTCACTTCAGTGAGCCTGTCTCAGATTCTGCACTCCAGACCCAACTCGTCGGGCGAACCCGGGGCGATCAGGTCGTCGTCTTCGACGGGCCGCTGTCGATGCGCGGGAGCATTCTCGACGTTGAGATTGTTGATGCGCAGCGGATGACGCTGTTTGCTCGCATCGTCAGGACCGCAGTTCTCGATTGAGCGGCGCGCCGCCCACGGCTACACTTGAAAACAATGTCTCCGCTTCCTGCATTGGTCATCATGGCGCACCATCCGACTCCGGGTCGCGTGAAAACGCGGCTGCAGCCGGTGTTTAGCGAAGCACAGTCGGCCGAGATCGAGCGGATTTTTTTGCTGCACTTCATTGAGCGACTCGAAGCCCTGAAGCTCGGCCAGATCATCGTCTGCTACGACCCGCCGACTGCTGCGGACGCGTTTGCGGATCTGCTGGGACATGACCGGCTCGATCTGCTGCCCCAGGAGTGCGGCGATCTTGGCTCGCGGCTGGCGGCGTGCGCGAAGTTGCTCGAAAAGCGATTTGAACAGGTGATCTTCCTTGGCGTCGACAGCCCCGATGTGCCTGCCGGGCTGCTGCATCAACTGATCAGCCTTCTCGGCCCGCACCCGGTGGCGCTCGGCCCGACTGACGACGGCGGTTTCTGGGGATTGGGTCTGACGACATCGCTGGAACTGGTCGACCTGCTGAGCAACATCGAGTGGTCCAGCGGCCGCGAACTGGCCCAGCTTGTTGAGAAGTTCAATTGTCGAAGTCTGCCAGTTGGGCTGGCCGATCAATGGTCGGATGTTGTTCGGCCGGAGGATATGACCGCGCTGATCGAGCGGTTACGACATTCGAGCGAACCGACCGATCAAGTCCTTTTGGAAAAATTTAGCCCCGTCCTGACACGGGATGGAGCCCCCGCATGACAGAAACCAATCCGGGCATTCCCGCCACCCAGCCGGCCACCGCCGTGACCGAATCGTTCCTGCCGAACTCGACGGTGCTGATCGTGGACGACAATGCGCAGAACGTCGAGTTGCTGGCCGCGTTTCTTGAGTCGCTGCCGGTGAAGCTGGTCATGGCTTATGACGGCGTCGAGGCGCTGGAGAAGGTGGCCGAGCACGATCCGGATCTGATCCTGCTCGATATCATGATGCCGCGCATGAGCGGGTTTCAGGTCTGCCGCAAGCTCAAGGCCGACGCCAAGACGCGCGACATCCAGGTGCTGATGGTGACGGCGTTGAACGAACTCGGCGACATCGAACAAGCCGCCGAGTGCGGAACGGACGATTTCGTCTCCAAGCCGGTCAACAAATTTGAGCTGCTGACCCGCGTTAAGAGCCTGCTCCGCGTGCGGCATCTCAAAAGTGAGCTCGAGCGGGCGCTGACGTACCTGAACGAAGTCGAACACGAATCCACCGGCTCCGAGTGATCGCGTCGCCAACGGCAAGACCCCGCTTTGTCATCCTGAGCGCAGCGAAGGATCTACTGGCCCCGTCAGGGCGCTAACGCCGCGAAGCGATCCTTCGGGGTGCCTCAGGATGACAGCGTCTTTTACGTCGCGGAAGCATTCACATGATCGACAGCACCACCTCGATTTCTGATTTCCTCAGCGCAGCCGCCGCCAAGCAACCGACGCCGGGCGGCGGGGCTGTCGCGGCGCTGGCAGGAGCGCTGGCGGCGGCGATGGCAGAGATGGTGCTGAATTACTCCGTTGCCAAGAAGGATCTGCTGCAATTCAGCGAGTCGAACAAGGCCGCGTTGCATGAGTTGTCGACGGCGCGGCAACTGCTGCTCGATCTGCTTGTCGAGGATCAGGCGGCGTACCAGTCCTACAGTGATGCCAAGAAGTCCGGCGCCGATGTCGGCCCGCTGATCGATCAGTGCGTTCGCGTGCCCGAATCAATCGGCATCACCGCGCTGGCGATCCTGCAGATTGCCAACCGCGTCGTCGGCCGGAGCAACAAGTGGCTGCTGAGCGATCTCGCCGTCTGTGGCGAACTGGCAATGGCAACCGTTCGGTGCGCGATCCACAACGTGCGCGTGAATCTTCCCGAAGTCGCCGACGCGATGCGGCGTGCAAAGCTGTCAGGAGAATGCGACCGGCTGCAAGCCCGCGCCGTCGAGGAGATCAGGAAACTGATCCCCGCGATCAGCGCCATCCAATCCGCCAAATGAGCAGCGACCCGCGCGACTACAAGCTCGACATCAGCTCGATCAAGAAGCCGGCTGACGCCGCGCCGTCGACGCCGCGGGCCAAGCCGTTTCTCTCGGTGCTCTTCAACTGCTGCAAGGTTTACCAGCGTGTCTACCGCAACACCGCCGGCGACAAGTACGAAGGCCGCTGTCCGCGTTGCGGGCGCAACATCACATTCGTCGTCGGCTCGGGCGGTACGAACGACCGGTTTTTTGTGGTAGAGTGAGTGGACGACGAGTGTGGCGTAGTGCGTGTGGCGTGAGGGAATGCAGACGTCCTCTCACGAAACACGGATCACGCAACATTCATCGGTTTCGTGAAGGAGCTTGATGAGCAGCGCCGCATCCGCCAGCACCAGCAAACCCAGTCAGCTCGCGCCCCAAGGCGGCTACGCGGTCGCGCGGCCGCACGGCAAGTGTACCATCACTGGCAACGACATCGTGCCCGGCGACAAGTTCATGGCGATGCTCAAGGAGACGCCCATCGGGCTCGAGCGTATCGACGTCTCGATCGACGCATGGAAAGACGCGCCCAGGGACGACGCCCTCGCATTCTGGCAGACGATCATGCCGCGGCCGGAGCAGGTGAAGAAGCGGCTGTTCGTCGATGACGAAGTTCTCTGCACGCTCTTCGAGCGCCTCGCCGACACGCAGGAGGAACTGAAGGTCCATTTCCGTTTCGTGCTCGGCATGATCATGATCCGCAAGCGACGACTCGTCTACGAAGGCAACGACTCCCACGACGGCCACGACTACTGGGTCGTCCGCTTCCGCGGCAAGGAAGAGAAGCTGAGCATGCTCGACCCCAAGCTGAACGAGGAGCAGGTGCGGGCAGTCAGCTCGCAGCTCAGCGAGATCATGAACGAGGAGCTGTGATGGGGGGCAATACCCTCGGGCAACCGACAAACTTCCGTCATCCTGAGCGCTGCGAAGGATTTTCTGGCACCTTGAGGGACCTCCGCGGTGCCAGTAGATCCTTCGCTGTGCTCAGGATGACCCTGGTTTTTGTGATCGCCGGAACGCTGTTCGGCTGCGTTCCGAAAACGCAGAAGATGCCAGCATATTACGGACCGACCGAGCCGATGTCGGCGGTCATCGAAAAGATCAACCAGCGCAATGTCCGCCTCGATTCATTGCGTTGCGCCGGCAACTTCAGCGCGACGATTGTCGACCCCGAGACGAAGAAGAAAACCAGTCCACCCGACGGCGACGTCACGTTGCTGTATCGCCCACCGCACGACGTGCGGTTACAGGGCACCGTCATCGGGCACAACGCGTTCGACATGGCCAGCAACGCTTCGCGGTATTGGCTGATTCTGCCCGAGCAGGACACGATGTGGTGGGGCTACCACCGCCTGATCGGCTCCGCCGCCGCGAGCCGGCTTCCGTTCCGGCCGGACCTGATTCCTGAAGTGCTCGGCGTGTTGCCGCTGGAGAAGGATCTGCTCAAGGAACCTTCGCCGACCATGCGCGTCAACAACGACGCCCGTGCGTACATGCTCACGTGGAACGTCCTGCTCGGCGATCGCTGGGCGGTGCAGAAGGAAGTGTGGTACGACGTCGAGACGCTGCTGCCCAGGCTGGTCCTGCTCTTTGACGCCAACGGACGGATCCAGATGCGGGCGTACCTTTCGCAGTACAAGCCGGTCGACGGTTATGATCCGGCCGTCCGGCTCGCGGCGCGGTACGAGATGTTTTTCCCCGAGTCCGGATCGACCTTCACGCTCGACCTGACCGACCTGCGCCGGAAGTACAAAGAGTGGCCGAACGATTTCAGTTTCAAGTTTCCCGACGAAGACCGCGCCGGCGTGACGAAGGTGATCCAGATCGATGAGTAGCCCCCCGCAAACCGCCGCCGCTGCGTTCCGACGATTGTTGGCGCTGGTGTTGTTCGTCGTCCTCTGCGCCGGCACCGGTCGCGCGATGGCCGACTCCCCGGCCACGCGCCTGCTGCTTGAGGGGCGCGGCGATGATTATTGGATCTGCCTGGTCACACACGATGCGCAGCAGAACGTCACCACCAGCAGCATCCGGGCGCGCATCGACCCGGTCACCGGCAAATGGACGGAGATCGCCCGCCTGCAGACCGGCGTGACGCGGATCGTCGCGGTAGGCGACCGCCTCGCGGCGCTGACCGAGCAGGGCGACCTGCGCCTGCTCTGGCCCGGCGGCGCGACGCTCGTCCCGCCGTTGCCGGGGGGACGCCATCTCGTGCAGATCGCCTCCGAGGGCAGCACGCTCTGGGCAATCGGTGCGCCGCTGGCCGATTCTTCAACCACCAAGCCGTCGGCGACCAAACCGACGGCCGCAGCAGCCTCGCAGGCGCGAAGCCAGTTGCTCCGCTGGACCGGATCCACATGGATGATCGAAGCCACACTCCCGCCCGAAGCGCCGCGGGCGCCGTCGCTGGCGATTTACCGTGGCGTGCCGCACATCGCGTACACCACGCGCGAGTGGGCGTTCGTCGACTGCCTTCGCCAGAGCGAGTGGACACGCCTGCGTCAGCTTCCGCAGGCTACAGACCTGCGACTGATCAACAACGCGCCCGCGCCGCTGCTGGTGTGGTCGGACGGCGGGGTCGAGTTCTCGGTGATGGACCTCAGCGCCAATCCGCCCGTGCCGCTGCGGACATTCAGCATCAGTTCGCCCAATGATTTTGGCGTCGTCACCGGCAACCTGCGGGCCGTTTCGATGGTCGACGACAAGAGCGAGAAGATCGAACAGCGCGGCAGCTACGACCTCGGGCGCGGCGAGGCGTTCGGACCGAACCCGATCGCCCAATGGACCTCACCCGAAGTGGCGGCCCAGCAGACGCAGTGGATGCAGATGCTGGTCATGGGATTGATGACCGCCGCCATGGTGCTCACGCTGCGCTCGCGGCCGCCGCTCCCCGTTGAGATGCTCGGCCGCGCCGGCATCCGGCTCGCGCCGCTCGGTCGGCGCATGGCGGCGGGCCTGATCGACGCGCTGCCGTTCATTCTCGCGTCGCTGTACGTCTACATGAAACTGGATCCCGAAAGCCAGTCCTTCGATCACGTCACCACCGAGCTGCTGCCCGAGGTGATCGGCGTGGTGGTCTACCTGCTGCACGTCACGGTTTCTGAGGTGATCTGGGGCCGCTCGATCGGCAAGATGATCTTCGGCCTGCGCGTGGTGAAGAACGACGGCACGCCCCTCACGCCCGGCCGCGCGATATTGCGGAATGTCATGCGCGTGCTGGACGTGTCGCTGCTCATCCCGCTGGTCTTCGTCCTGATTTCCCCGCTGCGTCAACGCATCGGCGACCTCGCCGCTGGAACGCTGGTGGTGACCAAAGCCGTCAAGGAGACTGAGCAGACGGCGGACTCGGATGTTTAACGCCGCATCTTGATGCGGGCTCGTCGCGGCGAATAACCCCGCAACAAGCTGTGACGCCAAACGTCGCCGTCAGTCATCTTCGGGCAACACCGGAATGCTCACGCCGCGCGGGGTCGGGATGGCTTTGGGCGATTCGATGATCGGCACGTCATTCAGCTCGCGCACCATCGCGATCTCGTCGCAGTTGAGATTCTTCGGGCACTTCACGCAGTCGCTCCACACCTTGAGCGGGAGCATGTCTTTCTCGACGACGACGAATCCGATCTTCTCGAAGAAGCGCTGCTCGTAGGTCAGCGACATCACCTTGCGGATACCCAGCCGCCGGGCGTCGTCGATGCACCACTGCGTAAGCTGCCTGCCGATGCTGCGGCCGATGAAATGCGAGTCCACTGCCAGCGAGCGCACCTCGGCCATGTCGGCCCAGATGATGCCCAGCGCGACGCAGCCGACGACAATGCCGTCCTGTTCGTAGACGGCGAAGTCACGGATGTTCTCGTATAGCTCCGCGAAACTCTTGAAGAGCATCTTCCCCAGCTCGGCGTGGCTGTTGATGATCTCCTGGATTCGCGAGACGTCTGTCAGTCTGGCGCTGCGTATCATTGTGAAGTAAGCGGTCTCCTTGAGCAGAGACTATAGCATGTGCGCACCGGGTTGTGTGTCCGGGGTGGATCGCACATTGGAGGCAAAGTTCCGACTGCCGATTTCCGAATGCTGAAGGCAGCGCGCGATCGCCGGGCGTATCGGCTATTCCCAATCCAAATTCTCAAGATGCCGCTGGATGTCGCCGGCGCTTTGGAAGCGATCGAGGATGAGGGAATCTTTGAGGCCGCGAATGATTTCCTTCACCACTCGCGGCTGGCTTGCGTAATGCGCGCGGCCGCCGACGAGGGTGTGGAAGACCATGATCAGGTTCAGCACATCCTTCCAGATCTTCTTCTTCGTGGGTTTGCCGAGGTCGAAGAAATCGACGAGCTTCACGTCAAAGCCGATGCCCTGGCGTCTTAGCATGATGTTTTCGTCGTGGATGTCGCCGTGATATTCGCCGCGGATGTGGATCGGCGCGATGCCGCGTGCGAGTGCGTAGAGCACGTGCAGCGCTTCAAACGCGGTCAATCTTCCTTCGGGTTGTCGAGCGAGGAAATCGCTGAGGCGCGTGCCTTCAAAGAGTTCGGAGACGACGACGGTCACCTTCTTGCGCTTGACGGTGGCGAGTTCCTGGTGGTGATACTGCAGCAGGATCGGACAGTGGCGCAGCGCGTCCATCTTGCGGGCGTAGACGATGGCGCTCTTGCCGAGCGGGTCGCGGTGGGGGTAGTAGAACTTGGCGGCGCGGGTGATGCCGGTGGCTTTCTCGACGATGGCGTAGACTTCGCCTTCGTAACCCGAGCCGAGCGCATGATCGATGATGTACTTGCCCGCGACCGTGCGGCCGGGCTCGAAGTCGAAGCGCTGGATCTTGCGGCTGGGCTTGTACATGGCGATGCGGTTCCCCGGAGCGTATCTTGCACAGGGCGACGTAACTTCCAAGCCGACGACGCGAAATCTGCGATGTTAGGTATAAATTTGGATGTGAATCCGAATCGCGGCTGCGGTTTGGAGCGTTTAAGATGCCCTGCGTGGGAAGAACCAAATCGGCCGGGCCGGTCACACTTCATGTGCTGAGCGACAGCACGGGCAATCTGCCCCGGCATATGCTGGCGGCATTCTTGACGCAGTTTCCGGCGCAGACGTTCGTGACGCGGACATGGAGTTTCATCCAGAACGAGGTCAAGCTTCAGCAGACACTGGACGCGATCGCCGCCGATCCGGGCGCGGTGATGCACGCGATCGTGATGCCGGGGCGGAAAAAAATCATCGAAAAATTCTGTAAGACGCTGGGCGTGCCTGCATGTGATCTCACAGGCGGATTCGTCGACTTCCTCGCCAAGGCGGCGAAGACCAAGCCTGCTCCGAATCTCCGCGCGTTGCACGAGGTGACCGATGCGTATCACAAGCGCATCGCGGCAGTCGAGTTCACGATCCAGCACGATGACGGGCTGGGTATCGACACCATCCACAACGCCGACATCGTGCTGGCGGGCGTGTCGCGCACGAGCAAGACGCCGACGTGCATCTACCTGGCGCAGCTCGGCTACAAGGCCGCCAACGTCGCACTGGCAATCGAGGTGACGGTGCCCGAGCAACTGCTGAAGCTAACGGGCAAGCAGGTGGTGGGGTTGTTGATCGATCCGCTGCGCCTGCGCGATGTGCGCCAGGCGCGCTCGATGAATTGGAACATGGGCCGCTCGAACTACTACGACATGGACCACGTGGAGCAGGAAGTGCGTTGGAGCCGGCAGATCTTCGCGCGACAGGGTTGGCCGACGCTGAACGTCACGCGAACGGCCGTCGAAGAGACGGCGGCGCGACTGGTGGAATTACTCAAGCTGCCGTCGCCGGTGACATAAAGGACCGCGTATGGAACTGGTCAAGAAGATCGCGAGCCTGGTGATCGGCGGCGCAGTGGCGCTGGGCGTGGTGGTGTCGGCGATCTCGTGGTTCCAGATGACGCCCGACGAACGCTCGGCGATCCTCAGCACGGTGGGGCGCGTGCTGGCGTGGATCGGCATCGTGCTCGTGCTGCCGTGGTCGACGTACTTCGCAACCACCGCAGTTTCAAGGCGAGAAAGCAACGGAATCGGGGTGGCGCTCGTTGCAGGCTACACACTGATTGATGCGCTCATCCTCGGGTGGTTGCTGGGCGTGGCAATGCCGCACTCGACGACGGTGGGCGTCATGATGGTGCTCGGACTCCTGGTTGCTTTGGCGTACAATCTGCTGGCGTGCGACTGGATTGCAGAACGACTGACGTAACCGCCCGTTTAGCGTCGCAGCTTGCTGCGGGATTGC
>JBBRFH010000091.1:0-11837 GCA_038224615.1 Tepidisphaerales bacterium
GGGTTGGATCACGCCGATGGGTCACGCGGTCGAGGCCGTGTGGAAGCGGCTGCTCGCCGGCGAGTCGGGGATTGCCAGGACCACGATTTTCGAGGCGGGTACGTTTCCGACGACCATCAGCGCGGAAGTGAAGGGCTTTAAGCTCGACGAGCACGTCAAGGACTTCGACACCCATTGCACCGCCGGGCGAAGCACGCAGTTCGCGCTGGCGGCGGCGCAGCAGGCGTGGGAGATGTCCGGGCTGAAGTCCGACAAGCTCGATCTCGATCGCGTCGGCGTTTACTTCGCGTCCGGCGAAGGCCAGCTCGATTTCTCCGCCTACACCACCGCGGCGCTCAATTCATGGAGCGAAGGCGCGACCGCGCTGGATACCGTCAAGTGGGCCCAATCCGCGGCGGCGCTGATGGATCCGATGCGGGAGATGGAGCAGGAGCCTAACGCGGCGCTGCCGCATCTGGCGATGCTCACCGGGGCACGCGGGCCGGCGCTCAATTGCCTCACCGCTTGTGCCGCGTCCACCCAGGCGATCGGCGAGGCGACGGAAATCCTCCGCAGGGGCGACGCCGACATCATGATCTCCGGCGGGGCGCACTCGATGATTCACCCGTTCGGCGTGACGGGTTTCAACCGCCTGACCGCGCTCTCGACCGCCAACGACAATCCGCCCGCCGCGTCGCGTCCCTTTGATAACAACCGTGGTGGGTTTGTCCTCGGCGAGGGCTCGGGCGTCGTCGTGCTGGAGACGCTCGACCACGCGCTAAGCCGCGGAGCGACGATTCTTGCCGAGGTCGTCGGCTACGGTTCGACCGCCGACGCCTACCGCATCACCGACCAGCACCCCGAAGGCACCGGCGCCGTCATCGCCATGCGCGAGGCGCTGGCGGACGCGAAGATGTCGCCGCGCGATGTGCAGTACATCAATGCCCACGGCACGGGCACGCGCGAGAACGACGGCAACGAGACCAATGCCATCAAGCAGATCTTCGGCGAGCACGCCAAGAGCGTTCCGGTCAGCAGCATCAAGAGCATGATGGGCCACCTCATTGCGGCGGCGGGTTCGGTGGAATTGATCACCTGCGTACTGGCGATCCGCGACGGCATGATGCCGCCGACAATGAACCTGGAGAACTTCGACCCCGACTGCGATCTCGACTACGTGCCCAACAAGGCCCGCCCCGCGACCGTCAACGTCGCCATGAGCAACAGCTTCGGCTTCGGCGGCCAGAACGACACGATCATCGTGAAGCGATTTTCTGCCTGAACGGACTGCGCGCGCCGCAGCCGACGCTGAGCGATTCCTACTTCGGCCCCAGTGTGACGATGGTCATTGGGTCGAAGGTGAACTCCTGCATCAGCATCCGCATCGACTCGGTGGTTACGGACATGAGGGTAGCCATGTCGTCGTCGAGGGAGCGGTAGGTGCCGGTGTAAATCCACTGGCTGCCGATGCCGCGCATTCGGCCGATGGGCGACTCGCCGCCCAGGACGATGCTGCTGGCGATCTTGTTGCGGGCGCGGGTGACTTCGGCGTCGGTGATATCAGTCTTGGCGCGCTCGAGTTCGCGCATCGCGATGTCCAGGGCCTTGTCGGTCTTGTCAGGATCGGTGCAGAGCGAAATGTAGAAGCTGCCGATGCCGTCGTGCGGATAGAAGCCGAAGTCGGCATCTTCGGCGATGGCGTTGTCGACTAACGCCCAGTAGAAGCGCGAGCCTTCGCTGTCGCCGATGACATCGCTCAGCACGCGGGCGGCGAAACGCCGCTCGTCCTGGGCGCTGGGCCCGGGACAGAGCCCCATGGTGTACTGGCGATTGAGTTTGGGATCGGCCAGCGCGTGACGGGCGGATTTGACGTCGACGTCGCCGAGGATGCGCGGCGCGTGCTGGGGCTTCCAGTGGCCGCAGTACTTCTCGGCGAGCTTGACGATCTCGTCGAAATCGAACTTGCCGGTGACGGAGAGGATCGTGTTTCCCGGGCCGTAACGGGTGTCGAAGTAATTGGCCATCTCGTCCCGCGTCATGCGCGTGATCGAGTCTGCCGGACCGAGGATGCTCATCCCCAGGGGATGCTTGCCGAAGTGGAAGGCCATCAGTTTTTCGTAGACGACATGGCCGGGATCGTCGAGGTACATCGCAATCTCTTCGAGAATGACGTTCTTCTCGGTGACGAAATCACTCTCACGAATCGCCGGCCGCAGCAGGAGCGACAGGTGCTCGATCGCCCGCTCGGTGAACTCGGGGATGACGTTGGCGTAGTAAGCCGTCATCTCCTGGCTGGTGAATGCGTTGTAGCGGGCACCGAGCTCGTCGAAGATGCGGTTGACGTCCGCCCAGCCATATTTCTCGCTGCCCTTGAACATCATGTGCTCGAGGAAGTGCGAGACGCCGTTGATCCTCGGGTCCTCATCGCGAGACCCCGTCTTGACGAAGAACCCCGCGGCAAACGAGTGCGCATCGGGATTGAACTCGGCCGAGATCGTCAGGCCGTTCTTGAGCGTGGTGGTTTTGAAGTCGAGGGGCATGCAAATACCAATGCTGCTTGAACCGCAGATTACGCAGATTTCTCAGATGAATTAGCCAATGCACCCGTCTTGGTCTTTATCTGCGTCATCGGCGTAATCTGCGGTTCCAATGCTTTCTTACTGAACTGCTTCAACCTTGATTGTATGCGTGACGGGCTTTTTGGCGTCAACGATGGCTTGGGTTAGCTCGGCGTGACGCTTGTTGCAGGCGGCGAGGAAGGCGTCGACGGCGGCGTCATCCTTGATCTGGGCGCGGTATTGATTGACGGTGCGAATGATGTTCTTGAAGTAGCCGGTCTCGAAGTTCTGCTTCTCCTTGATCGCCCGCTCCACGACGTTGAAAGGCTCGCTGAACGGGTTCTGGATGAAGTCGGCGGCGAGATTGACGCCCGCGGTCAGCTCGGCACCGGTGTATTCCCTGGACGCTTCGCCCCAGGTGACCTTGTACTTGGGTCCGTTGGCGCCGACGACCTTGAGGGTGAGGCGGTTGAGGTCCTGGTTGAAGGGGAAGTACTTGGTGATGCCGGTCGTGGCACCGGGGTTCTTCGGGTCGCCGCCGAAGCAGAAGGGGTAAGTCGTGCTCTGGAGCGTGACGGACGAGGCGTCGCCGGAGGCGATTTTGTGCCCGCCGGTGGCGCTGGGCTTGCCGGCGAGATCGACGGTGATCGTGCCGAGGTCGCCGTCGAAGTTCATGGCTTTGAGGAAGGCGTAGGCCATGACGAGGTGCCCATTGGCCGACGGATGCACGCCGTCCCCGCCGCCGATGTGGTAGGCCATACCGAGTTCGGCCTTAGCGGTGAGCGCGGTCGACATCATCGGGTCGTAGACATTGCCGAACGTCTGCCCGCTCGCCTCGGCGATCTGCTTCGCTTCATCGCGCAAGGTGGCGAGATTGGCGTTGTAGATTTCGGGTGAGGTGTTGGCACGCTTGAAGGTGGCGTAATCGACGAAACCGGGCGAGCCGACGATCACCTTGGTGCCGGCGTCGGTGAAGTTCTTGACGATCTGTGTGAGCGGGTCGCGATAGGCCTTGCGGATACCCTCATCGACTGCGGTATACCTGCCGTCGTTCATGCCGTAACAGGTGGTCGCAAGGGTGGGCTTGATCGGCAACACGTCGGTGACCATTCGCCCGAGGAATCCCTGGGCCGTCTCCCCGCTCCAGCCGAACTGCACGACCTTCACTTTCGCGGGCTGGCACATCTGGAGGTAGTCCTCTATGAACACGGTGTACTGTTTCTGCTCGGTGATCGAGTCGCCACAGATGGCGATGACGTCGCCTTCCTTGATGAGGGATTCGGCGTAGGTTGCGGCGCTGAACCGCGAAGATGCGATGAGCGCGAAGCCCAACGCGAAGATTCCAATCGAATTCAGTTTCCGTTTCATGGGTTCCTTCTTCCTCTCAGCCAATCGACGCAAACCTTCCGATGCGTATTCTTTCGATGCGTTCTTCGCGTTAACCGTCGCGCGCCTCGCATCTTCGCGGCCGCTTTTCTACGACGGCAGCTTCAGTTCCTTGGGGCCGATGATGGTGATGGTGAAGTTGTCGGCCCGGTTCACTTTCAGATACGCGTTGACGCGATCGACGTTGACGGAGTCGATGGACGCGATGATCTCCTCGACGCCGCGCAGCCGCTTGCGAATCAGCCAGTCGTGGGCGATCGCGCCGGCGCGGGCACCGGTGCTCTCGTTACTCATGATGGTGCTGCTCTTGAGGCCGATCTTGGCGCGGTCGAGTTCTTCGTTGGTCACACCGTCGCTCAGTCGCTGCAGTTCGATGATAAACTGGTCGAGCGTCTGCTGGGCTCGCTCGTTGCTCGTACCTGCGTAGCCCATGATCGCGCCAACGCCGGGCAGAGACGAATAGTTGGCACTGACGGAGTAGACCAAGCCCTTCTTCTCGCGGATCTCGGTGAACAGCCGCCCGCTCATCCCGCCCGACAGCACCTCGGCAGCGAGGCGGGCGAGGTAGTAGTCGGGGTGGGTCTCGTCGACCGACCGGTACGCGATGCCGATGTGCGTCTGCTCGGTCTGCTGCTCTTCAAAGTAGTACGGCCGTTGGGTGGAGGCGGTCTCGATGTGTGTGGCGGCGGGGGCGGTCCAGTCGCCGAAGAGCCGCTCGATGTCGGCGGTCACCCGCTGCGGGTCGATGTCGCCGGCGATCGCGAAGATTGCGTCCTTTGGCGTGAAGCGCGTCTGGTAGGCGGCGCGGGTCTCCTCGAGGGTCAGGGCTTCAAGTTCTTCCTTCGACCCCATCACATTGCGCCCGAACGGCCACGGCCAGTGGCATTCGCGCAACTTGATCATCAGTTTGCCGCGGGGGTCGTCGTCGATCCCATCAAGGCTCTGCAATGCAAGGTCGCGGGCAGGCTCGAAGCCGTCCTCGGGCAGCATGGCCCGGCGGAGAATGTCGGCGTAGACAGGCAGGCCTTCCATCACCCGCGCTGACAACGCGGAGGCCGCAAAGCGGGTAAACAAGACGGACGCGGAGCTGGAGCGTTGCAGGCCGAGCGTGTCGAGGTAGTCCGTCAACGCCTTGCTGTCACGCGTGCCGGCACCGCGGAGGACCAGTTCGGACAGGACGTTGGCGGTCCCGAGCCGGCCGACGGGGTCGGTCGCCGCGCCGCAGGGCACCAGCATCGCCATCGCCGCGGAGCGGACGCCGGACATCTTTTCTGCAACAAGGGTTAAGCCGTTGTTAAAGGTGTAATTGAGAAACGCCTGCGACAATCCGTCTCCTGTTGGGGAGGCGATTATAGACGCGAAGCCGACTGTGCAAGCGGTGCGGCGCGCGATATATTCTGAGAAGCAGATCTGACCTTTGAATTGGGGCTCGATTCCTATGCCGATCACGTTCCATTGCGACAAGTGCGGGACGATGTATAAGGTCGCTGAGCAGTACGCGGGTAAGAAGACCACGTGCCGCAAATGCTCAGCGATTCTGACGATTCCGTCGGCGACGCCCGAGCCTGGCCCGCTCAACTCGCTCGACCCGCCGGCCATCGGTTTTGCCGGTGCCGACGACCCCGTTCCGCCACCAACCAGCGCCCGGCCGCTCAATACACCGATGTACCGGGGACCGGCGGAGGACTCGTCGGAGGATCCCCCGAACCTGGGAACCTTCGACGTAGGCGGCAAGGCTCCGCCACCGTTGATGCGATCGCTGCCCAAGGTGGAGCGTGCCGCCGGCGGCGATGCGGCGGTATTCGACTACCGCCCGGCGGTCCCGCCGCGCCAGCAGGGCGGCCGCAAGCCCAGCCAGGCACGCCCGGACGAGATCTCCAAGCTGCTGATCTGGCTCGTGGTTCTCGCAACCGTGGGCCTGATCATCTACAGCTACACCACTTGGCCGACGCCTGCGATTACCAGCATGTTGCAGAAGGCGAACGTCTCGCAGGACGTCCTCACCACGCTGGGCCGTCCGCACTCGATGCTGCTGCTGCCGCCGTTGGCGCTCTTGGCGTGCGTGTTCCTCCTGGTCGCGCCTGCGATCCTGCTGGCGTGGTTCATCACGACGCGCATCACGAACACGTCGATGCCGGACGACGCCTACGTCCGATCCGTCGGCATGGCGTGTCTGCCTGTGGTGATGCTGCTCATCGCGCTGTTCACGCCGTTCAGCAGCGATCCCATCATGAAGGGCGTGATCATCCTTGCCAGCGCGCCGGTCGCATGGCTCATGCTCAACAGCGTACACGGGCTGAAGGTCTCGGAGACGGCCATTACGCTCGTGTTCAGCCTCATCTTCGGGACGGTCGCGCTGGTCCTGACGATTTTCATCTTCGCCGGCATCTCCGTTTCGACCGGGGTGGGCTACGGCCTGCGCATGAGGCCGCTGATCGAGGCCCAGGTCCAGGCGCGCCACCAGGCTGAGTATGACCAATACATCACCGAGCAGAAAAAACAGGCCGAGGCGATAGCGCAGCGCCAGAAGGACGAGCAGGAGCGCGCCCAAGCCCACTGGCGCGAACAGATGAACGCCCGGACGCAGCCGACTGACCGACCTGCGTTCCCCGGCGGTGGATGACGCCTGGCTGCGCCTGCGGGCAAATGAGCCCTATTGCAGCCGGCGCAACGCCTCGAACAGAACGATGCCGGCGGCAGTGCTCACGTTCAGGCAGCGCTCGTCGCGGGCCTGTGGAATTTGCACCAGTTGTTGCGGGTGCCGTGCGATCAACGCGCGCGGCAGGCCAGGACCTTCGCTGCCCAAAACGAGCGTATCGCCGTCGCTGAAGGGCGTTTCCCATATCGACCGCCCGTGGCCGTTCTCACACAGCCACAGCCGAGAGCCCGCGTCGCACAATGCCTGCTCAAACGCCGTCAGATCGTCGTGCATCGTGAGCTTCAGGCGCGGCCAGTAGTCCATGGCGCTTCGCTTGAGTTTGGCATCGGTCAGAAGAAAGCCGAGTGGGCGGACCAGGTGCAACTCGGTGCCGGTTGCCACGCAGAGGCGGGCGATGTTTCCGGTGTTCGGGGCGATCTGTGGGTACACGAGCGCCAACCGCAAGCGGTGGGGCGGCAGCGTGGCGGCGGCGGTCGTCATAGCGACAGATCCCCGTCGCGGTCGGCTTGCACGTAACGGGATTCCTCGAAACACCAGGCCGTCAATCGACCCTCCGCATTGACGGCGGCAGCGGTGTCCAGAAGCACCATTGCCTCGCCCTCGATCGGCACGATCGGGTCGACCTTGCTGTAAATCGTGACCGGCGTGTGCCCGAAAAATCCAGGCCGATCCCATTTCTTCTTCTGACCGATTTCCTGTGCGGTGTAGCGGCCCCAGATGACGTCGTGGCGCAGCTTTGGCGACTTGGCAAACTGCGTCGCGAAGCTCGGCACGCCGGCCGGCGCGTCCGGATCCCACTTCGCGTGCGCGACGAAAAACTCCTTGAACTGGTGTACGATCGGCAAGGCGTGGAAAAACTCCCGATGCGCCTGCGGCACCGGGTCGAGCATCGTGGCGATCGTCTCCATCGACGGATGCCGTCGGACCTGCTCGATCACCTGCCAGTCGATCCCGTAGCTGAGCAGCGTCTGCTCCAGCCCGTACTTCATGAAATGCTCGAACGTCGCGACAATCCCCGACAACTGCGAGTGGGGCACGAAACATGTCCCTGAGAGCAACAGATCGAACGTGTCGTCGTGATTGCCCCGGCAGAACCGCGCATTCGTCAAGGAGAGCAGGATGTCGACGACCTTTTTCGACTCGGCCCCGCGATTGACGAAATCGCCGCAGAAAATGAGCTGCGCGGAGGGATCGCGCTTGTGGATTTCGTCCAGCAAGGTGACGAGCGGCAAATACATGCCGTGAATATCGCCGATGATCCATCGCATAGCGGGCCGGGTATCATAGAGCGAATCTCACAGGAGCAAACCCATGCCCAAACTTAGCGACGAATCGCTCGCTGGTGCGATGAAGTCGATCCCCTTGTGGACGAGCGACCGCGGCGAGATCCGCCGGGCGTTTTCGTTCGAGAACTACTATCAGACGATGGCGTTCGTCAATGCGATCGCCTGGCTGGCGCACCAGGCGGACCACCATCCCGATCTGGACGTGGGCTACAACCGCTGCGTCGTTCGCTACAGCACGCACTCCGAAGGGGGCATTACCGAGCGCGACATCCAGAGCGCCTGCGCCGCCGACCGGTTGACAACGCCGGCCTGAAGGAGCGCCGCTGGAAGGAAGAGGGATGAAGGGGCAAAAACCGCCCACTTCATCCTTCTTGCTTCAGCAGCAGCCGCGTGCGATCACGCGCGGCCATAGACGTATTCGCTCAACTGGTGGACCTGCGCCTCGACCTGCCCGACGTGATGCGCGTTGACGTCGCCGATCGAGACTATCCCGCACAATTTCCCATCCTGGGCACGGTCCACGCACGGAATATGGCGGATCCGGTGGTCGCGCATCAGGCCGGCAAGATCCTCGAGATCGTCGCACGGATCGCACGTGATCACCTCGTGCGTCATCACTTCGGCGACGCGGGTGTGCTCCGGATCGCGTCGCATGGCGACCACGCGACGCATCACGTCGCGCTCCGTAAACAGCCCGATGAGCCGGCCTGCTTCGTCGATGACGACGACCGCGCCAACCCGGGAGTCGTTCATCCGCTGGGTGGCTTCAAGCACCGTCGACGTTTCACGCACGCCGATGACGTCGCTTCCCTTTTTCGTGATCAAATCTGCAACTGTGGACATGACAACCTCCTGCGTTTTTACGGCACTACGTCTTCCCCCCGACCGCCGCAAAAGCGACGATCCCGATGTGACAAGCGACAGTATGCACAGGTCCGAGCTTCGACCGCAACATTGTGATTTGTTTCTCTAGCAGGCGGGGGCGGCTATGCTGACGGACGTATGAAAACGCCTGTCGTCGCTATCGTCGGTCGCCCGAACGTCGGAAAATCCAGTCTGCTCAACGCGCTGGCCGGGAAACTAATCTCCATCGTGCAGGACATGCCCGGCGTCACGCGCGATCGCGTCAGCTACCACCTGGAAGTTGACGGCCGCTTCGTCGAGCTTGTCGATACCGGAGGCTACGGCTTCCACGACGAGCAGGGTCTTAGCGAGCACATCAAGCACCAAATCGAGATCGCCATGGCCCGCGCCGACCTGGTCCTTTTCGTCGGGGATTGCCAGGACGGAATCACCGCGGGCGACACGGAAATCGTGCAACTTCTGCGCAAACAGTCGATCAGAACCGTCATTATCGCAAACAAGGCCGACGGGCCCAAGGCCGACCCGTCGACGGCGGAATTCGCGCGGCTGGGATTCGGCATTCCCATCGCCGTTTCAGCCCTGAACAACCGCAATCTTGACGAAGTAATCGAAGCGATCCGTGCCAACGTCGACCTCCGCAATGCCCCGAAGGAAATGCCGCCGCCGCAGATGCACATCGCCATCGTCGGCAAGCGCAACGCGGGTAAGAGCACGTTCGTCAACGCGATCGCCAAGATCTTCGAGGGGGATCCCGAGCGCGTCATCGTCAGCGAAGTGCCCGGCACCACCCGCGACAGCGTCGACGTCCGCTTTGAAAAGGAAGGCAAGTCGCTGGTCGTCATCGACACCGCTGGCGTCCGCAAAATGCGGCACATGGTGACCAATGACATCGCCTTCTACAGCTTCCATCGCGCCGAGCGCTCCATTCGCCGGGCCGATGTCGTGCTGTTTCTCATCGACGCCAGCGAGCCGGTGAGCGAGCCCGATAAAAAGCTCGCCACATACATCTCCGAACAATACAAGCCCGTGATCCTGGTGATCAACAAGTGGGACGTGGCTCGCAAGGCGTTCGCCGAACAGCAGAAGGAAGACGAAAAAGAGTTCCGTGATACCGAGGCGATGGAGAAATACGGCGAATATCTCGACGAGGAACTGAAGTTCGTTGACTACGCGCCGATCGCGTTTACGACCGCAAAAGACGGGCGAAACGTGCAGCAGGTGCTCGACCTGGCGCAGAACCTGTTCAAGCAGTCCACCGAACGTGTCACGACGGGGAAGCTCAACGCCGCCCTCGAGGCCGTCCTGCACGAGCGTCCGCCGAGCGCCCCGAAGGGAAAGATCCCCAAGGTCTACTACGCCACTCAGGTCGCCGTGCAGCCGCCCACGCTGGTGCTGTTCGTTAACAACCCGGACTACATCGACGTGAATTATCGCCGGTTCGTCACCAATCGCTTCCGCGAGCTGCTGCCGTACGGCGAGGTGCCGATCAAGCTGCAGGTGCGTGGCCGATCACGCGATGACGCAAAAAGCATTGAAATGGGCCGTGGATCGCCGCGCAAGCGCTCCACCCGCAAGCCCCCCGGAAAGTCGTCGGGCCGCGGCCGAAAATGAATTCGTGGATTTTGTTGTTCGCATGGCTTGACGGTGGCGGCAATGGTCTGCATAATCCCCCCCTCACTCGTTAAGCAACTGATGCAAAAACGAGTGCGACACGGAGAGGCAAGTGCTTTCCGGTCAACCAGTTAGGCGAAGCGGTGACAAGCCGAGCCGCCTGAAAAGAAGTTCAAAATAACTTCCCGACGGGTTGACAGTCAAAAAGGTTGCAGTAAGATGTGCGACCCACCTAAACGAAGTGACGCAAGTCGCGAGTGAAGGTGACAGCGAGTCGGCCACGGCGAGAAGATCGTTAGGTCGGATCGAAGCTCTTTGACAAGTGAATAGTCGGAAGCCGCGAGGGTGCGTTCCACTCGTTGAAGTCGCAAGACGTAAGTTTTGAGATGGAGGCGGGTGGGGATCCAAATGGTCATCGTCAAGATGGCCGCCTGAATCTTCAGCATCCTTGAGGCAAGAAAATCACTCTATGTGAACCTCAACAATCCCAAGCAATTGGGACAATTTGAGCTTTTAAGCTACAAGAATGTTGAAGCCTTGCTCAGGGCGTTTAGGCGTGTCTTCCAAGACACGGTTAATCGTCCTGACTGACCCGATGGACTTAGTCATCCATCGGGCAGAAACAACTCATCGGATTGTCTTAATCCGATGGGCATCAGACAAACTCCTTTTCGAGGATAAACACGACCGTGAATGTGTCAGTCTCGGCCAGACGAGCAATCGTCGACGCCGGGCATCGGGATCGCGTCGTGCCCTGAAATTAAATTGAAGAGTTTGATTCTGGCTCAGCCTGAACGCTGTCGGCGTGGTTAAGACATGCAAGTCGTACGGGGTAGCAATACCCAGTGGCGCACGGGTGAGTAATGAATAGCTAACGTACCCCTTAGTCTGGGATAGCTGATCGAAAGGTCAGGTAATACCAGATGACATCACGTTGTCGCATGGCAATGTGCTCAAAGGGCAACCGCTTTGGGATCGGGCTATTTTGTATCAGCTAGTTGGTGAGGTAATGGCTCACCAAGGCTTTGACGCATAGCCGGACTGAGAGGTCGGCCGGCCACATCGAAACTGAGACACTGTTCGGACTCCTACGGGGGGCTGCAGTAACGAATCTTCCGCAATGCACGAAAGTGTGACGGAGCGACGCCGAGTGTGGGATGAATTCCTTCGGGATGTAAACCACTGTCAAGAGAAAGAAAGTTCTGATCTACTCTAAAGGAAGTGGCGACTAACTCTGTGCCAGCAGTCGCGGTAATACAGAGGCCACAAGCGTTAGGCGGAATCACTGGGCTTAAAGCGTGTGTAGGCGGGATGGTAAGTACTTTGTGAAATCCCACGGCTTAACCGTGGAATTGCTTGGTATACTGCCGTTCTTGAGTCATCTAGGGGCAGCCGGAACAGATGGTGGAGCGGTGAAATGCGTAGATATCATCTGGAACGCCAATGGTGCAGACAGGCTGCTGGGGATGTACTGACGCTGAGGCACGAAAGCTA
>JBBRFH010000092.1:0-11831 GCA_038224615.1 Tepidisphaerales bacterium
TCCAGTTCGGCCGCCTCATACACGTCCGTCGAAATGTTCGATAGGCCGGCAAGATAAATCAGCACGCCGACGGTGCCGACCCACGGGAAGCCCCACATGATGACGCTGGGGATGATGAGGTTCTCGTTGCCGAGCCACGCGGGGGTGCCGGTGTCGAAGACCCCGATCGGCCGGGTCGGCCAGACGCAGGTGATCAAAGCCAGGACGATCGAACCGATGATCAGAGCGACCGCGAAGTAGGTAAAGCCAATGCCACGATTGGCCTGCGTCTTCGGGCCGAAGTATCGGTAGACGGCGCGGGCGAAGATAATGGCGCAGCCGACAAAGATCATCCACCACAACCCGTGTACGCCGTTAAATGTGAAATGATCGCGGATCGCCACTGCCGGCCCGGTGTTGACGACGCCCGGCCAGCTCGTCCAGTGCCGCCCGCCGGCCATAAATCCGTCGAGCCAGACGAGAGCCCTCATCAGCCCGGTCGCATTGAGAAAGACGTTGAGTGCGCCGGTGCCGGCGTCGAAGAAGCTCTTCCACACCAGCAGACTGACGATGCCGGGGATAATCATCGGCACGACGAACAGGACGCGATAGATGTATTGGAATCGCTCCGATTTCAGACGGTGCAGCGTGATCGCCGCGAAGATCGACGGCCACATCTTCACGATGTTGGCGGCGAGCAGGATCAGGACGAGTTGGAAGCAGCCCCAGAACTTGGGATCGAGCGTGAATGCCTCGATGTAGTTCTTGAAGCCGATGACCTCTTCCTGAGCCTGGCCGTCCCATTTGTAGAACGAGAATTTGATCGCACCGAACTGCGGGTAATACGTGAACAGCACCAGCGAGACCAGCGACGGGAGCATGAGCCCGAACAGGACGAGGTACAGCTTGGAGCGCTGCCAGAGGTTGACCATCGCGGTGCGCGACGCGCCGGTGCCGGGCGGATGAATCGGTCCGGCACCGCCGGCAGGTGCGCGGGTGAGGCCTGTTTGAGCAGTCGACATGTTGGGGGTTGGCCTTCTTGCTTGAACGAATGATGAATCGACTACGGCGCGTACGCGAGGCAAATCAGGATCGCAACACTCAGAATTCCGGCATCTCAAACCCGCGATACTTCCTGAACAAGTACCGATGCTCAAGGGCGTTGTTGCGGTACACCTGTTGGAACACCGCCCGGCGGTAGCGACGGGCGTCGAACTGGGCCGGCGCGATTAACTCGGTCAACTGCTGCTGGGCGATCGTGCGCTCCTTGTTGCGGGCGTCGGAGCGGGCCTTGTCGAACTCAAACCACCAGCCCCAGTCCCCGCCGCGCGAAGGGTTCACGATAATTTGCTCGAACGCCTGCTTGTAGGCGTCGTAGGTGTCGTCGCCTTGGAGGAAGTTCGTGATCGTGCCGTTGACCTCGCTCGACACGCGCGAGCCGATGTTGAAATCCAGCCGCGTGCTGAACCCGCGCATGTCGGCGGCAAACGGCTCCATCAGCTTCGACGGCTGGGCCCCGATGGTCAGCGGCGGCCATTGCGAAAGCTGGTTGAACTTCTCGTTGGCCTTCTGACTCGACAGATACTTCAGGAAATCCAACGCCTGCGGCTGGTGCCTGGACCCTTTGAAAAGCCCAAAGACGCTGGCGCCGTTCATTCCTTCGTTCGGTCGTCCGCTGATGAACTCACCGCCCGGCTCGTTCGGCGCCGGCAAGGGGAAGTCGAACACGCCGACCTCAAACCCCTTCGCTGCCGCCTGCACCGCGGTGCCGTTGGCGTCCCATGATCCGGTCCACAGGAAACCCGCCAGCTCGTTGACGAAATAGAACTGCGCCTGCTGTCGATCCATCGCCGAGAAGCCCGACTGCATGTTGTCGCCGACCCGCTTGACGGCCTCGAACATCGCCTTGACGGCCGGCGAGTCCAGCGAAACCTTCTTCTGTACGTAGCCGATGTACGTTTCCACCGGCGTGACGCTGCCGTCGAGGTCGAGATCGAGCGTGTCGGCGAGCCTCGACGTGAACGGCGTCTCCAATTTCCACTGTATGGCCTGGATGCCGTAGCACGACACGACCGGCAGGATGCGGTCGTCGGTCACCTTCGCGTACGCCTTAATCGCGTCGCACTGCTTCATCCACCGCTCGAACGATTCCGGCGGCCCGTCGGCGATTGGGTCGGCAGGATAATCCTTATTCCATTTCTGCACGGCGGCGGTCACGAGCCGCTTGTTGTAGAACATCCGCATCGACGTCAGCGAGGTGGGAACCCCGTAGTACTCCTGCAGCCCTTCGCGGAACCCGCCGCGCATCCCGTCGAGCATTGTTTCCTTCCACGGAAGCGCCTCTAGCTCCGTCCCCTTGTTGTGGGGGTTGCGGTCGGTGATGTAGTTGCTCAGCGGGACGAAGTATTTGACGGTGTAGTCGTCCTGGGTCAGCACCTTGCTTTGGCCCATCTCGCACAGGTCGGGCGCAGTTCCGGCGATGAGCTGCGTGTTGATCCACTGCGAGTAGACACGCTCGGTCACACCCATCTGAACGATCTCGGTCTCGGGGTGCAGCGCGTTGTAGTCGTTGATGATGACCTGCAGTGCCTCGCGGTAGCCCTTCTCGAGCTGCCAGTGCGCGATGTAGATGACCGGCTTGGACGGGCGCTCGATGCGCATCGTATTGCGCACCGAAACGATGAGGCTGACCACAAACGCGATGACCAGCATCGCGATGCCGATCGTCGTGCCGTTGAACCAGCCGGAATTCTCCTCGCGCGGGGCGCCGCGGGCGGGCGTGGGTTCACTCATCGTCGGGCCTCCGGTTGCGTAGTGGGAGCGGTCGGCGTCGCGGCGGCGGTCGCCCCGCGCGTGCGCTGGTCCTCCAGCCGTGGCGCCGACGGCTGGGGCGCACCCATGCGTCGCAACGCGATCAATGCCTCGTACGCCTTGCCGCTGTTGGGCGTCTCCTTGACGATCTTGGTGTAATACTTCGCCGCCGAAGCCGGGTCGTTGAGATACCGCTCGCTCATCACCGCGATCCGCCAGTACCACGCGCCCTGGTTGCCCTGGTCAATCCACCCCAGCTTGTCGACCTGCTCGTAGCACCGCAGCGCGTTCTTGTAGTCCGCCAGCGGCTCGAAATACGAATCGCCCAGGTACTGCCAGAACATCGTCGCCATCGGATCGGTCGGGTGGGCGGCCACCCATTTTTCGAGCAGGTCGATGCCCTGCTTCACCTTGACGAACTCAGGCGCGTCGTACGCCATCACCAGCGAGGCACCCGCCCGCAGCGCCGCCTCGGCAGCGATGGGCTGGGCTGCATATCGGGTCATCACCTGTTCGTAGAACCTGCGGGCGCCGTCGAGGTCGATCGGATCTCTGCCAAAGTCCTGCAGCTCGAGGATACGGCCTCGCGCGAGCAACGCTCGGGCTGCGTAGCGGTCGTCCTTCGATTTCTCGACGACGAGCGTGTAGAGGTCGTCAGCCTGCTTGATGCTGTGCTTGTCCGGCGGCTGCGCGTGATGGTGGGCGACGGCGAGGCAGAAGGTGGCTTCGGTCCACTCGGCCGAGCCGGGGGCGGCGGCCTGCTGGATGGGCGTGTAACGCTCGATGGCGTTTGACCACTCGAAGTCGGCGATGCTCTGGCGTGCCGCATCGAGCGGGCTCTGGGCGATGACCGCCCGCGCCACCGCCGACGATACCGTCACCGCCGCGAGCAACGAGAGACAGATACGCGCGCATTGAGTCATGGACGGTCCATCGTACCGCGCACGTCGCTATACGGCATCCGGTAAAGATCGAAGTAAGAGGCCGATCGTGCTCTGCTTCGATCGTTCTTCCCGCTTCACTCCACCTGCGTCGTCACGCCGCCGGTCAAGGCAACGGAGCGCCCGTTGGCGACGATTTCGCCGGTGACGCCCGCCGGCAGCGCGACTGTGCCGGTGAGGCGGCCGTCCGCCTGCTTGAGATCGACGCGGACTCGCCCCGCCGGGTGAACCATGTCGCCTCTGGCCCATTCCAGCGGGCCTAGCTGCGGGCGGATCGAGACTTTCGTGAATCCCAGCGCCGCCGGGCGGATGCCCAAAACGCTGGCGTAGTAGTGGTAGACCGGGTGCGCGCCCCATGCGTGGCAGTCCGACCGGGCGGGCTCGGGCGACTCGATCAGCGTGCTCAGTCCCATCGACGGGTGATCGAACCAGAGTTGCATTCGGTCGATGATCGCGTCGGTTCGGCCGAGCTCGCGCAATGCCTCGAACGTGTAGTGGCTGAAGTAGATCGACGTCCTGGCCAGATCGTCCTTAGGCTCGAGCAGGCCGGCGGCGACGCGGTCGCGCAGATTCGCCGAAAGCTGGCCGCTGATGATCGCCAGCGCCTGAACGTGCTCGCTGAAGTGCGTGCGCCCGACGTCGTCGGCAAGGAGTCCGCGGCCTTCGTCGAAGAACGCCCGCTCGGCGCTGGCCGCCATCGCGGCGGCGGTCTGGCGGTGACGCTGGGCCAGCAACGGCTCGTTCAGCATCTCCTCCAACTGGGCCGCCTTCATCAGCGTGTAGATCAACTGCCACTGCAGCACGCCGCAAACCGTGCCCGGCTGCGGCGAAGGCACCCCGTTCCGCCACTGCTTCACCCAGTCGACAAAGTTCCATCCGTCGGGTGTGACCACCAGGCCCTTGTCATTCACCTGCTGACGCCAGCGTTCGACGATCGAGCGCACGCCCGGCATCAGCGTCGCCAACAGTGCGCGGTCGCCGCGATAGAGCGCGTAGTCGTTCGCCATGCAGACCCACCACATGCAGAACGGCGGGATCGTCTGCAGCATCGACGTGGGATAGCGCGAGCTGGTCCAGTTGTCGCTCGTGCGCGACCAGTCGAACAGTTGCAGGACCTTCCGCGCCAGCCGGTCGTCGGTCGACGTCGAGAGCGCCACGAGCGACTGCAGGCGGGTGTCGCCGACGTAATTAAGCTGCTCATAGTGCGGGCAGTCCATGCTGGTTTCGTGGCTGCACATGCGCAGCGTGTGCAGCGCGAGCGGCGTGACCTTGGCGAGCCGCGCGTCGCTGGCGTCGAAGGTGCTTTGGAACTCGTACGGGTAGCCGGTCTCGCGAATCTCAAACGACTGCAGCGTGACCGGTTCCGCTGAGGTCTCGACGTATACTTCGACGTAGCGGCCGGCGTTCCACCAGAGCGGGTCGAGCACGCGGTTCGTGCCGCCGTCGGTCGTAAGCGCGTCGCCGTAGCCGAGGAAAATCCGGCCGGCGATGTCGTCGCGGTTGTTTTTGTTCCTGACGTCCTTGGGCGATTTATCGCGCGCCGGGACGTACTCGAACAGCGATTCCGCCCAGCGCACCCGCATCGTTGCGCCGCGGCCGCCGGAGACATTGAGCCGCGTGTAGGCGCAGGCGTAGCGCTTCAGATCAACAATCGCGCGCCGCCGTGTATTGGGCGGGATCGTCAACGGCTTGTTCGACGCGAGGAAATCGTTCCATGTGGCGACTTCGTGTTTCTGTGGCCCGTCCAGCCTGACAGCGAACGCAGACGTGTCAGCCGAACCGGGAGCATCGACGCAGCGCGCGACCGCGTCGCCAAACGGCTCGTCCTTCATCGCCGGAAGCATCGCCGGACGCAGAAGCCAGGACGCCGTCGACTCCCACACCAGCGACGCGATCGCCGCCTGATGCAGAACGACCGCGGGCTGCCACGCGTTGCCTTGGCCGAGTTCGACGCCCCATGGGTAGCGCGCCCCGTCGACGACGATCCGCGAGCCGATCGCGAAAAAATTGTTCGCCGGGGAGACCCATTCAAATTTCACGCCGTCCAAAGGCCGCACATCCCACGCAGCGACGCCGGTATTGAGCAGATCCCCGGCGTCCCCCTCGGCCATCACCAGAAAGCCGGGGCGGTGGGTTATCTGGGCCCATGGGCACGGCGTCGGCGAGCTCGGGTCGAGCCACCACACGAACGCCACCAGCGTATGCGCCCCGGCGGACAGATCGACGTCGTAGCTTTCGTACATCCAGTGCCGCAGGTCGCTCCGCTCCGACCCGCGCCCGATAAGCTTGCCGTCGAGGTAGAGGACGTAGCGCTGGTCTGCGCTGACGTGCATGCGCACGCGCTGTGGTGCGTCGCACGTCACCTGTCGTCGAAACGCCCACGCGCCGGGCGCGATCGTTGCCGACGCGGCGATCCACTTGGCGGGCCACGGCTCGCGCATGAATTGATAGACCGAATTGTCGATACCCGGATCCCGTTCGATCAGTACGCGCGTCGCCATAAGCCAGCTCCTCAGAATGTGAAGCGGCGTAGCGTAATGACAGCCCCCTGTTGCGTAAACAGTGAGCCGGCTTGCGCACGCCGGCCGGCGTCGATCAGGCGTGGGCTGCGCCGGCACGTTTCTGGAAATACTTCTTCGCCGGCAGCGGGAAGAGGATCGACAGCAGCGCGTCGCGATTGGAGAGGATCTGGCCGTTGCCGTCGGCGAACATCGCGCTCAGGTCGACGGCTGGCACCTCGTCAGCGGGCCGGCCGCGGCAAATCGTCTCGCCCGACTTCAGCACCTTCTTGAGCACCGCGGCGTCCGGCTCGGCGGGCAGCCGTCCGTAACGCCCGGTCATCAATGCCTTGAACTCGGTCGTCATCATCGAGTACGGCGTTCCGCTGAGGACATTGAAGACCGCCTGCGAACCGACGATCTGGCTGGTCGGCGTCACCAGCGGCACGAAACCGGCCGCGGCGCGCACACGCGGCACCTCTTCGAGGATCTGCGGCATCAGGTCGAGCTTGTCCTGTTCCTTGAGCTGGTTGTGCAGGTTCGACAGCATTCCGCCCGGCACCTGCGCGTCGAGCTGCCGCCGATCGACCGCCGGGTAACCCTGCGCCACCATGATGTTGTCCTCGACGATCGCGATGGCGCGGTCGAGCAGTGTGCGGTCGCGCGATCCCCGATATTCGCGCAGCAACTTCACGACGTTGTTGACAAGCTTGCGCATCGTTGCGTCCGGCTTGGCAGGCCATGGATTACCGAAATGCTTGGGATCGGCGTCCACGCTCTTAAGCTCGCGGCGAATCGTGCGCAAGGCGTCGTCAACCTTGCCGGCATTGCGGAGGTCGACGTTCGGCTTCAGTCCCATTTCCTTCGCGAACCAGTTCATCAACTCCACTGGGGGCTGGCTCGTCGATCCGGCCATCGCGCCGTAGGCGGTGTCGAGCCAGTCGACGCCGAGCAACATTCCGACCAGATAGGTCGTGTTCGCCAGGCCGTTGGTGCAGTGACTGTGAAGCGAGATTTCCACGCCGGGGAACTTCGATTGCAGGCCCTCGATCAACTCGAACGCGTCCGCCGGGTGAAGCAAGCCGGCCATATCCTTGATGGCGATTGAATCGGCGCCCAGTTCCAATGCCTGGCGCGCGAACTCGATGAAATACGCGGTGTTGTGGATCGGGCTGGTGGTATACGACAGTGCCGCCTCGGCGTGGCCGTTGTAGGTCTTGGTTGCCATGATGGCGACGCTGATGTTCCGCGGATCGTTGAGCGCGTCGAAGATGCGCACGCGCCGGTTTCCGCCGCGCACCGCTTCTTTCAGGAATGTCACGACGACGTTGTCCGGGTACGGCGTGTAGCCGAAGAGGTTCTGCCCGCGGCACAACGAGCGAATGACCGGGCCGTCCTTTCCCAGGCACTTGTAGAACGCGTCGAGCCGCTCGAACGGATCATCGCCGGTGAAACGCAGCGCGGCATCCAGCGTCGCCCCGCCCCAGAGTTCGAGGATTGTGTAGCCGCTGTCGCGCAGCATGGGCAATACGCGCATGCACTGCTCGGTGCTCATTCGCGTCGCCAAAAGCGACTGGTGTCCGTCGCGGAGGGAAGTGTCGATGAATCCAGTCGTACCGTCGCGCGCCATCTGCCAGCTCCTTCGTGTCGAGCATAACCCCGCCGCCATACTACAGGTGATCGGCGCACGCCCGAGGATCGGCGGTGCGGCTAAGCGTCACAGGACTTGCAGCTAAGAAATATTCGGTCTGCAACAATGCCTCGGCCCGCACGCCCGCGGCGGCGGCAAATTTGGACGTGAGATCGTCTGGCGACATGAATTCTACCGTAGGCGTCGCGCCGACAGCCCGTTGGGTTGAGGCGAAAACGCGTGAGGCTCGCGACTGCTGATTGCTGATTTTCCATCGCGCGTACGGCTCGATGCGCCGTTATGTCATCCTGAGGTACTCCGAAGGATCTACTGGCACCGTAATGCGACTCCGCGTTGCGAGCAGATCCTTCGGAGTACCTCGGGATGACAACCGCGCGGTTCCAACACGATCGATTGAAAACCGCTCTAGTTGCGCACGCTCGCGCTCACGTTCTTCAATCGCTCCGGCCGGCCTTCTTTGAGGTTCCACCAGAGTTCCTCGAACGAGCCGCTGGTCGCGCCGTTGGCATCGTGTACCTGCACGGGCTGACGAGCCGAGCCGCGGGCGATCACGCGGTTGTTGTCCGGTTCGTAGACCGCCTCGGCGGCGTCGAAGTTGAGTTGCTTGCTGGCGAACGACGCGCCGCGGTCGGCGACGATCCGTTTCACCGAGGCCTGCTGCCCCGCCGCCGGCTCGTTCATCTCGGCGACGAGCCGCTCGGCCTTCATCTCCACCTGGTCGCGGCCGGGCTCGCGCTGGACGATCCAGACGTCGCCGTCGAGCGTCGCGCGGCGCGTGGCGGGGTCGTAGACCATCGATTTCTTCCACTCGATGGCGACGACTCCCCTCATCGCGGAGCCGGGGGCGCTGCTGGCCGGCTGAGTGGTCGCGGGGGTTTGGCGGTCCTCGTAGAGCATGCGTCCGCCGCTGTTGATGCTGACCGCGCCCAGGTCACCTGTGGGAAGCATGTCGACGTTCACCGCAGGCGCCTGTACGACGACGCGGCGGAGAAGCTCGTTCGTCGGCGAATAGAGCAGCGAGCTGACCTCGACGTCCCCGTCGAGCGTGATTGCTTTGACGATCTTGGCAGCCCCCGCTCCGCCGAACATCCCGGGTGCCGGCTTTGTCGCAGGTGCGGCCTTCGGATCGTCGGCCAGCAACAGCGTCATCCGCTTGCCGGTGGCGCGGTCGATCGCGCCGTCCTTGTTCACCGACAGCACCGACACATCCCCCACCACGTCCGCACGATTGTCGGCGGCACGGTAGTCGAGCGACTGCGACCACGATACTTCCACCGGCTTCGACGGGGCCTTCGGGTCGGCGGTAGTTGCCTGCGCCAGGCCCGTGGCAGAGCCCGCGCCGAACACGGTGATGTCGCCGCTGACGGTGTCGAACGTAATCTTGGGCCCGGTCAGCCTCGATTCCTTCTGCTGCAGCGCCGCCGGCTGGCCCATCAGCGTGACGACCTGCCCGTCACCGCTCTTGCGCACGGTGACGATCTGCGCCGCGGCCGTCGCGCCGTCGGCGGACTTGAAGTTGACGCGTCCTTGCGCGGTCAACTCGTCGATGTTCATCTTTGCCGCGGCGTCCTTCGGATCGGTCCCCGGCGCAGGCGCTGAGAACGTCGCCGCAAGCTGGTCGGCGGTGATCGTCTGCTTCGGCTCCTGCGCCACGACATTGCCGGCGGCATCAAGCCGCTTCAGCAGCAGGGTGCCGTCCTTCTGCGGCTCGGTCGCCAGAACGAGCTTGTCGGCGGCGATCGTCTGGGCGACGCCGTTGTCATCGGCAACCGTCGCTTTCACACTGCCGCGCGCGTCGACACTGGTGAGCGCCGGTTGCTGCTTGCCTTCGACAGGCGCAAATGCCAGCGACAGTGCATCGCTGCTCAGCTTCAGTTGCGGGTGCTGCACGTCGACGGTGCCCTCGAACACGGCGCGATCGATCGCCCGCTGGCCGGCAGCGTTGGTGTACAGGTGCAGGGTGGCCTTGTCGCGCCAGCTCGTCAGCAGCTTCTGCGGCGCCTGCTGCCTGTCGGCCGGCGCCAACGCGATCTCGGCGCTGCTCTGACCCTGGACGATCGCCTCGTCACCCGAAAAATCCAGCGCCGTCGTCTTCAGCAGCATGCCGGCCGGGTCTTTGAGCGTGACGATCGGGAACTCCGTGCTCGAGCGCGCGATGAAGCGATTGCCCACCGCGCCGACGGCGACCGATGCCGCCTCGACCATCGCGCCTTCGCGATCGAGCTTGACCGGCGAACCGACGAACTCGACGATGCGATCGGCCGGCGAACGCAGGCCCGATTTTTCAAACTCCGCAGGCGTGACGACGAGCTTGCCCGTCCAGGTGATGGTGATCGGCTGCGCCGGCGCGGCGGCGGCGGGTGAAGTGGCCGGTGAAGTACCGGGTGCGGTCGTCGGCCGAACGCGACGCGTGGTCGGCTGCGTTGCCGCCGGCCGGTGCTCGGGCGCCGGCGCGGGCTTCGGCTCGTCATCTAGGAACGTGAACGTCGCCAGCATCCGGTCGGCGGTGCCGATCGGCTTGTCCCCCTCGACGATCCGCACGTCGTTCTGAAACAGCGCGCGGTAGGCGACGATCTCATTCGTCGACACCGGCCGGGTTGCCGCCGGGCGCGTGGCGGCGGCACGGCGGGCCTTGCGCTCGCGACGGGCCTTCTCCTCGGCCGCGGCCTTGGCGGCGGCGTCGGGGTCGGCGTCGGCAAACTGCATCGGCAGCGCACCGGTCATCCGGCGCGACGACGCGCCAGCCGCTGGCTTGACACTGGGGACCGGGGAGAAGCTGCTGGCGTTCTTGACCACCAGCTTCTTGCCGTGGGTGACTTCCAGGTATTCCAGGCGTTGGTCGCGCTGGTTGTAGCGGACGATCAGGCCTTCGCCGTCAAAGTCGTAATCCCTGCCCCGCACCGTGACCGGCACGCGATCGGCCAGCACGTCGCGGCCGTCGATCTGAGTCTGCACGGTGTTCATCCGCAGCGTGTCGTTGTCGAACGCCAGAATCGGGATCGACACCGTCATCAGTGGCGTCGTCGAATCCGGGTCCTTGAGCATGTCGATCGTGACGTTATTCAGCACCCCGCGCGTCGGGGGCTGGGCCTCGATCGAGCTGATGCGATCGTTGCGCTTGGTCTGCTCGGGCATGACCACGTCGCCAGTGTCGGCCGACACTTTCATGACCTGGCCGTCCTTCATGTAGAACAGCGCCTCGGGCTTGGCGACGTGTACCTGCCCCTGCTGCGGGGGGTCGTAACGGGCGGCGCGAAACTCGCTGATCAGCGCGCCGCTGTCCTTGTCGAAGGATTGGATCCAAACCCCGCTCGCCTCGCCGATCACCGATTCGGACGGCTGGGTCGAGGGCGCGTGCGGCAGCGCCTGAGGCGCGCCGTTGACGCCACCTGTGGCACGGGATCCGCCCGCTTTCGGACCGGCGGCGACGGGCGTCTGCGGCTGCAGGAACAGGAAGATCCCGAACCCGGTGCCGAGAACCAATAACACAATGATTGCAATGACGAGGGAACGCACTCTATGCCTCCATGTCAAACATCTTGAGTACGACCAGGTCCTGCACGTCGATCAGCCCGACGGGCCGGTCGAGGGCATCGACGACGGGAATCTCGTCGACGCGGTACTGCTTCATCATCGCCATCGCCTCGCTGGCCAGAGCGTCGGCGTTGATGCGCTTGGGGTTGCGGGTCATCACCTCGGCGACCGGCCGGCGCAGCGCGGTCGTGTCGTCCTGCGTGACGAGCCGGCGCAGATCGCCGTCGGAAAAGATGCCGGCGATCTTTCCGCTCTGCTCGTCGACGAGAATCACCGCGCCGCTGCGCCGCTTGATCTTGCTGACGACGCGCATTACTTCGCCGACGGTGAGCGTGTCCGGCGCGGTGGGCAGGTTCTCGCCTTTTTTAAACGTCATCGCCTCGCTGACTCGGATGAGCTTGCGCCCGAGCTGCCCCG
>JBBRFH010000093.1:0-11763 GCA_038224615.1 Tepidisphaerales bacterium
ATTGAACAAGCTCCAGCGGGCACAGATGCTCAAGGACAACGGCAAGCCAATGAAAATCGGCCTAAAGCTCAAACAACAAGCCTGCGGCTGGAGCCGCGAATTCCTGCTACAGGCACTGATGGCCTAAATGCGATCGCCCTGTGCGGAAATCCGCTCAAAAGGGTTCGCGATTGACGCATGAAGCGCCTTCCCGTAGTATCTGCCCCTCAACTTGAGCCCCTGTGGGCAGTCGTCGAGAGGCGCAGGTGCGTGGCCTGCGTGGGTAGACGAACCGGATGGCAGTCGCGGTTGTGAAGCGATCCGGGCCTTGGGCAATGCGGTCACCGCGGCCGCGATCTTACCTTTGAGGATGCACACTCGCCCCGGCACGGATGCGGCAGCAGCGAGCAAAGCTCGCTTCCACTGGCAATACGTGATCACCGGGTTCTGATTCGTCCGAAGCCACTACCCCGTGGTGTAACGGTAGCACAAGAGTTTTTGGTACTCTTTGTCATGGTTCGAATCCATGCGGGGTAGCTGTATCGGATTGCCGAATGACGAGTGCCGAATCTCGAATTGAATGCATCTTTTGACGCACCGTGAACGTTCGGTTTGCGGATCATTGAGAAACGATTAGCCTGCTCGACTCAATCGTCATTCAACACTCGACATTCGACACTTTCCTGGATTTCCCATGACCGCGCCACTCGATTCATCCAAGGTCAAGCTCTTCACGGGCCGCTCAAATCCTGAGCTGGCACAGAAGATCTGCGACTACTTGAACCTGCCCATGGGCCGCGGTCGGACCGAGCTGTTTCCGGACGGCGAGTGCATCGTCAAGATCGACGAGGACGTGCGCGGGCGCGATTGCTTCATCATGCAGTCGACGTGTTCGCCGACCAACGCTCACTTGATGGAACTGTTCATCTGGATCGACTGCCTGCGTCGCGCCAGCGCCAAGCGTGTGACGGCGGTGATCCCGTACTTTGGCTACGCCCGCCAGGACCGCAAAGACGAAGGCCGCGTGCCCATCACCGCCAAGCTGGTGGCGAACCTGCTTGAGCGTGCCGGTGCCGACCGCGTCGTCAGCGTCGATCTGCACGCGGCCCAGGTACAGGGGTTTTTTGACATCCCGGTCGATCATCTGAACGCCAGCCCCGTGCTCTGCAAGTGGTTTAAGACGCTCAAGATGACCAACCGCGTGTTTGTTTCGCCTGATGTGGGCAATGTCAAGCGGGCCCAGGCCTATGCCAACCTCATGGGCGGCGAGATCTGCATCATCGACAAGCGCCGCAAGTCGGGCAGCACCATCGAGGCCAAGCGGATCATCGGCGACGTCGAAGGCAAGAACGCGTTGATCGTCGACGACATGATCACGACGGCGGGCACCGTCACCGAGGCGTGCAAGATTCTCAAGACCAACGGCGTGAAGGACATCTACATCGCGGCCACGCACGGCGTGTTCGCCGGGCAGGCGATGGAGCGACTGGCCGACGCGCCGTTCACGAAGATCGCCGTCACCGACACGATTCCGCAAAACAGCCGGGTCGATGCCATCCGCGACCGGTTGGTCGTCCTGAGCGTCGCCGAGCTGTTCGGCGAAGCCATCGCGAGAATCCATCGCGACGAGTCGGTATCGGCAATGTTTAAGGATGAGAACGGGAAGTAGCGAAATGACGAATGTCGAGTGCTGAATGACGATTGAGGCACCCGCATTTTTCATTCGTCATTCGTCATTCGGAAATCGTCATTCGTCATTAGGAATTAGGAGTTAACCATGTCTGCACCGATTGAACTCAAAGCCGAGAAGCGTTCCGCCCTCGGGACCCGTGCCAACCAGCGTCTGCGTAAGTTGGGCGTCGTGCCGGCCGTCGTATACGGTCACAAGCAGGACAACCTCGCGCTGCAGCTCAACCGCAAGGAACTGGCGTCGCACATCAACAAGGGCGTCCACCTGTTCAACCTCAGCTTTGAAGGCCACACGGAGTCGGCGTTGCTGAAGGACGTGCAGTACGACACCTTCGGCGTCGAAGTGCTGCATGCCGACTTCGCCCGCGTCGACCTTAACGAGCGCGTGACGATCAGCGTCGCCATCGAACTCAAAGGCGACCCCAAAGGCGAAAAGGACGGCGGCGTGCTCCAGCAGATCCTCAACGAGCTGGAAATCGACTGCGTCGTCACCGAGATCCCGGACATCGTCACCATCGACGTTTCCGACCTCGGCAAGGACGAGTCGATCCACGTCAGCGACATCAAACTGGGCGGCAGCATCAAGATCCTCACCGATCTCGAGCAGCTCGTTGCCAAGGTTGAAGAGATCGTCGAACAGGCCGCTGATGTCGCCGAAGAAGCCACCGCCGAGCCGGAAGTCATTGGCGCCAAGAAGGAAGAAGAAGATGCCGCCGCTGCTGCGGCGGCGGCGGCGAAGAAGTAACGAAAGAGTCGATAGTCGAAAGTTGATAGTCGATAGCCAGATGGCTCTCCTGCTATCGACTACTGACTATCAACTATCGACGCATGCGAATCATTGTCGGCCTTGGCAACCCCGGTTCGGAATACGTCGGCACCCGACACAATGTCGGATTCGAGGTGCTCGACCGGTTTGCCGAGAAGCTCGGGTGGATACGCCCGGGCCGCTTCGACCGGATGGCCAAGTCGAAGTTCGACGGGCTGGTGCTCGACGGGGTGTTGAACCTCAGCAGTGCCGGCGATGAGAAGGTGCTGCTGCTGAAGCCGACGACGTACATGAACGTCAGCGGCAAAAGCGTGCAGCAGGCGATGGCGTTCTACCAGGTCGACAAGAAAGATGTTCTTGTCATCCTCGACGACCTCGCGCTGCCGTGCGGGAAACTGCGGCTTCGGCCCGGTGGATCGAACGGCGGGCACAACGGCCTGCGGGACATCGAACGGGCACTCAGCTCGCCGGCGTACCCGCGACTGCGAATCGGCATCGACGCCCCGCCGGAGTTTGTCCCCGGACGTGATTACGTCCTGGGCAAGTGGACGGCGGAGCAGAAACAGAAACTGGCCCCGGCAGTCGACCGCGCGTGTGGCGCGATCGTGACCTGGGCAGACCAAGGTGTTGAAAAGGCGATGAGCCTGTTCAATGCCGATGAACGAGTGGATAGTTGAAAGTTGATAGTCGATAGCTGAGGCAGTTTTCTGCTATCGACTATCAACTCTCGACGATCGACTGACCAAAGAACGGCGGTCGCCCCTCCCAAGCGGCGACCAAACCCAAGCTAGGGATTCTGATATGGCAAAAGACAAATACGAAGGCATGTTCCTGTTCGCCGGCAGTGCCGACGCCGAGGCTTCGGTGAAGCGCGTCCGCGAAATCATCGAGCGGCATGGCTGCACGATCCTCGTCGCCAAGAAGTGGGACGAACGCAAGCTCGCGTACGAACTCAAGAAGCAGAAGCGCGGCTTGTTCGTCATCGCGTACTTCACCGGCCCCGGCCAGTCGATCACGCCGATCACCCGTGACGTCAACCTGTCCGATGACGTCCTGCGCGTTCTGATTACCGACGCCTCGCACCTCTCGACTGAAGAGATGGAACGCGTCGAGCCGCAGCCGATCGTCATCCCCCCGCCGCGCGAAAACTTCGGCTTCGGTGGCGGTGGCTGGGGCGGCGACCGCGGTGGAGATCGTGGTGGCGACCGCGGTGGCGACCGCGGTGGATTCCGCCGGCGCGATGAAGAGCCGAGCAACGCCTAACGGCACTGGTTACTTGTCGCTTGTGATTTTGTGACTGGGTTCGCTGCGGCGTCCGGGTTGCAATTGAGCTACAGGACGCGCCTAGTAACAAGCAACGAGTAACCAGTAACAGCTCCGGGAGTTTCTAATGGCCGACGTAAACAAAGTCATCCTGATCGGGCGCCTCACCCGCGATCCGCAGATGCGCTACACGCCCACCCAGACCGCGATCTGCGAGTTTGGTCTGGCCGTCGGACGCAAATTTAAGACTGCGGCCGGCGAAGCACGCGAAGAGACCGCCTTCATCGACTGCACCGTGTGGGGCAAAGGCGGCGAAATCTTCAACCAGTACATGGCCAAGGGCAAGCAGGTCTACATCGAAGGCCGGCTCAAGTTCGACTCCTGGGAAGACAAGCAAGGCGGCGGCAAGCGATCGAAGCTCACCGTCGTCGTCGATGACTTCCAGTTCCTCGGCGCGCCCGGCGATCATCAGCGCGGCGCTGCGGCCCAAGGCGGCGAGGAGCAGGACGCCGGCGGCACTCCCCCACCCCCGCGCCAGATGAACCGCAGCCCGGCCCGGCCCGCAGCCGGCAATCAACCCCAACAACCGCAACAACCGCCCCAAGCGCCGCAAGCGCCCTACGGCGAAGAGCAGGCGTTTAACGACGACGAGATTCCGTTCTAAAGAAATGACGAGTGTCGAATGACGAATGACGAATCAGGACGATGCTTTCCCAATCGTCATTCGGCACTCGTCATTCGGCAATGAAAACGAGGCAAACATGAGCACCAAGCAGAAAAAAGTCAGTCCGAATCAGAAGACCAAAATCCTCCTGAACGAGTCCGTCCGTCACGTCGGCCGCGTCGGCGACGTGGTCGAAGTGGCCCCGGGCTACGCCCGCAACTTCCTCCTCCCCAAGGGTCTGGCCGTCGAGCCGACCAAGGCCAACCTCAAGAAGGTTGAAGAGCGCAAGAAAGAAATCGAGCGGCTCGAGAAAGAGCGTCGCGCTCAGCAGGAATCGATCATCAAGAAGCTGTCCGGCGTCGAGGTCACCCTCGAGCGCCGCGCCAACGAGCAAGGCCACCTGTTCGGCTCGGTCGGTGCCAGCGACATCGCCCACGCCCTCCAACAGCAGGGCTACGCGGTCGAAGCGGCCGACATCAACCTGTCGCACAAGCTCGACAAGATCGAGAAGTACACCGTCGAGGTGAAGTTCGCCGACGACCTGGCAATCGACATCAAGGTGTGGGTCGCCCCCGATGCCGAGAGCAAGGCCGCCATCGACACCTACGCCAAGACCAAGGCCGCTGCAGCCCCCGCCCCGGCGCCCGAAGCCGCAGCGGAATAAGCTGCGCTGAGCACAAGGCTCCAGTAGAAACAGACAACAGAATCGCAAAGACGCGGTGCTGATTGTCACTGTATGCGCAATCGTTCGGCACTCCTCCGCCGAAAGGTTGCTGTTGCTCAGGTCGAAGGGCCTCGTCCGACGGCCTGAGCAGCAACGTACGGCCCAAGCGGCCGCGCTGTTCTCGTTCGTCCCTCACGCCTGCTCGCGCAGCGTGGGCATGTCCTGGTCACGCCGCAGCCCTCAAGGCGTTGCGACCACGCGATGCAGCCGCGCCTGCACTCGCATCAGCGCACCCAGCAGAGCGAACGTCTCTGCTCCCACTCACGGGCCGTTTCGATTTTGTCATTCGTCGGTCCCGTCGTAACGTTATGCGATGCAATATCGCACGCTGGGCAAGACGGGGTACGAGGTTTCGACGATCAGTTTCGGCGCCTGGGCGATCGGCGGATCATGGGGGACGGTCGATGACAACGTGTCGATGGCGGCGCTGCGTAAGTTCATCGAGCTTGGCGGTTCATTCATCGATACCGCAGATGTGTACGGGGACGGGCGATCCGAACGGCTCATCGCGCAACTGGCGAAGGAATTCCCGCGGCGATTCCGTGTCGCGACCAAGGCCGGACGCCGGCTCAATCCGCATACCGCAGAGGGATACACCGCCAAAAACATCGAAGGGTTCATCGATCGATCGCTGACGAACCTGCAGACCGATTCGCTCGATCTCGTGCAACTGCACTGTCCGCCGGCGGCGGTCTACAAGGACGCGCAGCTTTTTGACGGCTTGCGTGACATCCAACAGAAGGGGAAGGTGCGGCACTGGGGCGTGAGCGTCGAAACCGTCGACGAAGCGTCGGCGGCGATCGAGCACGATGTCGTCTGCACCGTGCAGATCATCTTCAACATCTTTCGCCAGAAACCGATCGAAAAATTCTTTGCCGAGGCGAAGAAACACAACGTCGGCATCCTCGCCCGTGTCCCGCTCGCCAGTGGATTGCTCAGCGGGAAGATGACGCGAGAGACAAAGTTCGCCAGGGACGATCACCGCAACTTCAACCAGCACGGCAAGGCATTCGACGCGGGGGAAACCTTCAGCGGCCTGGGCGATCACCTCGACGACGCGTTCGCCGCAGTAGACGAGTTGGAGAAGCTGGTGCCCGAAGGACAGACACTCGCGCAATTCTCATTGCGCTGGATCCAGATGCACGAAGCAGTGACGTGCGCGATCCCCGGCGCCAAGACCCCCGAGCAAACCGCAGCCAACACATCGGCTGCGGATTTGCCGCCGTTGACCGAAGCGCAAATGAAAGCGGCACGCGCGGTCTACGATCGGCTCATCGCACCGCACGTGGCGACGAGGTGGTAGGCATCGGCGGCAATCATCTGCTGCTCACGGCGACTTGGAGTCGAGAATGACGGTGACGGGTCCGTCGTTGTCGATCCGAATCGACATGTCCGCACCGAACGCGCCCGTGGCGATGGGGAGCGTCGTCGTCTCACGGGCAAGCGTGACGAAGCGGGCGAACATCGGCCTGGCATCGAGGGGCGGCATGGCGCGATCGAAGCCGGGGCGACGGCCTTTCATCTGAGCGCTGACGGTGAAATTGCTGACCAGCAGCAATCCGGTTTCGCCCTCGGCGGCGATCTGCGTGACGTCGACGTCGAACGCCTTGTCTGCGGCGGCGCTCGGGAAGACGCGGAGCGTGAGCAGCTTGTTGATCATCCACTTGAGATCGGCGTCGGTGTCTTCTCGCACGATCGACGCCAGCACGCACAGCCCGCGGCCGATCTCGCCGATGACCGCCCCGCCGACAACCACACGGGCACTGCTGACACGCTGAACGACGGCCATCATGCGGGCACCAGTTCCTTCGCGATTTTCTCGACCACTTCAATGAACGACCCGTGAATCCGCGCCGGTGTGACGCGGTCGATGCACACACGAACGAGATCGCCGGTGCGGATGTTTTCATCGGCGTCGAAGTACACGTCGAAGTAACGCTCACTGCGGCCGTGACGGAGCGTGCCACGTTCGACCAGCAGCGTTACGGTTTCCCCGATGAACTGTTGCGCGAAGGTGCGAGCGTGATCGGCGGCGCGGTCATGGAGGATCTTCATGCGCTGGTTGGCGGTCGCGTGGTCGATCGCCTTCTCCTTCCACCGTGCGGCGGCGGTGTTCGGACGCGCGCTGTAGGTGAAAGCGTGGACATGGGTGAAGCGCGCACGCTCGACGACGTCGAGCGTGTGTGCGAACTCTTCCTCGGTCTCACCGGGGAAGCCGGCGATGATGTCGGTCGTGATCGCCGGGCGATCGAACGCATCGTTCACCTGCCCCACCATATCGAGGAACTGGCTGCGCGTGTACTGGCGATTCATCCGCCGCAAGATCGCGTCTGATCCGCTTTGTAATGGCAGGTGGAAGTGCGGGACCACCTGCGCGTGTCGGCGGAGCGATTGGATCAGCATGTCGTCGAGATCGCCAGGCTCAAGTGAGCTGAGTCGCAGCCGGACGAGGCCGGGAACGCGCGTGCAGAGCGCATCGATCAACTCGGCCAGCGGTTTGCTCGTCGATTGCGATTGCCTGCGACGCAGCGCAGTGGGTTGTCCGTACGCACCGAGAAAAATTCCGGTGAGGACGAGCTCCTGATGCCCCGCCGCGACGAGCTGCTGTGCTTCGAGCACGGCGTCATCGGGCGATTTGCTCCACAGCGTCGGGCGAAGCTGCGGGATGATGCAGTAGGTGCAGTGCGCGTCGCAACCGTCCTGAATCTTTAGAAACGCCCGCTGGTGCGTGTCCTGATGATGATCGAGCAGCGGCAGCGATGTCGTGCCGTGAGCACCACGCGGCGGAGTTGAACCACCAAAAATACCAAGGGCGCCAGGCAGACTTGCGTCGCTGATCCCAGTCTTGGTGTCCCTGCTGTCCTTGGTGGTTGAACGGTGTTCCCATGCATCCAGCAGCTTCGTCAGCTCCGCGTTGACGTCATCGTGATGCGTGATGACGGCGTCGACGCCGGGCAGCTTCTCGGCGGCATCGCGATCGCTCGTCGCCCAGCAGCCGGTGACGATCACCCTGGCATCAGGCTGTTTGTCGATTGCCGGCTCATCGTCCGATTGCCCGAGCACCGTCAATCGCGTCGCCCGTCGCACCGCCTGCCGCGATCCCTTGGCCGCCATCGACGTCACCGAGCAGGTGTGTACGACGCGCACATCGCCCGCGGGCGCATCGACCTGTATGAGTCCGCGCGACCGCAGCACCATGGCGATCTGCTCGGCCTCATAGTGGTTGACGCGACAACCGAGGATGGTGATGGAGAAGGAGTTCATTTGGTCAAGAGAGTCGATAGTAGAGAGTCGATAGTCGATAGCCAAAGCTTGTGCTATCGACTATCGACTATCGACTCCTGACTATCGACTCCTGACTATCGACTTCCACCCAATCATACCCGCACCCGTTCGCCGACACGCAATTCGTGCGATACACTCACGGTCATCATGAGTGAACAAAGTGAGCAATCGGCCACGATCCAGTACGACGACTTCGCGAAGGTGCAACTGCGCGTGGCGACGATCGTCGAAGCGATGCCGATCGAGAAGTCGAAGAAATTGATGCGTCTGCAGGTCGATCTCGGCACGGAGAAGCGCCAGATCCTCGCCGGCATCAAGGAGCACTACACCGCCGAGCAACTGGTGGGCAAACAGATCGTGGTCGTGGTGAACCTCGCGGCGCGCGAGGTCATCAAAGGCGAAGTCAGCAACGGCATGCTCCTGGCCGCCAGCGACGCCTCGGGCAAGCTCGTCATCATCTCCCCCAGCGCAGAGATATCCGCCGGGGCACAAGTGCGATGAGTGTTGCGTGATGCGTGATGCGTGGAGCGCGACGCTGCATTCTCACGTCACACTCATCACGACACACGTTTCCTTTTCTCCAATGCTTCGAGAACTGCACATCTCCAACCTCGCCGTTATCGCCGACGCACGGATTGACCTTGCAGGCGGTTTGAACTGTTTCACCGGGGCGACGGGCGCGGGCAAATCGCTGGTCATCGGCGCGATCGAGCTGCTACTGGGCTTGCGCTCGGCGGCGGACATGCTGCGACGCGGGGCGGACGAGGCACGCGTGTCCGGCGTCTTTGAACTGACCGACCCGCGCCTGCTCAAGCAGATCGAAGCCTGCTGCGACGCCACCCTCAGTGCAGGCGACGGCCAGGTGCTGCTGACCCGGCGGATCTACGCATCCGGCCGATCGAGCATCAGCCTCAATGGCAATCCGATCACGCTGGCGATGCTCAAAAGCGTCGCCGAGGCGCTGGTGGATGTTCATGGACAGCACGATCATCAATACCTCCTGAAACCGTCGAATCAGTTGGCGGTCGTCGATGAGTTCGCCGGCGCGCTGGACCTGCGGGAAAAGTACGCCAACGTCTATCACGACCTGCAGCAGGCCAGAGCGCGACTCCAAGAGCTGGAGACCGGCGCCAAACTCCGATTGCAGCAGCTCGACTTTGCGAAGTTCCAGCTCAACGAAATCGAATCGGCCGAACTGCAGCCGGGCGAATACGACGAACTCTCCGCCCGGGCGCAGGTGCTCAACAACCTCGAAAGACTCCGTACCGAAGCCGGTGGCGTACACGGCGTGCTCTGCGATGCCGACGACTCGATCGTCGAACGCCTGCAGACGGTCAGCGGCACGCTCGATGAACTGGCGGATGTCGACCCGTCACTCAAGGCCATCGCCGACACCGTGAAGGGCGCGACGCTGCAACTGTCCGAGTCCGCGTTCGACCTCGGGCGATACCTCAGCCGGCTCGATCTCGATCCGCAGGAGCTGGGCGAAGTCAACGAGCGCTTAAACATCATCAACCGCCTCCTGAAAAAGTACGGCCCGACCATCGAGGCCACGCTCGAGCTGCGCGACGCGCTGTCGGCGCAGGTGAAATCGCTCGAACGCGCCGGCGACGACGCCGAAGGAATTCGTCAGCAGCTCGCGCCGCTCAGCGCGCAACTCACCAAGCTCGCTCGCGACCTCACCGCCAAGCGTTCCGCCGCCGCCAGGAAGCTCAAGCCGCAGATCGAAGCGCACCTCGCCGAACTGGGCATGGAGAAGGCGACGTTCACCGTCAGCGTTCGTCCGATCGATCCCGCACCGAGCGGCGCGGACGAAGTCGAGTTTCTCGTCCGCACCAATCCCGGCCTCGCCGAAGCGCCGTTGCGAAAGATCGCGTCCGGCGGCGAACTCGGGCGAATCATGCTGGCGCTTAAGAGCGTGCTGGCCGCGGGCGATCGCGTGTCGGTGCTGGTCTTTGACGAAATCGACGCCAACATCGGCGGCCGGCTTGGGTCGGTCATCGGCGCGAAACTTCGAGCGATATCGAGGCATCACCAGGTCCTGTGCATCACGCACCTGCCGCAGATCGCCTGCTACGCCGACCGGCACCTCACCGTCCGCAAGGAGCAGACGGGCAAGGAAACACGCACCAGCGTTCGCACGATGGTCGGCGACGAGCGGATCGAGGAGATCGCCGAGATGATCGGCGGACACCACATTACCGATACCACGCGCGCCCAGGCGCGTGAACTGCTCGACGCCGCAGCGCCCCCCGCCGCTTCGACATCGACGCGCGGCAACGGCACGTATAAGCGCGGTCCACGCAAACAATCCGGCGTTCCACGCAAACAATCCGCTTGAGCCATGCGCGGACTGCGGCCACAATATCCACGGAGGCCAGACAGCGCGCGTGAGTGATTCCGCCGACTCATCCTCGCCGAGCCCGTCGGACCAGCAGCACGACGTCTTCGGTCCGCCACCCGAGGCGATCGAAGTGCATTGTCTGCACTGCGATCATAGTTACATGAGCGACCTCATCATCGCCATCCAGGCCGCCGACGGCTCGATCCATTACGCATGTCCCGTCCCCAATTGCGATGGCATGGGCTTCGGCTTTGACATCCATCCGACCGATCCGACCTGGTGCAGCGAAGAGATGGGCTACTTCCAGTCATGGGACGATGACGAGGAGGAAGGTGACTTCCTCGACGATGACGGGAATGACGGCAGTAATCCATTTGCGATCGATCAGTCGAATGAGGACGACGACGGCACCGGCGAATGGATCGCCGAGGAGGTCAGCGAGTCGGCCGGGCAGTTTGATCCGCCCAAGGACTGGACGCCCGACATCGATCGCGAGGACGGCGACACCGGTGAGTTCGACCTCTTCGCGCCCGAGAACGGTGACGACGCCCCCTTTGACGACCCCGATTCCCAGTACGTCCGTCCCGCGCCACGGCACTTCACGCGTGAAGACTACGACAAGGCCAAGGCCGACGGCGTCTACGACAGGCTCGCCGAGTCGATCCGCGAATGGTGGAACGCGTGCGAACGCAGCCGCAAGGAAGGCCACGCTCGCAGGCCCAGCGACGACCCGTCCTTCAGCGACGACGACATCCCCTTTTGAATGCACGGTCGAGATTCGCGAACGCCGCAACGGACGGCCCTTCAGGCCTGCCGCGAAACAGCAACTCGTGCTATTCGAGAATCACGGACGGCATCTTTCCCCCTTCCGTTCGGGGTGAAACCAAATCGCGTCGCCGCGGCGTCGCAAACACATTCATACGTTTCCGGTGTGAAACCCGCGCCCAAATGCCAATGCGAGCCGCGAAGATGCGACGAGCGCGAAGGAAGACGCGAAGAATGTCCATTTCGCTATTTTTTTAGGTTTCCCTTCGCGTTGATCATCGCGC
>JBBRFH010000094.1:0-11749 GCA_038224615.1 Tepidisphaerales bacterium
TTCATCCAGCCGCGCCACAGGGTTTGGTCCGAAGAATGGATTCTTGCGCAGCGAGGGGGCGGGGCCGCCTGCGGGGTCCAATTTGGTGAAGCGGTCGAACGAAGCATAACTGAGCTTCACGCGTCGATCGGTCGTCGGCACGCCCGGATCGGTCTCGAGGGTCTGCAGCCGGAATGAAGTCGACGGTTCGTAGGCGTATGTGCGGATTGTGTAATCGTCGCCCACGTCCGATCCGCCCGAGAGGGTGTTGGCGATCAGGTTGTTGATGGCCCGGTGGTCCATCACGATTTTTTTGCCGGCCATGGTGGGCATGCCGAAAACGTCTAGCCCTTCGAGCACCGGGTTCTCGACGACCACGCCGATCGGGCCTACTTGAGCGCGGATATTCTGAAAGCGCGTGTTGTAGACCGACTCGAACGTGCTGATGTCGTCCGTACGCTCGTTGTTGAGTTGGCTGAACGGCGCAACGCCGATCTCGAGCGGGACCGAGACGTGGAAGTTGTCCGACCCGGCCACGCCGACGTCTGAATAGATGACGGGCAATGAGTTGACATACTCAAGCGGCACGCCGGTGTCGGTGCCAACAGGACTGAGGAGTTCCGCAGTTTGGGCGCTCAACAAGACGCCACTCGCGCCGGTGTCATAGAACGCCGTAATGTTGAATGAGGGGGTGCCGGTGCCGAAATCGACCTGTAGCAGGTCTGTCGTCCCCGGCAACCGGATGAACGCGTTGATCTGTGGCTGGTCCATTGCCGCGGGCAGAACGCCCTGGATGTCCGTAGCCCACGCCTGAGTTGCCCCCAACGCCGCCGCCGCGACTGCCGCGCTCAAAAAGCGCGTCTTCCGCACCACCATTATCTCTCTGCTCTCTCTCCCGCCCTGCTTGGGTTAACCGGCCCGCTTGCCCAGGGCCGATCCTGCACGCCTCCGCAGCGACAGGTTGTATTATTGTACCGTCATCCCTAAGATTCCGCGACGCTCTTTCGTCGCACCCCAAGCGGCGTATCGAGCTCGTAGCTCAGTTGGTAGAGCATGCGACTTTTAATCGCAGGGTCGTGGGTTCGAATCCCACCGAGCTCATTTCGTCGGTGATTACACGTTTCACGCCGATTCCGGTGGAATCGGGTCCGACATTGCTGGGCCTGCCCGAAGCAGGTCATGGCTTCGGCCGAACGTCAAAGAAGCACGGCTTTGCGTCGATCGGCTTGTCAATCACCTTCAGGTCGGCCAACTGTTCGATCAGCGTTTTCCAGCGGGCTTCGGTCATCACGCCGAGGCCGGCGAGCTTGGTTTCGTCGGTCTCGATCAGCGGTTTCTGCGCCTCGGCCGACGCCTTGAACGTCTCGGCGTCCATCGTCGGGTTGAGCTTCATCATCGCTTCGTTGGTCTTCGTCGGCTCGTCAACGTAACTGCGCCATCCCCCGGCGACGGCGGCCACCATCTTCTTCACGATTTCAGGATTGGCCGCGAGGTACTGCTCGTTTGTCGCCAGCACCGTCGCGTAAGGGTTGTAGCCGGAGTCGGCGATCAGAAATGTCCGCGGCTCGACGCCGATCTTCTTCGCGGCCATCGGTTCGCTCGTCACGAAGCACTGCATCGAGTAGTTCTCGTCCGAGCGGTACACGCTCAGATCGCCGAAGGGCGACGGCACGATCTTGAGTTGGCCGAAGCCGTATTTCTTCTTGAGGAAGTCGCTGTAGGGAAGGCCCTGCTCCATCGCGAGAATTCCACTTGCCTTAAAGACGTCGCCGAGCTCCTTAAAACCGCGGCTGGCGCGGGTCATGATGCCTTGCGGGTGCGTTTGATAGACCGCGAACAACGCCACGACCTTCGCACCCTGCTGGCGGGCACGCGGAATCTCGTCAGCCGAGACGATTGCGAAGGGGACCTTGCCGGCCCCGAGCAATTCGATCGTCGGCGCGCCCGCGCCGCCGGGGCTCACGGTGACGTCCAGGCCCTCTTTCGCGTAGTCGGCCGCGTAGAAACCGCCGAACTGCGGCTCTGGCTTCCAGTTGAGCTGTAACGTCACCTTCGGGATTGCGCCGGCTGCGGTCGATGTCGGTTCCTTTGAATCGCACGCGCCCACGAAGATCGAGAAAACAAAGGCGGACAACAACAGCAGATGTTTCATGATCGGTCCTTCTCGGATGCATGCCAGTGCCGGAGCGTCAGGCTGGAGACGATGTTGATGATCGCAAACAGCGCGATGCCGAGCAACGACGCGACGAGCAGTGTTGCAAAGACTTTTTCGATGGCACGTTGTTGCCGCGACACCTGAATCAGCCCGCCCAGCCCGCCGCCGGTGATGAACTCGCCGACGATCGCCCCGATGACGGCCAGGCCCGATGAGACGCGCAGGCCGGTCAGGATGTTGGGCAACGCAAAGGGGAGCCGGAGTTTCAGCAGCGACGCCGTGCGCGATGCTCCGTACAGGTGAAACAGGTCGGTGAGTGCCGGATCGACCGAGAGCAATCCGGACAGCGTCGATGCGATCACCGGGAAGATCGAAACCACGAACGCCGAAGCGATCACCGCGCGAATGTCGAAGCCGAACCAGATCACCAGCAGCGGCGCGATGGCGATGATCGGGACGGTTTGAAAGAAGACCGCGTAGGGATAGAACGCCCGCTGCACCCAGCCGCCTGTCGCCAGCAGGATCGCGGCGAGGATTCCCACCACGGTGCTGAGCGCAAATCCGCTGAGTGCCGCCAGCGTTGTCTCGCCCAAAGCGGAGGCGATCTCCCGCGCGTTGACTTTCAATGAGATCAGCACGGCGCTCGGACGCGGCAGCAAAAATGGAGGAATCCAGCCCATCGCGACGACGAACTCCAGCAGCAGCACAATCACCACGAATGGCACGATCGGCGGCAGGGCGTACTTGGGCAGCCATCGTTTCATGCTCGCTGCCCGCCTTCGAGCGCGACGTAGAGTGCCCGCATCTGCTCGGCGAACAACGCGGTCGTCCGCAGGCTCGCCTCGCGCACGTGCGGCAGGCGGACGGTCAGGTCATGATCGAGCATTACCCGCGCCGGGCGCGCTGAAAAGACGATCGCGCGGTCGGCGAGGTACGCAGCTTCGTTGATCGAGTGCGTGACGAAGATGACCGTCATCGCGCGCTCGATCCACAACTGCCGCAATCGTTCATCGAGGTGCTGTCGAGTGATCTCGTCGAGCGCCGCAAACGGCTCATCAAGCAGCAGCAATGAAGGCGACGTCACCATCGCCCGCGCCAGCGACACGCGCATCCGCATCCCGCCCGAGAGCTGCGCCGGATATCGATGCAGCGCATCGGCCAGTCCGACCTGCCTGAGCTGCGCTTCGGCACGATCGAGGCGTTCGGACTTGGCAACCCCCGCCAGTTCCAACGGCAGCGCGGCGTTGTGGAGCACGTTGCACCAGGGAAGCAGATGCGCATCCTGAAACACGAACGACACATCCTGCGCCGTTCGCGATCGCGAAAAGCAGATCGCTCCGCGCGTCGGCCAGTCCAGCCCCGCGATCAGCCGCAGCAACGTGCTCTTGCCACACCCGCTCGGACCCAGTAGCGACAGGAACTGTCCCCCCGGCACCTCCAGCGACAGCGCCGCGACCGCCTGCACGCCGCCGACGAAGGTTTTTTCGACGGTGTCGACGACGACGCCCAGGCCCCTAACGGGGGCGGAAATTGCAGGTGACGCTGGAGTCATTCAACCTTTGTCGATGCAAGATGCACGCTCGTTCCCTCGCCGATGTATTCATGGGCGAGGGAACATCGGTCTGCGAGGAAAGTTACGCGATGTCCTTCACGCGGTCGAGAATCGCGCGCGGGGCGCCGATATCGACGACGTGTATACGACCGAGGTAGCGCTTCGCCGTCGGGCTGACGAAGCCGGTCTTCTCGGCCACGAACGTCACCGTGTGATCGGCGCGAATGGCGTTCTCGTCGATCACCTCGCCCGTGTCGGCGTCCATGCCGCTGGGCAGATCGATCGCGACAACCGTTGTCGCTTGGTTTCCGCAGGCGTAGTCGATCGGGCGCAGGTCGAATCGGCCCGGCGGGCGAAACCCCGTCCCGAAGACGGCGTCGACCGCGATCGTGCCGCTCTGCAGGTCGTCGCTTTCGTTCAGTTCCGCCAGCGGGCGAATGGGAAGACCCATGTGCTGAATGATGCGGAAGTTGATCAGCGCATCGCCGGCGATCTCGTGCGGTTCGCAGCAGAGGATAATCCGCACGGCCCACCCCGCGTTGCCGAGGTGCCGGGCGATGGCAAAGCCGTCGCCGCCGTTGTTGCCCTTGCCGCAGAAGAGGACGGCGCGATGCGGGGCGTCCTCATCGTCACGGAGTGCTTGAATGACTTCGGCCGCGCCGCGGGCGGCATTCTCCATGAGTACGATGCCGGGGAGTCCGTACGCTTCGATGGCGATGCGGTCGACTTCGCGTACTTGCTTGCGGGTCAGGCGGAGCATGGGAGGAAGTGTCGAGTGTCAGGTGGCGAATGTCGAGTGCAATGACGCAGCCTTGGAGATTCGACAATCGACATTCGCCACTCCACAATCGCGCTCATGTTGATTCTGCTCACCAATGACGACGGCATCGCCGCGCCGGGCCTGCTGGCGGTGTATCACGAACTAAAAAAGCTCGGCGAGGTGCATGTCGTCGCGCCCGAGACTGTGCAAAGCGCCGCCGGGCATGGGATCACCATCGCCACGCCGCTGCTGACCAGTCGCGTCGCGGTCGATGAGGGCGTGAACGGGACCGCCGTCGATGGTCGCCCGGCGGATTGCGTGAAGCTTGCCGTCAGTCAGATCCTCCCGCGCCGGCCGGATTTGGTCGTCAGCGGGATCAACTCCGGGGCCAACGTTGGCATCAACGTCATCTACTCCGGCACCGTCGCCGCCGCGATCGAGGCCGCGTTTCTGGGCCTGCCGTCGGTTGCGCTCTCGCTGTTGCTCAGAAATGATGTGCCGATCGACTACGCGCGGGCCGCCCGCGATTCCGTACACGTAATCCAGGACCTGCTCGCCCGGGGGCTCTCAGGCGGGCAGGTCGCCAGCATCAATCTGCCGGCGATGAAGCCCGACGAAACAACCAAGGGCGTCAAATATTGTCGCCAGTGTACGCGTCCCTGGATCGACAACTACGAAAAACGCCTCGACCCTCGCGGCCGCGCCTACTACTGGAACAGTTCGATCTTCGCGCTCGGCGAGACCGATGCCGACACGGACGTATCGTACCTCCGCGAAGGCTACATCACCGTCACGCCGTTGCAGTTTGATCTGACGCAACACAATCTGCTCGGGCAGTGGGCGAAGTAACTACCGCAGGCTCGCCAGTAATTCGCTGATCGACGACGTTGCCGCGCAGATGACTTCGTCGCTGGCGCCGTAGTACAGGGTGATGCGGTCGCCGTCGATGACGTGGCCGTTGGTGAAGACGACGTTGCCGAAGAAGCCGGTGAGTTCGTACGGGGCTTCGGGCTGCAGGATCGGGTCGACGCTTCGGGCGATCACGCGCGTGGGGTCCTTGAGATCGAGCAACAGGCATCCGAGGCTGTAGCGGTGCTTGGCGTCGGCGCCGTGGTAGATCGCGAGCCAGCCGTCGGCGGTTCTGATTGGCGCGGCACCGCCGCCCACGCGGGCGCTGTCCCAACTTCCCGGGCGGGTGCGGGCGATGCAGTGGTGATCGCCCCAGTGGACCAGGTCGGGCGAGCGCGCGGTCCAGATATAGTTGCCGCCGAGGTCGATGCCGCTGGGCCGGTGCAGCGCGTAGTAGTAGCCGTCGATCTTCTCCTCAAAGAGCGCGCAGTCCTTGTTGTGGGGCGGGATGATCATTCCGTGATACGCAAACGATTTCCAATCACTCGTGCTGGTCATTCCCACGCCCACGCCCGCGGACGAAACTGCCGTGTAGGTCAGATAGTAGCATCCCTCGATGAAGCTGACCCGCGCATCTTCGATGCCGAATGCCTGCAGGGTTTCGGCGCCAATCAATGTCGGCCGGTCGTCGACGATGAAGTGTTTGCCATCGTCGCTCCAGGCGAGGCGCAGGTGCGAAAGGGTGGTGAGGTATCCGACGCCGTCGTAGCTGAAAGTCCGCGCCTCTGCCGCGGCCAGGAGCGGATCGTCCTTGCGAAAGTGAAGTATCTTCACGCCGCCTTCGGACTGCGGATCGACCACCGGCACGCTCGCCGTCCCCGGCTCCTGCCTGGGGCGCTCAGCGACGCGGAGCAGCAGGCCGATGCGGCCCTGGTATCGAAACGCCCCGGGATTCAGCAGGCATTCGACGACCATATCCGGCCGGCTCGGCGTGCAATCGGTGGGGCGAAGGATGGGGTTGTTCTCAAAGCGGGTGACGCAAGGAATCATGACGCCTGTTCTAGACGCCGCCTGCGCGTTCGACAAATGAATGGCGCAGGTCAATCCGTCGCCGGCGCGAAGACCCGGATCGCCCCCGGCTTCACAACGAACTCCGCCGGCGCGTGCGCGACGATCTCTCCATCGGCGCTGATCCGCTTGGGGCGCTTGGTGCGAACGGAGAGGCGCTTCCCCGTCACGTTGAAGACGCGCGGGCTCTTCGCGTGCGTGCCTCGACGCAGCGCCGGGAGCAGCGTCAACAGCGACCACCACGGGCCTGCGTGAATGCTGTACAGGTGCAGCACGCCGTCGTCGATGCTGGACTCTTTATCGACGGTCATTCCCCCGCCGAAGTAGCGGCCGTTGCCCACCACCATCTGGACCGATCTCAGCGTCACCGGCGGCCCGTCGTCCGCTGTCACTTCCGCTCCAAAGCGACGCATGGAGATCACCGCCCGCACGCAGGCGATGAAGTACGCCAGCACGCCCCAGCGCCGCTTGGTCTTGCGATCGAGTTGCTGCGTGATGCGGATGGTCAGCCCCAGGCTCGCGGCGTTGAGGAATGGGATCTGGTTGACGGTCGCGACGTCGATCATCCGGGTGTGCCCCGCGACGATCACCGCCACCGCCGCCGCCATGTCAGTGGGGAGGTCGAGCGTGCGCGCGAGGTCGTTCGCCGTGCCTGCCGGCAACACGCCCAAGGGCAAGCCGCTCGCCAGCACACCCGGCAGGGCGGCGTTTATCGAGCCGTCGCCGCCGATGACGATCATCAGGTCGTGATGCTCCGCCTGCGCCGTGATCAATTCCGTCAACTGCTTCACCGGCGGAAGCTCGGGGATTGTCAGGTCAAAATCCTCCGCCCGCAGCGATTCCACCGCGGTGGCCAGGCAGTCTGCCCCGCGGCGGGATTTGCGATTGGCGATGATCAGGGCCCGTCGTCTCAAGGTGGGTCATCGTAGGTCCGTCACATCGGCGAAGCGCCGCCGTGCGTATCATTGGGCGATGAGAGTCAAACTATTCGATCGCAAAGGAAAGCTTCTCGGCCCCGTCGAAGTCCCCCCGGTTGAAAAAAGCGACGCCGAATGGCGGAGGCTTCTGACGCTCGACCAGTACCGCGTCGCCCGCGCCAAGGGCACGGAGGCGCCGTTCTGCGGCACGCTGCTGGATAACAAGAAGCAGGGCGTCTACGTCTGCGTCTGCTGTCGCCTGCCGCTGTTTGCATCGAGCGGCAAGTTCCACAGCGGCACCGGCTGGCCGAGTTTCTTTCAGCCCGTCGCCGAGGAAAACGTAAAGACCGACCGCGATGTCAGTCACGGCATGGTGCGGGATGAAATCCTCTGCGCGCGGTGCGATTGTCACCTCGGCCACGTCTTCCTCGACGGCCCGGCGCCGACCCGGCTGCGCTTCTGCGTCAACAGCGAGTCGCTCGCCTTCGTCGATGAGAACGATCTACCGACGCTCGCCGAGCCGACCGTTGAATAACGCGCCGCGCGATCCATTGCCCCTCCAAGGCGGACGGCCCGAGCGCCATTCAGAATCCGCTTGCGCCGGCAGTACCGTTCGACTGATCGGCGCGGCGACTTTACCGGACGCGCCAGGGGTGGCAACGACAGAAAAAAAGAAGGCAACGGCGCCAAGAAGGATGGCAATGGCGCCAGGAAGGAAGGCAAAGTTTCCGCCGCGCGCCGCACGGTATCACTCGTTGAGGTCCGGGAAGCAGCTCCGGAATCGGCTCGCGCATCGATGGGGCTGATAAAAGCCGCGGAAGCGGGTGCGTTTACCGGGGTGGATCCGGGTCGCTGGCGGGTGGAGACGATGATCCGTTCGATGGAAGCGGCGCGGACGCCGGCGAGGCAGTGCGAAAGCGGCGGACGAGACGAGTGAAGCGGCAAAGGCATGAGCGCGCGCGGGGTCCGATCGTTGCGATCGCCGCGAGAAATGCCGGGCCGCAGGCGATCCAGACCCAGACGGCGGTGGCGAGCAGCACGGCCCAGCCGATGCCGGGATAGGTGGGTCGGATGAAGTCGTAGACCATTCGTCCGGCACGCGGCGAGAGTTCGGTGAGGAACTCATCCGTCCGATCACGTGGCAGCATCTGGTAGATGCTCATCATCGTCGACAGAATCGAAAACAGAATCGCTAAAAGTACCGGCCCCGCGCCGACGATCGTCGAGCAGCAGGCCGCAAGCGCCCCCCAGAGCAGGTAGCGCTCGTGCATCTTCGGAAAAACGGCGAAGTAGACGATCCAGGGGGCCGCCATCGCGAGGACAAAGCGCGCATCGCCCGATCGTTCGTACCGGCGCATCGCCCAGCAGCACGGAAGGATCAGAAGCGTGAACGCCGCGATGAGCAGGTGAGAGATCGTCGGCGTGTAGGAACCGATCGCGCAGATCGGCACGGGCGAATTGACGGTCCATTGCCAACTGTGCTGCAAAATTCCAGCCAGCGAACTCGCTCCTCCAATCTCCAGGTCGGTGAATTTGTCCGCCCCGTAGACGAAGGCGATGCGATACCAGTCCATCGACCCATGAAGGAGCGGAACGCATGAGGCCAGAGCGAGGGTGAGAAACATCGCGGTCAGCCAGAGCACCGGGCGAAATGCGGATCGGGCGACGGCTCCGGCGCTTCTGCTTTCCGGTGAGGCTGCGTGGGGGCTGCCGAGTGGAGATGCTTGCGCGTCAGGCGAGGCTTCGACAGTGCGACTCCCACCTAGCTTCGCCCGGCGGGGGAGGAACCCGAATCGCTTCGACGAAGGTTTCCAATAGCGCACGAGCAACCACGCAACAACAGGCAGGAGCGACACCGCGACGACGAATCCGATGGGTAGCGGACGCGGGCCGACGATCCAAGGGGAAACGATCAGCGCCCCGGCGAGTGCGCACCCCAACACGAATCGCCCGATCGCCCCCAGGCGCAGTCCCATCAATGGCCAAAGCAGGAAAACCGGCGCGACGACCAGTTGTTGCCCCTTGAACATCGTCCCGATCCCGATCAGACACCCGGCAAGAAACCAGCGGTCCTTGGCGCACAGCCAAATCGCCCACAGGAAGAACGGAGCGACCCAGGCATCCCATGTCGGGCGCCCGTGCGCGCTGAGAAAGGAGGCCGGATTGAACCACGCGAGCGCGAATCCCAGCAACGCCAGCCACTCGGCACGGAGCCAGCGGTTCGGAACGTCGCGCCGAAGCTGATCGCGGTGGGCCCATTGCCGGGCGATCATGAAGACAGCGCCCGCGGCCAGCAGCTCCATCGCCGTGTTGAAGCGCAGCAGCGGGGCGGTGAATGCGTAATCGCGCTGCCAGTGCGTCAGCTTCGGATCGACAGCCAGGCGGGACTTCGCCCACAACGTCATGACGGCCAGTCGAAGCGGAACGTAGTCGAGTCCGTAGTTTTTCTTCGGCGTGTCCCACGCGACCCGTTCGTAGAGATCGAAATATCCCTCCCGCGCGGCCCGGCTTCCCCATTTCCAGGCATTCCGCATGTCCGGTTCGTATCGCAGAACCTCCGATCGCTTCCACACCTGCGGCCGAAGCAACAGGCCAAGCCAGATGAGCGCCGTCGCCATCGCCAGAAGCAGTGCCCAACCCGCGATTCGACACCACCTGGCACCCATGACATGCAAAGCTAACCGACATCGGCCCACACGTCGCGTCCGGCCATTCGCTTCGCTATGATGCCCCGTTCCAAATGGCCAAGAACATCAAGACTCGCAAAGACGACTATGCCCAGTGGTACCTCGACGTGATCAAGGCGGCCCAGCTTGCCGATCATTCACCGGTGAAAGGGTGCATGGTCATCCGCCCTGAAGGGTACGCCATCTGGGAAGCGATCCAACGCGATCTCGATCGGCGCTTCAAAGAGACCGGCCACGTCAACGCCTATTTCCCTCTGCTGATTCCGCAGTCGTTCCTGGCCAAGGAAGCCCAGCACGTGGAAGGCTTTGCGATGGAGTGTGCGCTGGTTACGCACTCGCGTTTGCAGAAGACCCCGGATGGAAAGGGTGTGCAGCCCGATCCGTCGTCGAAGCTCGAAGAGCCTTACGTCATTCGCCCGACGAGCGAAACGATTATCGGCCACATGTACGCCGAGTGGATCCAAAGCTATCGCGATCTGCCCGTGCTGATCAACCAGTGGTGCAACGTAATGCGCTGGGAGATGCGGACCCGCCTTTTCCTGCGCACGGCTGAGTTTCTGTGGCAGGAAGGGCACACCGCGCATGAGACGGCGGACGAAGCGCAGGAGGAAACCCTGCGAATGCTCGACGTCTATGCCGATTTCGTGCAGGAATCGCTGGCGATTCCGGTCGTCAAAGGCGCCAAGACCGAGAGCGAGAAGTTCCCCGGCGCGGACACGACGTATTGCATCGAAGCATTGATGCAGGACGGCAAGGCGCTGCAGGCCGGCACCAGCCACAACCTGGGGCAGAACTTCGCCAAGGCGTTCGACATCAAGTACCTCGGCCGCGACAACACGCAGCAGTTTGCTTGGACGACGAGTTGGGGCATGAGCACGCGCCTCATCGGTGCCATGATCATGGCCCACAGCGATGATGACGGGCTGGTTGTTCCGCCCCGCGTCGCGCCGGTCGTTGCGGCGATCATCCCGGTCTACAAAGGCGATGCAGAACGCGCCACGGTGATGGAGTTCATCAACAAGATCCTCGGCAAGCTGGTCGGTGAACAGGAAGTCGCGTTCGCGGGGGCGCGTAACAAGAACGCCGAGATCAAAAGCTACTTCTTCGATAAAGTGACGAACCAGCGGATCGTCGTCGACGGCCGCGACACGCGGCCCGGCGACAAGCAATACCACTGGGAACAGCGCGGCGTCCCCATCCGCATCGAAGTCGGCCCGCGCGATGTCGCCGCCGGCGCAGGACTGGTGAAGCGTCGGCTCGATCGCGGCAAGGAAACGGTCGCCCTCGACGGTTTTTCCGCCGACTGGCTCCGCGGCAAGCTCGACGAACTGCACAAGCTGATGTTCGACAAGGCCCTCGCCTTCCAACAGGCCAGCACGCGCGAGGCCACGACGTACGATGAATTGAAGCAGATCCTCAGCACCGAAGGCGGGTTCGTCCGCTGCTACTTCGAGCCCAGCCCGGAGAACGAGGCGAAGATCAAGGCCGAGACCAAGGCGACCGTCCGCTGCATTCCCTTCGAGCAGGCGGGTGGCGAAGGCACCGACGTCTACACCGGCAGGCCGACCCGGACGCAGGTGCTGTTCGCGCAGTCGTATTGAGCCGGCGGAAGCCGACGATCGTAGAGGTGTTGCGCGTCGCCACTGTTGTCAAGGAATAGAAATGTCACCCCTAAGCCCGAAGTAGAAATGTCACCCTGCCTTTCTTCTTCCCGCCTGCCAGCCCCGCGCAGGCGCAGCCGGAGCGGGGCTGGCAGGCACGGTCGGGCCGCACGCGGGCGCG
>JBBRFH010000095.1:0-11739 GCA_038224615.1 Tepidisphaerales bacterium
GTCGCAACTGGTCGAAGAAGCCACCGGCTGGAAGTTCGACAAGCGTTCGATTGCCGAAGACACCCACGCATTGGGTAAGGCGCTCTTGGAATACGACCAGGCCGGCGTTGAAGCGCTGGCTCGTCGCGACGCGGGCCTGCAACTGTTCGGCGACGAAGAGCGTCACGCCGATCGCCTCAAGACGTTTCAGCATCATCTGCTCGCGCTTTCACCCGCCGAGCAGCTCGTGGAATTGTATGAGAAGCTGGTCGAAGCGACGCTGGTCAACCCGTGCTTCGTCACCCGCGTTCCCAGCGTCATTATTCCGCTGGCTAAGAAGTGTGCGGACGATCCGTTCTTCGCCGACGTCTACGAACTGGCGATCAACGGCGTCGAAATCTCGCCGGGCTATACCGAGTTGAACGACCCGGACGTGCAGGCCGAGAATTTCCGGCACCAGGTCGGTGCGAAAGACGAGCAGCAGCAGGTCGACGAAGACTTTCTCGCCGCCCTGAAGTACGGCATGCCGCCCGCGGGCGGGCTGGGACTCGGCATCGATCGGCTGGTGATGATGCTGACGGGTGCCGAGAGCATCCGGGATGTGATTCTGTTCCCGCTCATGAAACCGGAGGGGGCGAGGCACGAAGGTACGGAGGCACGGAGGCACGAAGGGTAGAAGCCTTGCACATTGTGCCTTGGTGCCTGCTTGCCTGTTTTCCATTCATGTACATCCCGCTCCTGATCCTCAAGTACCTCCGCAAGCGCCGCATCGCGTGGGTGAGCCTTGTTGCCGTCATGCTGTGTACGGCGATGGTGCTCGTCGTCATCTCGGTGATGGGCGGGTGGCTGGAGATGTTCAAGGACAAGTTCCGCGGCATGAGCGGCGACATCGTCGTCTATCGGCCGGGATTCGCGGGGTTCGCGGGGTACGAGGAGATGACCGCCGACATCAAGAAGATGGACGGTGTCGATCAAGTGCTGCCGCTGATCCGCACCGTCGGCCTGTGGGTACTCAACGGCCGCCATCCCGAGGGCGTGCAGGTCACCGGGCTTGATCTGAAAGAGTTCTCGAAGTTCAACCGCTTCCGCGAGACGCTCTGGCGGCAATACCAGAAGCCGATCGAAGCGGGCCAGAAGCCGCCGGCCGAGGCGTCGTTCGACCTGTTGCCCGATGTGCCGTATGAGATCTTTCGTCCCGGCGACCCCCAGGCCCGCCAGCGCCCCGGCATGATCGTCGGTGGCCCGCTCGTCGGCATGCGTAAGGACAAGGACGGCAAGGTGAACGAGCCCGGCGGACTCTATCAGTGCTGGGCCAAGCTTGAGGTGATGCCGATCTCGTCCGAGACGACATCCATCGTCGACGCCGCACCCGTGCCCAACTGGTACTGGATCGTCGACGCATCCCGCTCGCAGCTCTATCAGCTCGACGCCAACAGCGTCTACGTGCCGTTCGACCAGCTTCAGCGCGACCTGAAGATGACCGCCGACACCTACACCGACGTCAAGACGAACAAGGAAGTGACGCTCCCCGCTCGCTGCAGCGAACTGCAAATCACCATCAAGCCCGGTACCGATCGCACCAAGCTCATCGCACTGATCAATGTGAAGGTGCAGGAGATCACCGAGAAATATGAGCCGATGGCGTATCAGCCGGTGCGCGTCGAAGGGTGGGAAAAGCAGCAGGCGATGTTCCTGGACGCCGTTGAGAACGAGAAATCGCTGGTGACGTTCCTGCTGTCGCTGATTTCGCTGGTGGCAGTCTTCCTGATCTTCTGCATCCTCTACATGATCGTCGTCGAAAAGACGCGCGACATCGGCATCATCAAGAGCGTCGGCGCCACGTCGCAGGGTGTGGCCGCGATCTTCCTCGGCTACGGACTGACGATAGGACTTGTCGGCGGACTGCTGGGCCTCGGTGTCGCGATGGTCATCGTGCGGTACATCAACGAAATCCACACATGGCTTGGGAAGGCGTTCGGACTCGTGATCTGGAAGCCGGAGGTCTACGCCTTCGACATCATCCCGAACACGATGGACCCGATGACGTGCGTGATCGTGGTTGTGGTGGCGATCCTTTCATCCGTCGTGGGCGCCGTTTTGCCTGCGATTCGGGCGGCCCGGTTGAATCCCGTTGAAGCCCTTCGGTTCGAGTAACACGAGAGACCCTTGGCCAGCATCCTTACCTGCTCCAATCTCCAACGATCGTTTCGCATGGGCGAGGGCGAACTCCCCGTGCTGCGCGGCGTTGATGTGTCGATCGCCGAAGGTGAATTCCTCGCCATCGAAGGGCGTTCCGGATCGGGCAAAAGCACGCTTCTGCACATCCTCGGCGCGCTCGATGAGCCGACCACGGGCAGCGTCACCTTTGAGAACCGCGCGCTGTTCACACTGGCGCAGACCGAACGGTCCCGCATCCGCAACCAATCCTTCGGATTCGTCTTTCAGTTCTATCACCTGCTGCCGGAACTGAACGTAATGCAGAACGCCATGCTGGCGGCGATGGTGCGGTACAGGTCGGCGGAATTTCGCTCGAAGCGCTCGACACTTCGGGAGCGTGCGGTTCAAATTCTCGACTCGCTCGGATTGAGCCATCGTCTGAAGCACCGCCCGAACCAGCTTTCGGGCGGCGAGCGGCAGCGGGTGGCGATCGCCCGGGCGCTGATGAACGAGCCCCGCGTCCTCTTCGCCGACGAGCCCACCGGCAACCTCGACGCCGAGACCGGCGGGCAGATCATGCGGGTGCTCGAAAAACTCCACCAGGAGCGCAAGCAGACGATCGTGATGGTCACCCATGACCGCACCATCGCCAAGCGAGCGGACCGTGTGCTGGTCATGAAAGATGGTCGGTTGGAATAGATTTACAATTTGCGAATGGCAATTTGCAGTTGAGGAATCGGGTCGGTTTTTCGGTCTGCAAATCGCAAATTGAAAACTGCAAATCGGAGCAGCGATGAGCCTGAAAGTGTGGATCGACGGCCAGTACTACGACAAGGAAAACGCCAAGATCAGCGTCTATGACCACGGCCTGCTTTACGGCGACGGCGTGTTCGAGGGCATCCGGGCGTACAACGGCAGGATCTTCGAGTGCCAGGCGCATGTGCATCGCCTGTTCGATTCGGCTAAGGCGATCCGCCTGAGCATCCCCTACACGGCTAAGCAGCTTGAGAAAGTCATCTACGAGACGATGGCCACCAACGGGTTCACGGACTGCTACGTGCGGCTCGTCGTCACGCGAGGTGCCGGCACGCTGGGGCTTGATCCGAACCGCTGCCCGCAGCCGTCGGTGATCTGCATCACTGATCTCGTCCGTCTCTACCCGCAGGAGATGTACGACAAAGGCATGGCGGTCGTCACTGCGTCGGTGATCCGCAATCATCCGAACGCGCTGAGCCCGCGGATCAAGAGCCTGAACTACCTCAACAACATCCTTGCCAAGATCGAGGCGATCGACGCCGGCGTGTCCGAGGCGATCATGCTCAACCACGAGGGTTATGTCGCCGAGTGTACCGCCGACAACTTCTTCGTCGTGCGGAATGGACAGGTCTTCACGCCGCCGGCCTCGGACGGGGCGCTGGAAGGCGTGACCCGCGGCGTCATCATGAATCTCTGCCAGTCCTCGTTCATCCCGATTCACGAGCGCCGGCTGGAACGCCACGACATTTACATCGCCGACGAGTGCTTCCTCACCGGCACCGCCGCCGAGGTCATTCCCGTCACCAAGGTCGACGGCCGGGTAATCGGCACGGGTGAGCCGGGACCGACCACCAGGAAGTTGCTCGAAGCGTTCCACAAGTTCGTGCGGCTGGTTGAGAACGAAGTGACGAACTAATTCGGTGTTTGTATGGGAAAGATGGATGCGACAAGGTAATATCGCGCTTTCTCTCGGCACGCGGACAACACGATTTGGGAAGTGAGGCAGAAGGCAAAGGAGTGCCATGCCCGGTGAAACGGACCTGCATCGAACGCTGAAGAAGGAAGCCTGCCGCTGGTTGTTTAACGTCGGCTACACCGCCGTCGCCGCGGAGGTCGCACTGAAGCCGATGGGCATCGTCGATGCCGTCGGCACGGGTGTTTTCAAGCCTTACTTCAACCATCACGGCTTACGCAGCGACGTCCATCAGACGTGCATCGTCGAGTGCAAGGCGTCGCGCGCCGACTTTCTGCGTGATCATACCCGCGACGGCCAGATGTCGTTGTGCCTGATGGAGCGCGATCAGAACAACCGCAATCGTCGCTCGCGCCGCAAGGCGCGGTTTCGCCAGAACGTCGGCGTGGGGAAATTCGTCGCGTGCCTGCTGCACCCGTTCGCGAACCTGCACTACATCCTCGCGCCCGCCGGCATGGTCAAGAAGACGGATGTTCCGCCACGCTGGGGATTGCTCACCATGGGCCCAGGCGGGATCAGCGTCGTTGTGAAGGCAACCTGGCAGGAGACGGCCGCCGCCCATGTGGTCGAATGTGCGATCGCGCGAAGGCTAACGGGCGATATTTTTCGCGCCGACGACCGTGCGATCAGCAGTGTGAACCGCGAACTGTTCCAGCAGCAGCAGGCGCTCGCCGAGCGCATCCGTCGACTTCGGCCGTTCGCGCCGTCGTCGATGCCGAAGCATCTGTTCCGCGACGTGCAGCAGCCGGCCGACGAGTCGGCGACTATTCAGGCGGCGACGCCGGACGCGGGCGACGCCGGGTAATGCCGGGCGATTCCGCGCTCGATGCTCGCGCCGCGCGCCCGGGCGACGACGATGTTCTTATCGCACTGGGCCTGCACTTGCAGGAACGATGCCTGGTCGAGCCGATGGGCGCAGGCGACAACGATCTCGTTGCCGTGTACGCGGATCGGGATGACGCCGAACTCGCGCGCCGTCTCGGGGGGAAGATGCTCGATGGCCTGCACATCGACCCCGAGAGCGTCGAGGTCGATTTCGACGTCCTCGTTCTGGATCTGCTCGATCCACGCCTGCCAGACCTGCTCCGGCCGGACGATGCCCAGCGCCAGTGCGGCGTCGCCGAACCGAGAACGCGTGGATTTCTGCTCTTCGACAATCTCGCAGATGTCGTGCTCACTCAGCGGCACGTTCTTGCTGAGGATCTGTCCGATGCGTGTCATTGTATAGCCTTGTCCCTGTGTGCTTCGTGACTTCTCGACCGAAGAAACTTACGATGCCCGCGATTGGAAACGGCTCAAAGCGGCGTCAATTTGCTCGACTGAACGGTCGTAAATGCCGCTTGTGCGGTCTATGAGGGTCATCCTCTGCGAGTCATCTCCTACAACATTCTCGACGGCGGCGTCGGCCGGGCTGATCCGATAGCTGAGGTGATCGAAGCACAGCGCGCGGACACCATTGCCTTGATCGAGGCGGACGACCGCGACGTCGTCGACCGTATTGCCAGGCGGCTGGGCTATGACGTCGTCGTCGCCGAGGGGCATGGGCACTCGGTGGCCGTGCTCAGCCGGTGGACGATCGTCGAGTCCATCAACCACGCGCTGCTCGAGCCCGAAGCGCCGCGCTCGATGGTGGAGGTGCAGGTGCGGACGCCTTCGGGTGTGAAATTCTCGATCTTCGCGCTGCACATGCACCCGCGTGCCGCCGAGTCCGATGAGCAGATCCGCCTGAAGCAGACGGCGGCGTTGATGCGGATCACGCACGCCCTGCGGACGGCCGGCACGCCGCACGTGCTGATGGGCGACTTCAACGCCAACTCGCCGATACAGCGCATCGACATCTCCGCGTGCAAGCCCAAGACCCAGGCGGCTTACCACGGCAACGGCGGGCACATCCCGCGCCGCGTCATCGAGAATCTCCTCGACCACGGATACGTCGACACGTTGCACGCCATCCATAACGATGCCGCGGCGACCATGACCTCCTTCACCACTCATGAGCCCGGCCAGCGCGTCGATTACGTCTTCACCTTCGGGCTCGATCGTGCGGGGATCAAGGACGCGTGGATCGTGCGCGACCGGCTGGCGACGTTCGCGTCAGACCATTACCCCGTCGGAGCAGAGATCCATGCCTAAGCCCCCGCGCCATTCGATTGGCAACGCTTTCCTCTGTGCCGGTCGCGGCGTCGCGATCGTGCTGCGCGACCGGATCGCCCGCATTCACGCGGCGTGCGCCGTGATTGTCATCGCCGCGGGCGTTCTGCTTCGGATCAACGCCATCGAGTGGCTGATCGTCCTCGCAGCGATCTGCGCCGTCATGGCGATGGAGGCGATGAACACCGCACTGGAGCGGGCGGTCGATCTCGCGATGACGCACAACCATCCACTCGCCCGCGACGCCAAGGACATTGCCGCCGGCGCCGTGCTGATCGCCTCGATCGGGGCGGCGGTGGTCGGGCTGGCGATCTTCGTGCCTAAGTTGCTGGCTCTCGTGCGGCACGCGGGATAACGGAGATCGATTTCGGCTCGGTGGGGCAGTGCTGCTGGCACAGCCCGCACCCGATGCACGCCAGCGGCTTCACGACGATCTCCCGCCCCCTGGTATCAATCGCGGCGGTGCCCATGGGGCAGATGTCGACGCATTTCTGACAGTCGTCCTCCCCATTGGTCCGCACACAGGTCGACTCGCGCCAGACGGCCGTCCCCATCTTGATGAGGTTCAGCGGCGTGGGAACGAGCGCGCCACTGGGACAGCTACTCATGCAGTACAAGCCGTCGCACGCCACGCACGCCATCGCGTCGGCGTCGATGTACGGGGCGCTCGTGCCGATCCGGCCGGTCGCGTCGAGCTTGATTGCCTCGGCCGGGCAGACCTTGACGCACTCGCCGCAGCGGGAGCAGGTATCGAGAAATTTCCGCTCGGCCAACGCGCCCGGTGGACGAAGCCACACCTTGAGCGAGACGTTCTTCGACGGCGATCCCAGAGCGCGGGTTTCGAGCCGCTCAAGTTCCTTCAGAGTTCGCTCGACGGGCGCGATCGCCTGGGCCAGCGGCTTGAGCAACTCGGCCAGGCCTTTACGAAAGAACTGTCGGCGGGCAAGCGGCTTGTCGTCGTCCTTGCCGCTCATCGGCGTTGGATCACCTGCTGTTGCGTGAACGATCGGCCGGTGAGTTCGTCTACAAACGTCACCTTCAATGTCAGTTCACTCGCGAGCGGCAGATCCTTATCGAACGGACATGGCAGCACGTATTCATACAGCAGCCCCTGGCCGTTCCACAGCTTTCGCGCCTCGGCGGTGGAAAAATCCCACTTGCCGACGCGATGGCCGATGCTGGACAGGTCGAACGCCTCGACACTCAACGCGCCGGCGGCCTTGAGCTCATCGGAGGCGCCGTCGAAGGGGGTCACGTACACCTTGATCCCGTCTGGACCGGGGTTCTTCGCATCGGTGTACGCGAAGCCGGTGAGCCGCCCGAGGCGGATGCCGTGCGTCGTGAACAGCGCCTCGATCCGATCGTTCGCGATCGCCGGCTTGATCTGTGTCGACCCCTGCAGGGCCTTGATCGTGGCCTGGTCGGCGTCGTGATCGAGCTTCAATCTTGCGATGTCGGCATCGCGTGATGCGATCTGCTTGCGCAGCTCGATATTGGCCTGGCTCGGCCTTGTGCATCCTGCGACCAGCGCCATCGCAAGCGCCAACAGCGCCAACAGCGCCAGCACGGAGAGGTGATCGCCACCCCGTGCGCGTTGGATCGCGGAGGCGAAGTTTCGATCACTCTTTGAATTCATCGCCGTTGCCCACGCGGTGCGCGGTCTCGGGGACGCGGTCGATGACCTTGTCGGCCACGCCGTATTCGACGGCTTCTTCGGCGAACATCCATCGGTTGCGATCGAAGTCGCGGACGATGGTCTCGAACGGCTTGCCGCACCATTCGGCCATCAGCTTGTAGAGCCGATCGCGCAGGCGAAGCATGTGCTTGGCCTCGATGCCCAGGTCCGTCGCCGGTCCCTGCAGCACGCCGCCGATGAGCGGCTGGTGGAGCATGACCTGGCTGTTGGGCAGCACGAACCGCTTGCCCTTGGTGCCCGCCGCCAGCAGCGCCGAGCCCATTGAGGCGGCCATGCCGATGCAGGTGGTGCTGACGTCGCAGCGCAGGAACTTCATCGTGTCGATGATGCCGAACCCCGCGCTGACGCTGCCGCCGGGCGAGTTGAGGTAGAAGTTGATGTCGCTCTTGGGGTCTTCATTGGAGAGAAACAGCAACTGCGCCTGGATCAAGCTGGCCGACTCGTCGGTGACGGCGCCGGTGAGCATGATGATGCGGTCCTTCAGCAGGCGCGAGTAGATGTCGTACGCCCGCTCGCCGCGGCCGGTCTTCTCGATGACGATGGGAACTAGTGTGCTCATGAATGATCAGTCGATGGTCAACAGTTGATACTCGATAGCAGATGCATGGCTATCGACTCTCAACTATCGACGATCAACTCTCCTTATTTCTTCTCTTCAATGTTTCCGATGACTTCGTCACAGATGCCGTACTGGACGGCGGCCTGGGCGTCGAAGAAGCGGTCGCGTTCGCTGTCCTCGGCGATGCGCTCCTTGGTCTGGCCTGTGCATTCGGCCATGATGGTGATGAGCGTGTCCTTGGTCTTGAGGATTTCCTCGGCCTGGATCTGGATGTCCGACGACTGCCCGTAGATCCCGCCGAAGGGCTGGTGGATCATCACCTTGGCGTGCGGGAGGATGTAGCGCTTGCCCTTGGTGCCCGCCATGAACGCCACCGCGCCCCCGGACTCAGCGCGGCCGATGCAGTAGGTCGCGACCGGGCAGGACAGGAACTTCATGATGTCGTACATCGCCAGCGTGTCGTCGACGACGCCGCCGGGGCTGTTGATGTAGAAGTTGATGTCGTCAGTCTTCTTGATGCTGTGCAGGTAGAGCATCTGCATGATGACGCGCGACGCGGTCACATGGTTGATCTCGCCGACCAGAAAGATGACGCGGTTTTCTAGGAGCATCTCCTCGAGCGTCATTTCGCGATAGCGATTCATCCCCGGCCCGGACGGCCCGGGCATCGCCATCGGCATGGCCATGGGATTGCGAGGCGGATACTGCTGGGCCTCGGGTTGTACCGGGGGTTGGGCGTGCAACGCATAGGCGCGCCAGAAAAGCGGATCGTGGTGTGGGATTTTCGTTGACATCCATGCCCTCGTTTCAGGGGTTAATTTCGATTCGCCGGATGCTAGGGTAGGAGCGTGTAAGGGTCAATCGGACCCGGTGCGTCAGATAACGTTGGTTTTACAACCCCGCGTCACCAACGGGCACTGTCATCCTGAACGCAGTGAACGATCTACTGGCACAGGCGAGGCCCAGATGCTCTTCGGACGTATCTCGCCGCGGCAAGCAGATCCTTCACTTCGTTCAGGATGACCGGGGGAGATTCGCCCCCTTCAGGACGACACGGGGCGTTATCGCTCCGCTACTCCGAGATTCCATCTTCGCTGTCGCGTTGCTGGGCGGCCTTGATCTGTTCCCACTCGTCGAGCGTGATGGCGGCCTCGCGGGCCTGGCTGCCCTTGTACTCACCGACGATCCCGGCGGCGGCCATCACTTCGATCAGGCGGCTGGCGCGGCTGTAGCCGATCGTCAGGCGGCGCTGCAGGAGCGACACCGAGCCGCGCTTGGTTTCCAGCACCACCCTGACGGCGTCGTCGAAGAGCGGATCCTTCGCCGCTTCGTCGTCGATCGCGCCGGTCGAGCGGATCTGCACCAGCTCCGGCTCGTACTGCGCCTCGGCCAGACTCTTGACGATCTTGACGCTCTCGCGGATTTCCTTGTCGTCGATGAACGTGCCCTGGCTGCGCGTCGGGCGGCTGGCACCGTTGGGCAGGAACAGCATGTCTCCATGGCCGAGCAGGACTTCAGCGCCGTTCTGGTCAAGCACGATGCGGCTGTCCATTTTGCTGGCGACGCGGAAGGCGATCTTGGTCGGCATGTTGGCTTTGATCAGGCCGGTCACGACCGTCGCCTGCGGACGCTGCGTGGCCAACACCAGATGGATGCCGACGGCACGCGCCTTCTGCGAGATGCGGACGATGTGCGCTTCGACTTCCTTGCCGCTGGTCATCATCAGGTCGGCCAGTTCGTCGACGATGATGATGATGTACGGCAGCTTCTTCGGCACCTTCGCCTCTTCCTCGGGCGTGGTGAGGTTGAAGCGTTCGCGCAGCTCCTCGATGGTGAGCTTGTTGTAGTCCTTGATGTTGCGAACGCCGCCTTCGGCGAGGATCTCGTAGCGCTCGTCCATCTTGGTGCAGGCCCATTCCAGCACGCTGGTGGCCTTGGCGCTCTCGGTGATGACCGGGCACATCAGGTGCGGGATGTCGCGGAAGGGTGCCATTTCGACGACCTTTGGGTCGACAAGAATCAGCTTCACCATGTCCGGCCGCTGCGTGTACATGATCGACATGATGATCGTGTTGATGCAGACCGACTTGCCTGAGCCGGTTGTGCCGGCGATCAGGCAGTGGGGCGTGGCGGCGAGGTCGCAGATGAGCGGCAGGCCGCTGCTGTCCTTGCCCAGGTAGAGTGGGATCTGCATCTTGCTGGTCGCCTCGGGCGCCAGTTGCATCAGATCCTTAAGGCGGACCTTCTCCTTCTCCGCGTTGGGCACCTCGATGCCGACCGTGTGCTTGCCCGGCACCGGCGCGACGATGCGGATGGTGACCGCCGCCAGCGCGCGGGCGATGTCGTTGCTCAGCGCGGTGATGGCGCTCACCTTGATGCCCGGCGCCAGCGTGATCTCGTACATCGTGATCACCGGGCCGGTGTCGATCTCGACCACGCGGGCCTCGATGTCGAACTCCTTCAGCGCCTGCTCCAGCACGGCGGCCTTGGCGCGGACGTACTCCTCCTGCTGGGCCGAGAAGCCGTGCTCGGCGTCGGCAAGGCAGTCCCACGCGGGCAACTGGTAATCGCCCAGCTCCTTCGGCGGCGGCGGGGCGAGCTGCTTGGGCTTCTGCGTGCTCGGCAGGCGAACGAGGATGTCGCGCCTCGGCTCGAGCTTCTTTTGCTCGGCGATGACGGCGGCGGCTTCGACCTCTGATTCGTCGTCGGTCGCATCGTCGTGCGAAATCAGCGGCGCCTCGGGGATCGTCGCCGCCTCGCTCGGGCCCAGGTCGTTCGGGTCTGCCATTGCCGCGACTTCGTCGGCGGGGAAATGGAGCGCGATTTCGTCCTCGTCGCCATAGCCGTCGTTGGGCGCCGGCACATACTTAAGGTCCGGCGTATCGGTCGGGGGCGGGGGGATCTTCTTCGTCGATTTTTCGAGCACGATCGGAGCATGATCGTCTTCGATCACGCTCACCGGACGTGGGATCGGCGCGCCCTCCGGACGCGTGCGGAACTTCGGCATCTCCGGCAGCTTGGGCAGCTCGGGGAACTTGAACCGCTTGAGCACCTCGGATGGGACCGAATCGCGCGCGTTGTTGATGGCGGCCGTGAGCATGCCCGGCGCACGCATGACCAGGTCATCGGCGGCGAGGATGAGGCCGACCAGCATCGCCGTCGCCAGCACCAGCAAGGCGCCGGCGGAATTGAAGTGGACCTTGAGGAAGTGCGCCGAGGCAATCCCCATGACGCCGCCGCTGCCTTCGGGCAATCCCGAGTGGCTTCCGCCGGAGAGGGTGTGGACGATCGCGCCGAACCCGACCGCGAGCATCACCATGCCGATGGCGCGGAGCCAGAAATCGCTGATGCGGTTCTTGGTGACCGCAAGGAACAGGAAAACGGCAGTGAAAAATAACACCGGGTACACCCCCGGCCCGACGGCGTAGCGGATCCAGTAGCTAACGAACGCGCCGACAGTGCCGCACA
>JBBRFH010000096.1:0-11708 GCA_038224615.1 Tepidisphaerales bacterium
TCAGCCTCTGGATGATCACCGCCGCGTTCAGGCGCGTCGCGGCGTCCTTGTCTTTGCCCATCAGCGCGTCGAGGTTGTTGACGACCGCGTCGACGTATGCCGATTTGAACGACGCCGACGGCGTGACGCCGGCTCCGCCCGGCGGGGGGTCGACCTGGCGACACAGCTCGTCGCGGATGTCCTTGGTCGGCCGGGTGGCGTTGGGGTCAGGCAGGAGGGCCTTGGTCAGACCCTGCACATATTTATCAATTGTCGCGGCCGCGTTTTTGCCGGCGGCGGCGTCGCCGGTGCGAACCTCCGCCGGCAGGTCTGCGGCGCGCGCGCTCGTAGTCAGTCCCGCTACGATGACGCCCGCAACGCCTACGACCGCGGCCATTCGTAGCGCCGCCCTGTTCCGCCAGCAATCCATCACAGTTGTATCCTCACGGCTGATCGCAACGAGCGAGCCCTAACCCGGCACGCGACGCTACTCTACCTTCCCTTGCACTGTCAAGAAATGGCGACGGCAACGACCTTTGCGCAGCGCTGGCGTAAGATGTCGTGCGCCCTATGGATTTTCTTCGCCCTGAGCTGATCCCCGATCCCACCGTCCGACGACTCAGTCTCTACCTCCGTCAGCTCGAGGTGGTTCACCGGCAGGAGCGGAGAACGATCTCCAGTCGCCAGCTTGCCGACAGTCTCGGCCTCACCGACGCCCAGGTCTGCAAGGATCTGACGTACTTCGGCACCTTCGGGCAGCCCGGCGTGGGATACAACGTCAGCGAGCTGGTCGCCCGCATTCGCCGAATCCTTGGGACCGATCAGCAGTGGAATGTCCTGCTCGTCGGCGCGGGCAACCTCGGGCGGGCGCTGCTCAGCTACGGCGGGTTCGCGGCCAAGGGGCTGTCGATTGTCGCGGTCTTCGACAACGACCCTGCCAAGATCGGCCAGTCGATCGCCGACCGCCCGGTGCAGCCGCTCGAGGCGATCACCGATGCCGTGCGCCAGCACGACGCCCGCCTGGCGATCGTCGCCGTCCCCGCCGACTCTGCCCAGGAGGTCGCCGACGGGCTGATCCGCGCCGGCATCCGCGGCATCCTCAACTTCTCCCCCTCCCGCCTCAACGTCCCCCCCACGGTCGCTTTGCAGGCGGTCGATCTGGCGCTGCAGCTCGAGCAGCTCACCTTCCAGGTCAGCCTCAACTCCATGACCCGCTCCGGCGCCCGGCACCCGTAAACGCCCAGACCGATGTCGCAGGTGCCACACCCGATGTAGCAGATGACGCATTGATGCACACCCTCTCCGGCCGAAGCCGTTGGCCGGCCATGGGTTGCGGCGCGATGTAGCAATGTAGCAGTTCTGACGCGCGCTACATTTGATACATTCGCCCCACCATTCCGGCCGGGATTGCAGGGACCATTCACTCGCCCACGCTTCGCTGCTCGTCGCAGCGTCTGGCGGCGGACGATTCAATGCGAACCGTGAAGTTGCGAAGCGCGCGAAAGCGAAAAATCGCATTCTTATCTCGCCTTCCCTTCGGGCTAATCCTCGCGCGCGCCGCGACTTCGCGGTTCGCATTGATCCGACGACCAGCATGAGACCTATTTCTACCGCCGTCGTCCCTAAAAAGCGGCGGAAAAACTGTCGCAGCGCCGCGCAAAAAAAGGCCTTCCCGCAGAGGCGGGAAGGCCTTGATTCGGGTCCGATCGGATCGCGGTTTCCCGTTTAGATTTTCACCGTCAGCGGCTGGCTCTCGCCGCCGTCGCCGACGCTGGTGATGCGGTAGTAGTACGTCACGCCGCTAGCCGGGCTGTCGTCGGTCCAGGTGGTCACCGCCCGGCGCGCCAGCGGCGTCGCCGTCAGCAGGTCGTACGTGCCGCGCGAGTCGATCGAGCGGTAGACGTTGAAGCCGGTGATGTTCGGCCCGTCCGTCGGCGTCGTGAAAACGATGCGGTTTCGCCCGTCGTCCAGCTTGAACCCGTGGGCGGTCTTCGGCGTCTTCACGGCATCGACCGGGATGACATTGCTGATGACGTAAATGTTGTCGTTAAAGTCGTAGTTCGTGATCGAGCCGCGGTTGTAATCGTGCAGCACGATGTACGTGTTGGGCACAAGCACGCCCTCGCGGTCGTAAAGCGGGAACCATCGCAGGAACTGCCCGAAGTTCGAGGGGCGCGAGTCCGGGTTGCCGTCGCCGTTGCTGTCGATGGTGTACGGGTTGCGGTCATACTCGCTGTATTCGAGGTTCTCGACGACAAATCCGAATTCCTGGTTGGCCGAGCCCGGGCTGAAACTGCCGGCGGCAAGCGGACTCGTGTAGTTGCCCGTCCCGTTCTGGATGAGCTTGGGCGGGAGAATCATCTGGCCGGAGACGTGCTCGTCGGAGAAGATCGTGTTGTTACCGCCCGATCCCTTCTTGTACCAACCGATGTAACTATTGGTCGGGAGCGTCTCGCCGGTGGACTGGCTGATGTAGGTCACGCCATGGAAGGTGGCGACCTCCGTGACGCGGACACGGCCGGAGGAGTCGGCGATCTTGAACGTCTGAGCGAGAATCTCGTCGCCGATCTGCTGAATGAGGCCGTTGTTGTGCAGCGACTTACCGGCCGGGCGAATGATCGTCTGATAGCCGAACAGCTTGTTGACGATCATCTCGGCACTGGGTTCCGACGACGCCCTGTTGGTGGGCGACATGAACTCGGAATAGACCTGCCAGTACCCCGAGAGCGCGATGGCGACAGTGGGGTTGGTCGGGTCGTTACTTGTGATCGTCAGCGTGCCGGGGTGATTGGTCTGCCCGCTGGTGGCGGTGAAGTTGACCGTGATGTCGCGTGACGCCCCGGGCGCGATGGTGATGCCGTTCCCCCCGCCGCTGCTGATCGAGTAATCGCCGGTGACGTCAGTCGAGATGACCAGGTCGCTGAGCCCGCTGTTGCGGACGCGCAGCGTGTTGCTGTCGCGGACGATATTGCCGACGTCGGGGTCCTCGGTCTGCACCTTGTTGAACACCAGCACATCGTTGCCCGGCCAGCCGGACGGATTCTCGTAACTGAGCACCGGCGTCGACGGCGCGGGTGCCACGTTGGTGATGATGAAGACGGTATCGTTGAAGTCGTACACGGTGGTGTACTCCTCCTGGATGCCGATGTAAGCGTTCGGCACGACATTGCCCTTCGCATCCTTATAGGCATAGAAGCGCATATGCCGGGCCATGTTGGAATCCCACGACTTGTTGAGCGCGTCCTCCTGGTAGACGTTGCGAATCGTGCCGTCGGCGTTGGTGAAGTTCGGGTACTCGGTGGCCACTCCGAACGCCGCGCTGCCTGGATCGAACGCGGTCTGGCCATAGATTAGCGGAGCGACCGACTGGGCCGAGGAGCCGGGGACGTACCAGAGGTACTTTTCACTGTCGAGGATGCCGGGCGTGTAGTAGCCCATGCGGATCGCGGGGTCACTGTTATTGCCGAAGACCGCGAGCGGCTTGATGACGACGTTGCCGCTGCCGGCCTTGACGAAGCTCTGGATGGACACTTCGTCATTGGGCGTCGAAGGATTGGACGGGAAGAGGTAATTGCTGTCGCTTCCGCCGGTGGTGATCCCGAGGTTGAAGAACTCCATCAACCGCTGCACCGGCGGCTCATCGGCACCGCCGTTGAGGCTCTTGAGGACCAGACCGCGTAAGGGAACCTTGGCGACCGGCTTCTTCGGGTCGTTGCTGGCGATGCGGAGGTATGCGTCCTTGATCGCCAGCGACGCGTCGCCGTTAAACGCGTCGAACTGCACCGTGAGGTTGACCTGTCGGCCGGGACGGAACGAGATGCCGGTGGTCGGGAAATCGAGAACCTTGAAGTTGTAGCGATCATTTCCCTTGATGCGCAGCGCGTCCGACGTCAGCAGCAGCTTGTCGTCACCGGCGTTGGTGACGCGCAGCGTGTAGGTCATGCTGTCGCCTTTGGCGGCGTTGAAGTAGATCTGGTTCGGCCCGAGGTTGATCTTGCCGGAAAACAGCTTTCGTTCTTCCAGCGATTCGAACATCTTGTTGTGATCACTCATTATTCAAAATCCCTCTGGCCGCTGCGCCGGCCTGCCGCATAAAAAGCGCGAGCAGGCGTGACGAAGCCGCGACTGGGTGCCAGATTCCTGCGTTGCATGAGCGGCTGGCGTCACGTTCGTCGGCCCCGTGTCGGCCGACAATCGCGGGCGTTTGCCGCAAGTTCCTGTTAGAGCACGGCAGACAACAACTGTCCAACCTCGTCCGCATCCACGCCGGCATCCGTGCCCAGCACGCCCGTTCCAATCCGTGTCGAACCGAACGTCGACGCCTTCAACCCGCCCGCCAACGACACTGGTGCCCGGCTGCCTGCGTTGATATTGAACACCCGCAACGGCACGACGGCGGCGTAGGTGCCGTCGGGATCGTTCGTCGCCAGCGCCAGATTTGCAGACGCGGGCCCGGTCTGTCCAGCCGACAGCGCGCCCACGACATTGAGTACGAGGCTCCCACCCGGTTCGATGACGTAATCTTCCGTCGGAAGGTTGGTGACGCCAAAATTCTTGCGGTTTGTGCCGGTTATCTTGGTTGCAGAGGCGTCGAGGACGAGGTCGGCGTTGCCGGTGTTGGAAAGCGTGACCGTCTTGGTCACCCCGCTGCCCCCCGGCGCGACGTAGAACGACAGGCGAGGCGACGGGCTGGTGACCGCCTGCGGCGCCGATGTCGAATCGGGCTTGAGCAGCACGATCGCACCCTGATCCACCTCGTCGATCAGCTCCGTGACGTAGACGTTTCCGGTGAGCGGATCCTCGACCATGTCCAGCGGGGTCTTAAGGCCGAACAGCCCGGGGACGCGGACCTGCGTCATGGACTTGTCGATCGAACCGTCGGCGTTGGCCTTGAGGGCGATGATGTCCGAGCCGCTGCTGTAGCGGGCGACCAGAATGAACCGGTCAAGCCCGGCGTTTTTTCCGCCCACCGCGTTGTACTCCAGCAGGCCGTCGGGGGAGACGAACTGGCCGAAGTCATAGGCGGGCAGAGTGTAATTGCGGTCGGGCTGCTGGCCGACGGCGTAGCCATTGGTGCCGTTGCCGGGAATCTCATACGGATCGACTCCCGAGGTCGGATTGCCACCGTCGAAGATATACTCGCCCCGATAGCGGTTCGGGTGGCCGTAGTACGAGCCTTCCTTCAGGTCCAGCAGCGTGTCCTGCTCGACCACCTGGACCGCGCTGAGCGCGCCCGAGGTCGGCCCGGCGTAAGGCAGGTAGTTGCCGTTGCTGTCCTTATAGAGCGGGTTGCCGTTGGCGTCCTTCTTGTCCTTGTCGATGCGGTTGGCAACGGGGACCGTCGACAGATCGCTCGGCGTCGCCGGCACGTTGCCGCCGGCGCTGGAACCGTTGATGCCCGAATACAGATGCCCGTTGCTGTGCCAGATGAAATCAAACGCGTTGCGCACGCCGGTGGCGAAGAAGCGCAGCGGGTTGGAACCCTTGTAGATGTTGTAGCTGTTGGGAACGCCGTTGGTGTCGTTGAAGGTGAGGTCGATCGGCCCGCGTGCCGACACCCACGCGTTCAGCCCACCGACGCCGCCGAGCTTGGAGCGCATAATCGACGCCGAGAACAGGTTCTCGGCGCGGTTGCCCCAGGTGGCATCCTGAGCGCCCATGGCGTTCATGCTGGGGATGGCGAAGTAGAAGCTCTTGCCCTTGGGATCGAACACGATCTGGTTGTTGATGTGGTCCTTCACCGAGCGCGGGATGCCGACGATCATGTCCTGATACGTCGCGAGGTTCGGGCCGCTGAGGACCGAGAGCTTGCCGGTGTAGTTCTGGGCGTTCTGCTGCACCGGATCGCTTCCGCCGGGACTGTTGCCAAAGCGGTACTGCCCATGCGACACCCACAGCACCAGGTGGTCGGGCGTCGAACCGGGGTCGAAAGTGATGCCGGTGATGATGCGGTTGGCCGCGTTCTCGTCGATCACGGTGGTGATGATCTGCTGGTTGGTGAGCCCCCCGTTGGCGGCGATGGTCCAGCGATAGATTTTGCCGTCGCTGGTCGACGCGTAGAGCTTGTGATCCGGGCCGATCGTGGTGGCGAGATACGCCGGGGAGGTCGCGCCGCTGGCTTCGCTGCCGGCGACAACGGTTTTGGAGAACGCGATGCCTGCCATCGGCGTCGGCAGGTGCGTGCCGGTGGTGAAGTTGGCGGTGAATGCCGCGAACGCCGAGCCGTCGGTCGTGCGGACGCGAACGCCCGCCGACGAGTACGATCCGTTGATCTGGACCTTATAGGTGGTGTTTGCCGCGAGCGGGTTGGTGGGCTGGAGGATCAGCGTGTCACCGCCGCCCGAGGTTTTGAGCTTGTCGAGGATCGCCGAGCCGAGTTGAACTTCCCCGGTGTCGAGATTTGTGATCTGCACGGCATCACGGAAGAGCTTGGTGGCGTCGACCCCGCCGTGCCCGGAATTCGGGGTGATCGTCAGGCGGATGGCGGTGTCGCGGTCGGCGGAGGTGTTGCCGAGGTCATTGACGTCGGCCGAGTTGACCGTGGACATCGTCGCGAACGACGGCGTTACCGCCGACGGCGTCGCGCCACTGGTCGGGCCGATCACCTTCTGCCCCGCCGCCTGCAACGCCACCAGCACGTCGAAGGACGCCGCAAAAAACTGGCGCGATTCCAGAGACTCCACAGCAGCAGTGTCCGCTTTCGCGATCGACGGCTTCAACACGTTCGACTTCCGCATCATCATGTTCCGTAAGAAAAAATAACCGGCCAGGCCGGCGATGGTGGAACCCCGCAACCCCTCAAACGTCCTGCCCAATCGCGCCCGCGCGCCGACGAACCAACCCATGCCGGACGCGCTGCCGTGGCACAATGTCTACCCCATCTTCTGCGCCGACGGGACATAAATCCCGGGAATTCCCCTAAGCCGCAGTGCGGCATCATACCACACCCCATTCACCCTGCGTCGTTGCCAGCGCGGTCCGAGCGCTGGTTCTACCTTATTACGGACGACGCGTACAGAATGCTGTTTCACGCAAAACCGGACGATAAAGGAAGTCATTTCACGGTGCGTACAGATTAGGCATGAGGACGCCGCAAAATCCACCTAGCGCAGTTTGTAGGCAGGTCGACCCGCAGGCCAGCGAAAAAACGCGGCTCGGCCATCTCGCACAAGGTTTGCTAGAGGGCAGTTCGGCGGAAAAATGTCGCGGTGAACCGATTGCTTTGACTTCCGTCATGGTGATCCCGAAGATGCCCGCCCCGCGCTCCACCGGCCGCCTCTGGGCGGCGGTCGGCGGTGTTCCTCTATCTCTCGAATCGGAGTCATGCCCCATGGCCAACCCTCGCCAAGCAGCCGTCGCTGCCATCGTCAGCACCAAGCACAAGCTCGATCTGATCGACTTTAAGACCATTCACATCAAGGACTTATTCGGCACGTACGTCTTCTCTGAAGACGTGCAAAAGCAACGCCTGCCGAAGCCTGTCTTTAAGAAACTCCAGGAAACCATCAAGAAGGGCATGGCGTTGGATCCGTCCATCGCCGACACCGTCGCGGCGGCCATGAAAGACTGGGCCATCGAAAAAGGCGCGACCCACTACACGCACCTGTTCCAGCCCATGACCGGCACCACCGCCGAAAAGCACGATAGCTTCGTCGCCCCCACGGGCACCGGCGATGCCATGGCCGCTTTTACAGGCAAGGAATTGACACAAGGTGAGCCGGACGCCAGCTCGTTCCCGTCCGGCGGGCTTCGCGCCACCTTCGAGGCGCGCGGTTACACCGCCTGGGACCCGACCAGCCCCGCCTACATCATGCCGAACCCGAACGGCGCGACGCTGGTCGTTCCGACCGCGTTCCTGTCCTGGACCGGCGAAGCGCTCGATAAGAAGACCCCCCTGCTGAAGTCGATCGACGCAGTCGGCGTGCAGGCCAACCGCATCCTCAAGCTCTTCGGACGCGAGCCGACCAAGATCGTCACCACGGTCGGGCCCGAGCAGGAATACTTCCTGATCGACAAGAACTTCTACTACGCCCGCGCCGACCTCATCGCCACCGGCCGAACCCTTTTCGGCGCCCCGCCCCCCAAGGGCCAGGAACTGGAAGACCAGTACTTCGGCGCCATCCCCGATCGCGTCCTGGCTTACATGGCCGACTGTGAAGCGGAGATGTTCAAGCTCGGCGTGCCGGTCAAGACCCGCCACAATGAAGTGGCCCCCAGCCAGTACGAAATCGCGCCAACGTTTGAAAGCGCCAACCTCGCGGTCGATCACCAGAACCTGGTGATGGAAGTCCTCCGCAAGACCGCCGACAAGTACGGCCTGGTCTGCCTGCTTCACGAGAAGCCGTTCGCCGGCATCAACGGATCGGGCAAGCACAACAACTGGTCGATCGGTACCGACAGCGAGAACTTCCTGGACCCGGGAAACGACACGCACGACAACATGCAGTTCCTCGTGTTCTGCACCGCCGTCATCCGCGCGGTCAATAAATACTCTGAGATCCTGCGTCTCTCGATCGCGTCGGCCCACAACGATCACCGCCTCGGTGCCAACGAGGCCCCGCCGGCGATTATCTCGATCTTCCTCGGGGACATGCTCACCGACATCTTCGAGCAGATCGAAAAAGGCGGCGCCACGTCGACCAAGGCCGGCGGCGTCTTCAAGCCGGGTGTGTCGACCTTGCCCCAGTTCCCCAAGGATTCCGGCGACCGTAACCGCACGTCGCCGTTTGCATTCACGGGCAACAAGTTTGAGTTCCGCGCCGTCGGCTCGTCGGCCAACGTCGCCGGCCCGAACACGGTGCTAAACACCATCATCGCCGAGTCACTGGACTACATCGCCACCGAACTGGAGAAAAACATCAAAGGAGGCAAGGACCTCAAGACCTCCGTCGGTGAACTCCTGCCCGTGCTCTATAAGGACAACAAGCGCGTCCTGTTCAACGGCAACGGGTACGGCGAAGAGTGGCACGCCGAAGCCGCCAAGCGCGGGCTTGCCAACCTCAAGACCACCGTCGAAGTGCTGCCGGTCGTCATCCGCAAGGACACGATCGACCTGTTCACCAAGTACGGCGTCTACAGCGAAGGCGAACTCAAGAGCCGCTACAACATCCTCAGCGAAGCCTATGTCAAGGCGTTGCAGATCGAAGGCAAGACCGCGCTGATGATGGCTCGGACCATGATCCTGCCGGCCGCGCTGCGTTATCAGGGCGAGCTGGCGGGCAGCATTGCCGCCGTCAAGGCCGCGGGCGCGTCGTCGGCCGCCGGGCTTGAAACGCTCGGTGTGGTCGTCGGCTACGTCAATGAACTGCAGGCCGCGATCGGCAAGCTCGACAAGGCCGTGAACCATCACGTCGATGGCGAGCCCTACGATCACGCCAAGCACGCCCGCGCCGAGATTTTCCCGGCGTTGGGCACCATCCGCGAGGCCGCCGACAAGCTCGAGACCGTCATCGCCGACGACCTCTGGCCGCTGCCGACGTATCGCGAAATGCTGTTCATCAAGTAACCGCGCTGTCGCTCCCCCGGAGGAAGCCCCAGCCAACCCAACTCAAACGCCCCCGGCCGACACGCCGGGGGCGTTTGCTTGCGCGCCCCGACCCGGCGCAATGAACAGCTCGGCCGTGCGGGTTGGTCACGGGGTCCGCACGGCGGGCGTTGCAGGAGTTGGCTCACGGACGTCGGGCGAACGCGGCAAACGTGTCGTAGTACGGGCGGGTGGCGACGCCGGTGGTCTTGCCTTGAGGGCTTTTCACGCGATCGAGCAGGGCGCCCCATGAGTTGGGCGTGCCGGCGGAGTAGGCGACGAAGTAGAGAAGCTCATCCACCTCGACCTGCTCGCAGTGCTGTAGATACGCCGCGACCTCCTTCTGACGCTGCGCGACGGTGAGCGTGCTTTGCGAAAAATTGCACTGCCCTTCCGTGACGATCAGCCGGCGATTCACGGACCCGGCAATCTGCCGGGCCTCGGTGAGTCGGGAGAACTGAGCGCGGCTTTTCGGATACCCATGGAAACCAACGGCATCGCAACTCTCCGCGATCGCGCGGGCATTCTTCTGCAACTCGGCGACATCCCATGAGATGCCGGCGCTGACCACTTCGACGCGATCGCCGTGCCGCTGCTTCAACGCGCCGTATACCGGCTTGAGCAGCCTCGAAACGTAGTCGGCGACGGAACGGTCCCAGTATTGGTCGTCGAGATCGGGTTCGTTGTGTACTTCGACCCGCAGCATCGCGCCACGGGTTGCGGGGTTCTCGTCGAGCCGGCCGATGATGTCGTCGGCAAACGCGCCGTACCACGCCACGGCACCCGTGCAGGCGCATGCCCGGAGGCGCGACTGGGCGCAGCAGAAGAGAATCGACTTGGTCAAACCGGCGGCCTGGTACTGGATGGCGCGGCGGACCTCGTCGGACGTTGTGTACGCACAGAAGTCGTGCGTGTCGATCCATGGACGGATGCTGTGCAGCTTCAGCGGCGCGATCACGTCGCGCGCGATCGCCAGATCGACGTTCGTTCCGTCGACCAGGCCGAGCTTCATGCGGCGCGGCGTAATCTCCGCAGGCGGCGCGATCGCGACAGGGAAGCGCAGCTCGATTCGCTCCTTCACGCCGGCATACGCGTGCTCGAGCACCAGCTTGTAGTCGCCTGGCTCCAGCGGCGGGAGCGGGACCCGGTAAGGCAGCTGAGTGAGATCCGCGAGGCGGCCGATGTTGGTTGTCCCGAACAGGTGCGACACGAGCGTGCCACGGTCGACGTCGACGACGAGCATCGCGTTGTCGACACGCGCGGGGATGACGGCGCGACTGGTCAATTCGTAGGACTTGGCTTCGACGACGATCGTTGCAGTGCGGATGGCAGGCATTGGGCAATCTCCGAAAGAAACCCGGTTGGTCGCGACACCGTCCGCACGGCGCGGCGGTTTACGACTCCCCAGCCTATCGCCGGACAACGGAAAAGTCGGCCCTAATGTTAGTAATTTGTTAGGCTATTTGGTCGCAGCACCGACCCCCGGAAAACGGCGACGGGACTGAGGTTGCCGGATGTGTCGGACTATCGCTCGATACTCAAGTTGTCATGCTGAGGTACTCCGAAGGATCTATAAGCCGCGTGCTGGGCCTTTACGTCGCGCGCAGATCCTTCGGAGTACCTCAGGATGACAACCGCGCGGTTCCGACACGATCGTTTGAAATCCGCGTTATGTGGGACACATCTTCAATCACCCGAAGCAGCGCACCAAGAAAAAAGCACGGCGTTTTCGGGGAAACCATCGCTGATTTGGGGGCGATTTGGCTTGCAGGTGAAGCGCGATCGGACCACAATGCGGGGCGCTGTGCTGGCGGCATCTGCGTCCGAGAATTCCGGGGATGTAATGTTGCTGCACCGCGGCCGATGGATCGGCCGATATCCCGACTGCGTCTGGTAGTCGTAAAACCAGATGATTTTCGGGCCTCTCTTGCGTTCCAAGGATGGGCGAACGATGGACTCCTTTCTGATTCGTGGCGGCAACCGGCTTAAAGGCCGGATCGAAATCTCCGGCGCTAAAAATGCCGCGCTGCCGATTCTCTCGGTCTGTTTGATGGCCGAGGGACGCACCCGACTGCACGGCGTGCCGCGACTTTCCGACATCGACTCGATGAACAAACTGCTCGGCGAGCTGGGCTGTCACGTCCACCGTCACGAGCCTGAAGACGCCGGGCGTCAAGGTGGGCCGCTGCTCAACGGGCCGCTGGAT
>JBBRFH010000097.1:0-11697 GCA_038224615.1 Tepidisphaerales bacterium
ATGGGGTGCAGAGCAATGCGATGCTCGCGGTGTGGCCGTGGCTGAAGTTGCGTCCGCCGACCGGGCCGAGTTCGCCTGCAGCGCGGACTTGCGCAATGGCGTTGTGTACTGCGTGCTCGGCGTCGGTGCTCAGCCCGGCGGCGAATTTCATGGTCATCGGCCTGTATTGTGTCGGCCCATCGTGGTGACGCAAGTTTCGATTTGTTTTGCCAGCACCGGTTTGATCTCCACCATCGACGGACAGCGCTCGCCAAGCAGTTGCTGCATCGACGTCACGGGACGCCCCGTGAGGCCGCAGGGGACGATCAACTCGAAGTAGCGCAAGTCGGTTGCGACATTCAACGCGATTCCGTGCATGGAGATGCCGCGCTTGATCCGCACGCCCAGCGCACAGACCTTGGCGGGTGTTCCGTCGGAACGGCGAACCCACACGCCGATGGCGCCGGGATCGAGAAAAGCCTCGATCCCGAAGTGCCCCAGCGTGCCGATGACCGCGTGCTCCAGCGCCTTCACGTACCCGCCGACCGAAAGCTGATGATCGTTCAGCCGCACGATCGGATACGCGACAAGCTGCCCCGGCCCGTGGAAGGTGATGTCCCCGCCGCGATCGGATTCGACGACGTCGACGCCCATCTCCTTGAGCATCTCCCGCGACGCCACCAGATGCATTGCGCTGTCGGCGGCTCGGCGTCCGAAAGTGATGACGGGGGGGTGTTCGACGAAGAGGATCGATTCGGTTCCCGTGCCATCAAGGATTTGCGCGTGGACGCGTTCCTGGGAGTTCCAGGCGCTCTGATAGTCGAGGGTTGCCAAGTCAAGGAGGTCCATCAGCTCCGTCACGTTTACCACGTTTAGCCGCGTCGTCCACGACGCGCTAGACCAAATGGGTTCTAGACGGGATAGGACCGCACGAACGCAAACGTCTGCGGCGCGAGCCTCGCGCGGGACGGGTTCTTGACGACGTAGTCGATTGCTCCAGGAATCTCCGAAGCATCGTCGATGAAGCGCTTCCAGCCGCCATGCGCCCAGGGTGTCGGAATTGTGCCGCGCGGTCCCACGCATCCCGCAAGGGGATGCATCGCGGCCCGGGTTAGCGCTCGGGTTGCGGCGCGTTTCAGGTAGCCGATCAGGTCTTCGACCAGAAGGTGATGACGCATCGCAACGAGGTGAACGTGGTCAGGCATGATCGCGCACGCGTGGACGGTCAGACGCAGCATCTCAATTGTTTCTGCGAACGCGTTGGCGACGACGTCACGCTGGTCGGCGGTCAGTTTCACCACCGGGTACAAAAGCGCCTCGCGGATGGCACGGTTCTTTTCCTGATCGTGTGGAACGTGCGCGATCGATCGGCGCGTGCTCACCTTCCTTGGCTCACCGAACGGTTTCAGGTGTTTCGCCCAGACTACGTCAGACCACGATCCGCGGTCGTCATTGGGAGGCCAGAAGCCATAGCAGGCGAACGTAAAGTGCGAGGCGATCACCATCGGAACACCCCTTGCGAGCAGTTTAGCCGCATCGTCCACGATGCGTATCGCAAGAATACATCGCGATCGGCAATGCAGGAATACCACGTCGTGGACGACGCGGCTACATGGGGGTGCCGACCGGTGCCAGCACCTGCACGCTGCGGCTCGGCACGTACACCTGCAGGCTTTGCGGGCGCCCGCCTACGGGAGTTTGTTTGACGATGTACGTCTGGTTCTCTGCGGTCAGGCCATGCCCCTCGAAACGCTTGTCGTCGCTGTTGAGGACCACCTTGTAGTCGGTCGGGTCCGGCACTGGGATCCACCAGTCGCGGTGGCTCTTGGCCGGATGAAAATTGAACACGAACACCAGCGGACCGCGACGGAAGATGAGTTGCTTTTCGGCCTCGTGGACCCAGAGCTGTTCGATGAACCTGTCGTTCAGCAGGTTGTAGGTTTCGTCCAGCTTCGTCATCGCGCGATCGAACTCGGCCAGGCCCTTGTAGCGGAGTTGGTCGTTCTCCATCAGGCTCCACTGGCGGCGGCAATAGTGGTAGCTGTAGCCGTTGCCTTCGCGGGGGAAGTCGATCCATTCCGGATGGCCGAACTCGTTGCCGATGAAATTGAGGTACGCCTCGCCCGCCAGCGCGAAGGTGATCAGCCGGATCATCTTATGCAGCGCGATGCCGCGATCGACGACGACGCTCTGCCGGTCCCTGGCCATGTTCCAGTACATTTCCTGGTCCATCAGCCTGAACGCCAGCGTCTTGTCGCCGACCAGTGCCTGGTCGTGGCTTTCGGCGTAGCCGACGTGCTTCTCGGTGTGCCGGCGGTTCATCAGCGTGCTGTAGATGTCGCCGAGCACCCAGTTGTCGTCGCTCTTCTCCTTCAGCAGCTTGATCCAGTTGTCGGGCACGCCCATCGACAGGCGGTAATCGAACCCCACGCCCCCGTCCTTCACCGGCCTGGCGATCCCGATCATCCCGCTGACGTCCTCGGCGACCGTGATCGCCTCGGGCATCACGCTGTGGATCACTTCGTTGGCCATCTGCAGATAGGTTACGGCGTCGTAGTCGACATTGGCGTCGAAGTAGTCGTTGTAGCTGGAGAACGATTTGCCCAGCCCGTGGTCGAGATACAGCATGCTCGTCACGCCGTCGAAGCGGTATCCGTCGAACCTGAACTCCTCGATCCAGTAGCGGCAGTTGCTGAGCAGGAATCGCTGCACTTCGTACTTGCTGTAGTCGAAGCAGAGGCTGTCCCACGCGTGGTGCTGCCCGCGCGGGCCAGCGTGGAAATACTGGTAGTCGGTGCCGTCGAACAAGTTCAGGCCTTCCTGCGTGTTCTTGACGGCGTGCGAGTGTACGAGGTCCATGATCACGAGGATGCCGTAGCCATGCGCGGTGTCGATCAGGTGCTTGAGATCCTCGGGGGTGCCGAAGCGCGAACTGGGAGCGAAGAAGTTGCTGACGTGATAGCCGAACGAGCCGTAATACGGGTGCTCCTGGATCGCCATGAGCTGGATCGTGTTGTAGCCGGCGCGGACGATGCGCGGCAACGTCTTGTCGGCGAACTCGCGGTAGGTGCCGACGCGCCCTTCTTCCTGGGCCATGCCGACGTGTGCTTCGTAGATGCGCATGCCGCGGTTGAGCGTGGGGCGCGGGTTTTTCCAATCGTGCGTGCGGTCCCAGTATTGGCAGACGAACTGGACCGACTGCGGCTCCTGCACGACGCGGGTGGCGTAAGCGGGGATGCGGTCCATGGTTCCGCCATCGGGGAGGATGACGTGTGTCTTGGCGCGCGAGCCGTGGACCAGCGTGCCTTCGGGGAGGAAGGTCGACCAGATGCCGTACTCGTCGCGCACCAGCGGGTGAGCCCAGCGGTCCCAGCCGTTGAAATCACCGATGAGCCGCAGTTGCAGCGCCGCCGGCGCCCACTCGCGATACCACACGCCCGGCTTGCCCTGGTGCTCGCCTTTGGTGAAACCGAAGTAGCGGTGCCCGAGCGAAACGTCGCCGAGCAGCCCGCCGGTGGAGGCGAATTTGCCCAGTGCCGTCTGAAGACGGCGCTGCCGATAGCGGAGCGCTTCGGCATGGGGTTCGAGCCACGGATCGAGGTCAATCAGCCCCGTTCCATCCGTGCGCGGCGGTCGCGAAGTGAGGGTGGCCATACAACCGATGATAGGGCCTCTGCGCTCGCTCCGCGAACAAACTGCCACACCTCCGTTGCATTCGCTTAAGGCAGGATTTCCTCGATCCGGGAAACGAACTCCTCCCGGCGAGTCGCGCTGGAGACGGTCCTGCCCGGGGGCGTCCGGATTCCTCACCCGGGTGGGGAGGAATCCGCACGTCTCCATGCGCTAAATAGACGTTTCCAGTTCGGCTCCTGGATGTCGTGCAGTGTTCGGGTCTGACCAATAGACTGCATCAACCATGACGACCTCCATACCAATTCCCACCGTGCGGCCGGGTCTCGTCTCGGTGACGTTTCGCACGCTGACGCCTGAACAAATCGTGGCGCTCGTGCAACGCGCCGGTCTGGTCGGCATCGAGTGGGGCGGCGACGTTCACGTTCCGCATGGGGATACCGCGCTCGCATCGCGCACTCGCAAGATGACCGCCGACGCCGGGCTGGTCGTCAGTGCCTACGGCTCGTACTACCGCTGCGCCGCGCCGGCGGACAAGACGCCGACGTGGGACGCGGTGATGGCGAGCGCCGCGGCGCTGGGCACGACGACGATCCGCGTCTGGGCCGGCATCAACGGATCGGCCGACGCCGGCGCCGACGACCGGGCGCGCGTGATCGAAGACTTGAAACGCATCTGCCAACTCGCCGCGGCGCAGCGGATGACCGTCGACCTTGAATACCACGGCGGCACGCTCACCGACACGCTCGCATCAACGCTGTCGCTGTTGCAGGCTGCCGGCGCGCCGAACCTGCGAACGTTCTGGCAGCCGCGCCATGGCGTCAGCGCTGAGGGATCGGTCGCCGACATCCGCGCGCTTTCGCGGTGGCTGAGCAACGTCCACGTTTTCCACTGGTGGCCGACCAGCGCCGACCGCAAACCGCTCGCCGACGGTGTCGACCGTTGGCGGGAATTCCTCGCGGCGCTGCCCAACGACGGCAAGTCGCGTTTCGCTTCACTGGAGTTCGTCTCATGCGACGACCCCGAGCAATTCATTCGCGACGCCAGGACGCTGCGCGAGGTGCTCGCTGGTTCGTCGTGTGGGCAGGATGCGGCTACTCGGCCATGGGGCGTCTGATACGTTTCCGGTCTGAAACCCGCGCCCAAATGCCAAGGCGAACCGCGAAGCAGCGAAGAGCGCGAAGGAAGACGCGAAGAATGCCCATTTCGTTATTTCTTTGTGTTTCCCTTCGCGTTGATCATCGCGCTCATCGCATCTTCGCGGCTCGTATGGTTCTGAGGTCGCAATGCTGGGGCTGATAATTACTCGACACTCGACACTTTATGCCCGTGCGCGGGGTTCACACCTGAAATGTATGAAAGGGTTTGGCGGAACTCCAAAGTGTGGAGCGCGCCATTACCGCGCTGATGTAATCGCGCTTTCTCGCTCTGTCTCCCGCATACTCGTGGGCGAGAGCTGGGGTGGCTGCCGCCGCGTCCTGGTGAGCCAGCAGCGCCTACGCGAGAAACGCCCGCGCCTCATCGCACCGATCCGTGGCGATGCCGTCGATCTGCATCGCCAGTGCGCCGCGCCACGCGAGTTCGCTGTTGAGCGTGTAGAGCCACAACGGCAAGCCTGCGGCGTGGATCGCGGCAACGTCGGCGGCGCGCAACTGATCGTTCCAGTGCGCCGCCGTCGCGCCGGTGGCGCGCAGGGTGTCGATCCGGCCTTCGACCGCGCCACTGCCCAGCGCCGCCAGCGCCAGCGTCGGCGCGAGCGCGTGCAGGTGAGCGAGGTAAACCCAGTCGAACGATTGCACGACGACGTGTTCGACCGCGTCGCGCCGCTGCAGCGCCTCGAGCGTCTGCTCGGGCGTGCCGGCCTTGCGCTCGATGAGCAGGACGCACGCACGGCTGTACTTGTCGAGCACTTCGTCCAGCGCCGGCACCGTCGTGCCGGCGAACCGCTTGTCCTTCCAGGTCCCGACATCGAGCCGACGCAGTTCATCGAGCGTGTACGACACCACGGGCCTATACATTAGATCGCGATCCAGATGCGGATCGAGGTAACGGGCCAGCGTCGTGTCGTGTACGCAGACGAGATGGCTGTCGACGGTGGGATGGAAATCCAACTCGACCATGTCCGCCCGCGCCGCCACCGCGGCATCGTACGAAGGCAGGGTGTTCTCGGGGTACGACCACGCCAGTCCGCGATGGCCGATCACCAGCGGGTGGTCGGCGGGCTGAGGCGACATCAGGGCTCGGATGCGATCATTCATGGTGTGGCCTCCGCAGTCGCAGGGTCGGTTCGATGATAGGCGGCGGCTCGTCAGGTTGATCTGCGGGTTGCGTCGATCAGCCGGCCGAGATCGTCGAGATCTTGGACAATGAGATCCGGCCGATTCGCGTGTACCGCTGCTTCGGCACGGGTGGCCTCGCCGGTGAGCGTGAGCACGCCCACCGCCCCGCTGCGCCGCGCCAACGCCATGTCGGTCGAAAGGCGATCGCCGACCATTGCGATCTGGTTCGTCGTGAGATTCATCGCGCGGCAAAGTCCTTCGAGCATGCGCGGGTCGGGCTTGCCGACGACGGCATCGGGCGCCCGGCCGACCGCGTGCTCAATGGCGGCGCAGATCGAGCCACAATCGACGAGCACCGTCGGCAGATCGGTCGGACAAGTGCGGTCGGGGTGGGACGCGATGAACGGCTTGCCGCGCGCGATCCACCACGACGCCTTGCACAGCCGCTGGTACTGCATCGTGCGATCGAACCCGACGACGACGGCATCGGGCTCGGCGTCATCGCTGACGTCGAACCCGAGCGAGCGCATCTCCCCCTGCATGCTCGCCGTCCCCAGCAGGTATATCCGCCGCACCTGCGGGTAGTGCAGGTGCAGGTACTCGGCCGTCGCGTGGGTGGAGGTGTAGAGCTGATCGGACGTGACAACCAGGCCCATGCGCCGCAGCCGCGCGACGTATTCATCGCCGCTGTGCGAGGAGTTGTTGGTCAGGAACGAATACGTGATCCCCAGCCGGCGAAGCACGCACAGCAGCCGGGGCGTGGCGTCGAACAGGCGCTCGCCGAGGTAGATCGTGCCGTCCATGTCGAACGCGACATGGCGAACTTGCCTCAATCGGTCCACGCCGGTGCTGCCGTCAGTCATGTTGCCCGACCGAGTATACCCGTGGCGGGGGCGATCTAGAGAATCCGAATGACAAATGACAAAACTCAAATGACCAATGAGCCGCGGTCTGCGCATTCATTTGTCATTTGGATTTTGTCATTGGTCAGTCGCCCCCGACGCCAGTCTTAGGGGCCGCAGACGCATGCGGGCCCCACAAGACTGCCTGCCTTACGCGACGGCCCAGTTCAGCCCGATGCGGTTGGGTGCATCAGTCGCGCAGCTCGAACAGCACTTCCACCTCCACCGCCGCATTCAGCGGCAGGGCGTTGACGCCGACGGTGGCGCGGGCGTGGCGGCCTTGTTCGCCGAAGACCTGTTGCAGAAACTCGCTGGCACCATTGGCGACTTTGTGTTGTTCGGCGAAAGCGTCGTCGGACTGCACGAAGACGCCGATGCGGACGACGCGCGACAGCTTCGTGAAGTCGCCGTTCAACGCCGCGCCGAGGATGGCGATGGCGTTGAGGACGCACTGACGGGCGGCGCGCTGGGCGAGTTCGAGCGGGACCAGGGAGGGGACTTTTCCGGTTGCGAGCAGGGCGCCGTCCCTCAGCGGCAGTTGGCCGCTGACGAAGAGCAGATTCCCGCAGCGCACCGACGAGACGTACGCCGCGACCGGGGCCGGGGGCGCGGGGAGTGTTTCGCCGAGCGTGCGGAGGGTGTCGAGGACGGTTGGCATTGCCTGAGTATAACTCGGCGCGCGGTTGGCGTCTTTCCGCTCAATGCGAGCCGAGACACGAAGGCACGAAAAACACGAAGTTCAGCACGAAGAGGAAATCAAGAAATAGGTATAGCTTCGTGTTCGGATTCGTGTTTTTTGTGGTTCCGTGTCTCTGCTCGTATTTAGCGCAACGCGATCAGCGCGACGACTCACGCAGCGCAATCGTAAAGGTGACGTTCGGAATTTCACAACTGCTTGTACGGCAGCTTGAACAGCGCTTGCATTCCCGCGATATCGCCCGTTTCGAAGCCGCGCTTGAACCAGCGGGCGCGCTGGGCGCTGGTGCCGTGGGTGAAGGAGTCGGGGACGACGTAGCCTTGCGAGCGCTTCTGCAGCGTGTCGTCGCCGATCTGGTTGGCGGCGTTGAGGGCTTCGTCGATGTCGCCGGGCTCGAGAATCTTCTTGGTCTGCTGGGCGTGATGGGCCCACACGCCGGCGAGGTAGTCGGCCTGCAGTTCCAGGCGGACGCTCGCCTCGTGATCGCCCGGCGAAGCGGAGAAGCCGAGTTGGCGCTGAACATGATGGCCGACCTCGTGGGCGATCACGTAGGCCATCGCGAAATCGCCGGGGGCCTTGAATCGCTGCTTGAGTTGGTCGTAGAAGTTCAAGTCGATGTAGACGTTCTGGTCGGCCGGGCAGTAGAACGGGCCGGCGGCGTCGGAGGCGAAGCCGCACCCTGATTGCACGCCGCCGCTGAACAGCACGAGCTTCGGCTGCACGTAGTTCTTGCGGAGCTGCTGTTGAAAGAGCTGCCCCCACACGTCCTCGGTGTCGGCGAGCACCACGCCGACGAACTGCCGCAGGGGTTCCTGGGCCGGGTCGATCTGCTGCTGCCGCACGCTGGCCTGCTGGCCGCCGGACGGATCGACCTGCTGCAGGAGCTGGGTCGGATCGGTCCCGGTGAGCAGGCTGATGACGACGATGATCACCGTCACGATCCCGCCGCCGCCGGCGATGGTGCCGATGCCCATGCCGCGCCGGTCATCCACGTTGTCGCTTCCGCGTCGTCCCTGCCAGAGCATCGAGCCTCCTGATGAGCAATGGTCAAGTGTAGGAGGCACTTGGGTCTGCCGTCTCGCGGTGCGGCGAATCGTTGCTGCGGTATGGCATCACCGGGAGGAAAATGCCGGCCGCGAAGATGCGATGAGCGCGAAGGCGAACGCGAAGAACACGTTTTTCGAATGTGTATGAATGTGGAAGAATGTGTACGAGTGTGTACGCACGAAAGGCGACGGATGTTGCGGCACTGCTTTCGCGGAGAAGCGCTGTCATCCTGAGCGCCAGCGAAGGATCTACTGGCCATGTCACAGCGCGGCGTCGACGCTGGGCACTGTGAGAACGAACTCATACGTTTCCGGTGTGAAACCCGCGCCCAGATGCCAAGGCGAACCGCGAAGATGCGAAGAGCGCGAAGGAAGACGCGAAGAATGCCCATTTTTTTATTTCTTCATGTTTCCCATCGCGTTGGTCATCGCGCTCTTCGAATCTTCGCGGCTCGCATTGTTCTCGAAACGCAATGCGGGGGCTGAGAACAACTCGACATTCAACACTTTGTGCCGGTGCGTGGGGCTCACACCTGAAACGTATCACCCTCTCGTTTGCGCGCCGCTGACACTCTGTCGCGGCGAGAAGATCCTTCGCTGGCGCTCAGGATGACACGGGTTGCTGCGCCGACCGCAGTGGTTCATTACCCCGTCGCCTATGCGGCTGACGATTCGGTCGAAGCGAGGACGGGGACGGGGTTTCGGCGGCTCGCGACGTAGACACGCAAGGCCTCGAACGCCACGAACAACGCCAGCGCGAACAGCGCCGCGGCGATGGACATATTGACGATGTTCATGTTGTCGGGCTTCAGTCCCTGTCGCACGAGGGCCTCGTGCTTGCTGAGGAAGCTCAGGAAGTTCATCACCAGCGCCAGGCAGGTCGTGCCGAGCATGAAAATCGCGGGCGCAAGCGCGAACCAGACCGGGCGGCCGGTGCGCCAGAGCCAGACGCTGACGCCCACCAGCGTCAACGCGGCCAGCAACTGGTTGCTCGTGCCGAAGAGTACCCAGAAGGTCATGAACGATTTCGGCGGCATCTTCCAGAGGTAGTAACTGGGTAACGCGAGGGTGAGGATCGTCGCGATCGCGCCGCCGAGCTTGCCTTGCAGGCCGGTGATTTCCTGCAGCACATATCGGCCGAGGCGGGTGCAGACGTCGAGGGTGTCGAAGACGAAACTGCTGAATGCCAGCAGGCCGAAGCTGATCGCAAATTTCATGTCGATGCCCAGCAGGTGCATGAAGTTGCCGATGCCGCGGGCGTAGATGCCGTCGGGCTTGCCGGTGGTGCCGGGCACCATCACCATCACGCACGAGAGCGCGAAGATCGCGACCATCGCCTCGAGCAGCATCGCGCCGTAGGCGATCGGTTTGATGTCGCTCTCGGTGCGGACCTGCTTGCTGGTGGTGCCGCTGGCGACGATCGAATGGAACCCGCTGCACGCGCCGCAGGCGATGGTGATGAACAGGAACGGGAACAGCCACGCCCCGGCCATCGCGGGCGCGGTGGTGGCGTTGGCGTAGAACCCGCTGAATGCCGGCCAGGTGATCTTGAGCGATTCAGCGCCCATGATGCCGCCGACCAGCGTGCCGACGATGCCGAAGACGAGCGTCGCGTACAGGAACGCCGCGCCGATCACGCCGCGTGGTTGCAGCAGGATCCACATCGGCGTGATGCTGGCGATGAAGCAGTAGACGAGCAGCGCCTGGTCCCACCGCTTGATCAGCCCGCCGGCCGCTTCCTTGCTGTAGGTCGAGGTGTCCATGAACGGCATCCCGTGCGTGGAGAGCCACTCGGCCAGCGCGGGCGCCTGCCAGATCGTCAGCGAAAGGACGACGACGCTGCCGACAAGCCCGATCCACCACGGCGTCTTCGTGTAGCGCAGCACCAGTCCCAGCACGATGCTCAGCAGCAGGTACGCCGTCGCGCCGATCGCCACCGCGCCGCCGTTGATGGCGATGGTCGTCGGCACGCCATCGACGTTCATCGAGTAGCTTTCAAAGAATCCGAACGTGCTCGCGGTGACGTCGGCGAACGCGATCACGACGTACACCAGCGCGATCCACACGAACATCAGGAACGTAAAGTAAGCCGGCCGGCTCATGTGCTCGCGGACCACCTGCGTGATGCTCGACGCCTTGTGGCGGATCGAGGCGAGCAGCGCGCCAGAGTCGTGTACGCCGCCGATGAAAATCGCGCCGAAGAGAATCCAGATCAGCGCCGGCAACCACCCGAATGCCAGCCCCGCGAAGATCGGCCCGACCACCGGCCCGGCGGCGGCGATGGCGGTGAAGTGCCCGCCCAGCACCACGCCCGGCGGGGCGGGGACGTAGTCGTTCCCGTCCTCCATCTCAACCGCCGGCGTGACCCGCGTCGCGTCCACGCCCAGCCATCGCACAATCAACCGCCCGTAGACCCGGTATGCCACAAGCAATATGACCGCGCACGCGGCCACGATCGGAAGAATGGTCATATCGGGGCAGTGTAACGTCGCGCGGCCAATCTCTTGAGTCAGAATGATGCACCGTCATGGCAGGACGAGCGGTCGGGTGGTGGGCGCGGGCGGATTGGCGGGCGCGACCCAGCGACTGATATCGCGAAATTATCCCCCCACTGCTCGGGCTTGAAGCGATCGGCCGTACCGGCGTCCTGATACCACCCATATTGCGGCGCATCGTTGATGGCAAACGCTTTGCCGTCTGGCTCGTTCACGATCGTGAGGCCGGGCGCGATGATGAACAGCCGGTACGCCGCGAGCGCTTCGGTACCAACGCCGACGAGCGCGCGGACGACGCCATCGCCGTTCTGCTTGCCGCCGAGAAGGTAAACAGTTACGACGGACAGCAGGGTTGAAGGGTCGTGTCCCCTTCAGTTATCCTCGACACGATGACCCGTCGAAACTAATGTTCAGGATTGTGACATGAGTGGGGTCTGGACAGTAGCAAACAGGCTTCGCGTCGCATCCACGACCCAGGCAGCTCCACTCCCAAGCGGCTTTCGGCTGCACGGTCCTTGCAAGATAGTAATTAATTCCTAAAATGCAATATATGCGACTAAGGCTTAGCGGCGAACAGGTTGTTCAGCGTCTGCGGCAGTCTCCCGCCGTTGGCCTTGTGGGACCCCGTCAATGCGGTAAAACCACGCTCGCGCGGAGCATGGGCGGGCT
>JBBRFH010000098.1:0-11655 GCA_038224615.1 Tepidisphaerales bacterium
GTCTGCCTGCTGGTGCAATTGCTGCACGCAGTTCAGCGACACGACTGGCTGCCGCTGCAGGATAACTTTGATTCGCTGATTTGGCTGGCGGTGCTGCTCGCGTCGGCGACGCTTTATCTGCAAGCCCGGCGCACGCTGGGGCGGATCGAGTGGTTCGTCACGCCGGTCGTCGTGCTGCTGCTCGCGTTCGCCGTCATCTACGGTGCGGCCCGCCCGCATGCCTATACTAATTCGCTATGGGGCTGGACGCACCGCATCGGTGTGTACGTCAGCCCGATCGCCTTCGCGATCGCCGCGGGCGCAGGGGTGATGTACCTCGTGCTCCGCAGCAAGCTTCGCAGCAAGCAGCATGGACCGGTCGATCCGAGCTTCGGCAGCCTGGAAAAGTTTGAACGCCTCAACTACGCCGCAGTGCGGATCGGGTTCGTGCTGTTGACGATCGGAATCATCGCCGGCTTCGCGCTCAACCCCAGCACGCTTGGGCACAACTGGTTCGTCAAACCGAAGTTCCTGCTGTCGGCCGGGGCGTACGTGCTCTACGCGGTGGTGCTGCACAGCCCGATCAACCCCGCCATAAGGGGCAAGCGGATGGCGATCCTGTCGATCGCGGGGTTTGCGTTGTTACTTGGTGTCATCGTCACCGTCCAGCAGATGAAATAGTTGTCGATGAATCGCCTGCTTCTGATCGGCCTCAATCACACCACCGCGCCGCTTGATGTGCGCGAGCGGCTGGCGTTCGCGCCGCAGCGGATGCTGGAGGCGATCGATCACCTGCGCAAACGCATCGACGGCGCCGAGGCGGTGATCCTCTCGACGTGCAATCGCGTCGAACTCTACCTGGCCGGCCCGGACGAGATTGATCGCGAGGCGATGGTCAAATACCTCGCCGACTTCCACGCCGTGCCCGCCGAAGCGTTCCAGTCGCATCTGTACGAAATCCGCGGCCGTGGCGTGATCGAGCACCTGTTCGCGGTTGCGAGCAGCCTCGATTCGATGGTGCTCGGCGAGACACAGATTCTCGGGCAGGTGCGCGGGGCATACGAACTCTCTCGCGGCGCCGGCGCCACCGGGCCGTCGCTCAATCCGCTCTTCCAGCGTGCCGTCAGCGTCGGCAAAGAAGTCCTCGCCAACACCGGCCTCGCCGAGGGGCGAGTGAGCGTAAGCAGTGTCGCGGTCGATTACGCCCGGCGGATCTTTGATAACTTCGCCGACAAGACGGTGCTTTGCATCGGCACCGGCAAGATGTCGCGCCTGGTGTTGCAGCACTTCGTATCGCTCAACGTCGGCGATCTGCTTGTCTGCTCGCGCGACCAGGCCCGCGCCGACGCCACCGCCCGCGATTTCAACGGCCGCGGGGTGGCGTTCGATGCGATCGAGCAGCACCTGATCTCTAGCGACATCGTCATCAGTTCCACCGGCGCGCCGCATCCGATCATCACGAAGAAGGGCTTCGCCAAACTCGTCCGCAAGCGCCGCTATCGGCCGATTTTTCTGATCGACATCGCCGTCCCGCGCGACGTCGAGGCGGCGGTGGGGGAGCTGGAGAACGTCTATCTCTACAACCTCGACGACCTGCAGGAAGTCGTCGGCCAGACGATCACGCAGCGGTCGCAACAGGCCGAGTCCGCAACGTTGGTCGTGCGCCAGCAGGTCGAGCAGTACCTGCTATGGCACCGCCAGCGCGAAATCGGGCCGATGATCGATGCGCTCTACAAGCGCTACAACACGATCGCCCGCACCGAACTCGAGCGCACGCTGAGCAAGCTTCCCGTTGACGATGCGGGTAAACAGCACCTTGAGGAGCTGGTACACCGAATCGTCCAGAAGATGCTGCACGACCCGGTGAGCCAGCTTCGCCTGGCGCACGACCCGCACGCCGAGACCGGCCCGACGTACGCGCACGCGATCGAGCAGTTGTTCCGACTGCGACTGCAGCAGGAAAAGCCGACCTCATCGCAGGAGCCCACCGGTGATGCCAACCCCTGATTCCGCCGGCCGGCCGCCGACCTATCTGCCGTTGCTGGGTGCCGCCGGGCTGATGCTTGGGCTGATCGTCTATAGGGCGGGCATTTTCAGCATCGAGATGCTGATCGGCCTGTCGGTCGACGGCTCGATTGTCGGGCTCTACGTGCTTGCCGCGTGGGGCTACGGTTCGACAGTGGCGAATGAAGGCCCGCCCTCGCTGCGCTTCGCCGCCGCCGCGGCGCTGGGGCTGGGCTTCATTGGGATTGCGACGCTGCTGCTCGGGTTGGCTGGAGTGTTCAACGCAATTGCGGCGTGGATGCTGATCGGAGGCGGGGTGGTGCTGGCGGTTTACCGGCTTCGCGGCGTGCGCCTGCCCGCACCGACCTTCGGCCTGATCTGGTGCGTACCGCTGGCGATCCTTCTTGCACACGCGTTGCTTGCCGCCTGCCTGATGCCCGGTTTTCTATGGAAGCCGCTCGACCCGCACCCGTACGACGTGCTGAGCTATCACCTGCAGGTTCCCCGTGAGTGGTACGACGCCGGCCGGATCATCCCCCTGACGCACAACGCCTTCAGCTATTTTCCGATGTTGATGGAGACGCACTTTCTCTCCGCGATGCACCTGCGCGGCGGACCTTGGGCGGGAATGTACCTGTGCAATCTGATCACGCTGGCGCACGGCGTGCTTACGTTGGCCGCCGTCGCGGGCGTCGCCCATGGGCTGGGCGCGTCGCGCATGCGATCGACGTGTGCGGTGCTGTTGACGGCGGGCGTGCCGTGGGTTTTCCAACTCTCCACCGTCGCCTACGTCGAAACCGGCGTGATGCTCTACAGCACGCTGGCGGTCGGGTTCGCGGCGATGGCGCTGATACGGGCGGACCCGCGCAAGCTGTTCGCGCTCGCCGGCGTCTTCGCGGGCCTTGCGTGCGGGATGAAATACACCGCGTTCGCGATGACCGCGGCGCCAGTATGCCTGATCGGCATCGGCCTGCTGCTCCTGGGACAAACCGATCGTGAGGGATTCAAGCGCCGGATCGTGGCGTCGCTGCTGCTGATCGGCGCAACGGCGGTGGTCGCCTCGCCGTGGCTGATTCGCAACGCGGTGTGGACCGGCAACCCGGTCTTTCCCCTGGCGAGCGGCGTGTTCGGCAAGGCGCACTTCGCCGACGACCAGGTCGACCGCTATCGCGTCGCCCACAGCCCCACGCCGGCGCAGCGACCGCTCGGCGGACGGCTCGTCAGCGCGTGCGACCAGACCGAGATGTCGCCGCAGTACGGCTTTATCGTCCTGCCCCTCGGCGTGCTCGCGGCGATCGCCACGGCGCGGCGCAGGACGGCGCTGATGGTCAGCCTCAGTGCGCTGGCGATGGCCGTCGTCTGGTTCGGCGCCACGCATATCCTGCCGCGGTTTCTCACGCCCGTGCTGCCGCTGCTGGCAGTGTCGTTCGCGCTGGCGCCCATGCCGTCGGCCGCCGCGGTCGCCTTGGCTGGCACGCAGGCGGCGATCGGCCTGGCGATCGTACTGCGCTCGATGGCACCACTGCTGGATGGCGACTCCCGCGCACTGCTCTACAAGAAGGATCTGACCTTCATCGGCACCGATGAGACCGACGCCGCCAAGCACTCATCGGACAGGATCGCCCTCATCGGCGACGCGAACGCCTTCTTCTACGACGTGCCTTCGTCGCGGCTGATTTACCGCAGCGTGTTCGACGTGTACATCCCGCCCGGCACCAGTGTTGTCGACGGTTGGCTCGGAAAATCGGTCGACGAACTGCGTCGCAGCGGCGCCTGGGTGATCATCAACACCAGCGAGCTCAACCGCCTCTGCGCCACCTACAGGCACCTTCCCAAGCCGCTCCCGCCATTCGATCAGGTGCGTCCGGAGCCGATCGTGCTGCCACCGATCCGGTAGCGGGCGACGGATCGCATGCTTCCACACGGGTTTACACCCGTGGTCCTTTGCATGTGGTTGGTTCTGAAACGATGATGAACCGTCTATGCCCACCAAGCTGACGATCGTCACCGGCGCTGCTGGTTTTATCGGGCGGAATGTCGTCGCGGAACTGAATGCACGCGGCCATTCCGATCTGATCCTGACCGACCTCCTCGGCACCGACGAGAAGTGGCAGAACCTGCTCGGCCTGGCGTACGAAGACCTGCTGAATCCGACGGAGTTGCTCGATCGGCTCGACGGTTACAAGCAGAAGGTGGACGCCGTCATCCACCTCGGCGCCTGCAGCGCGACGACGGAGAAGAACGCCGACTATCTGCTGGAGAACAACTACCGCTACACGCGCATTCTGTGCGAGTGGTGCCTGAAGCACGACACCAAGTTCGTCTACGCCTCCAGCGCCGCGACGTACGGCGGCGGTGAACTCGGCTACGACGACAGCGACGCCGTCACGCCCATGCTGAAGCCGCTCAACATGTACGGGTATTCCAAGCACATGTTCGACCTGTGGGCGTTGAAGCACGGGCTGTTCGATCGCATCGTCGGCCTCAAATATTTCAATGTCTTCGGGCCGCACGAGGACCACAAAGGCGACATGCGCTCGGTCGTGAACAAGGCGTTCGCACAGATCATGGAGACGGGTGAGGTCGGGCTTTTCAAGAGCGACCGTCCCGACTACAAGGACGGCGAGCAGATGCGCGATTTCGTCTACGTGAAGGATGCCGCCCGCGTCACCGTCTGGTCGGCTCAGCACAGGGAAGTCGGCGGGCTTTTCAATTGCGGCACCGGCAAGGCCCGCACCTGGATCGACCTGGCCAACGCCACGTTTAGGGCGATGGGCAAGCTGCCGAAGATCCGCTTTATCGACATGCCCGATCATCTGAAGGGCAAGTACCAGTACTTCACCGAAGCCAACCCGAAGAAACTCATCGCCGCGGGCTATGATCGGCCGTTCTTTACGCTCGAAGACGCGGTGGCGGATTACGTGAAGACCTACCTCGCCCGCTGACGCGGGAATACCCGCCATGAAGAAGAAGCGGAAGAAGCGTAAACGCCGTCCGTCCGACGAAGGCGCCTACACCTGCCCGACGTGTGGCGAAACCGTGGTCATTCCCATCGACCGCTCCGCGGGCACCGACCAGACCTACGGTGAAGACTGCCCGGTCTGCTGCAACCCGAACGTCGTCCATGTCGAGTTCTTTGAAGAAGGCGACCCGCCGCGCGTCTGGGCGGAGGCGGAGTGATTGCGGGCTCACAGTTGCCGAAGCGCGCAACGCGCTTCGGAGCGAAAAAAGAAAATCTTCGCAGGATTCGGTAGGCAACTCACGCGGGCGTTGCGCGAATTGCCCCGGTTTCGCGCAACCGTCCTGTTTCTTATAGATGGACCCATTGCGCGCCGAGCATCGCCGCCCCGACACCGCGATCTCGCCGTCCATCCGGATTGACGGATGCATTGTTACAAAATGTTACAACGGCCGTCGTGCGCTGCGGCGGATTGGGCAAGGATCGCGTCGCACAACGACCGATAATCAGGTATCGTTTCCCTGTTTGTGACCTGTGGTGAATAGTGAGCAGGCTTGGAGGCCTTTTATGTGCGGAATCGTCGCCTATGTCGGTCGGAAGATCTGCCAGCCCGTGCTCATCGAGGGGCTGAAGCGCCTGGAGTACCGCGGCTATGACTCGGCTGGCATCGCGGTCATCGGCGCCGATCGGCACATCGCCGTCCGTCGCGCCGTCGGGCGCATCAGCGTGCTGGAGACCAAGCTGCAGGACGGCGACCCGCTTCCGCCGGCCAGCATCGGCATGGCGCACACCCGTTGGGCGACGCACGGCGTGCCCAATGAAGCCAACGCCCATCCGCACACCGATGACAACGGCAAGATCGCGCTGGTCCACAACGGCATCATCGAGAACTACTCGGTCCTCAAGAAATACCTCGTAGAGAAGGGGCACACCTTCAAGAGCCAGACCGATACCGAAGTGCTGGCCGTGCTCGTCGGACACGTGTACGACGAACTCAAGCGGAAGAATGACATACTCAAGCCCGGCCAATCGCTGCTCGCCAAGGCGGTGCAGAACGCGCTGTCAGAAGTGACGGGGACCTACGGCATCGCGGTGCTGTGCAGCGACGAGCCGGACACGCTCGTCGTGGCCCGCAAGGGTTCGCCGCTGATCATCGGCGTGGGAAGTGACGAGTATGTCGTTGCTTCCGACGCCGCCGCCATCGTCGAGCACACGGCACAGGTGATCTACCTGAACGACAACGAGATGGCCGTCCTCAAGCCCGAGAGCATGCGGACGAGCACGATCGACGACATCGAGATCTCGCCGGTCATTCAGCAACTCGAAAGCAAGCTCGAAGAGTACGAACTCGGCGATTACGAGCACTACATGCTCAAGGAGATCTTCGAGCAGCCCCAGGCGATCGCCAACTGCCTGCGTGGCCGCTGCGACGCGCGGGAAGGTCGTATCACGCTCGGAGGTGTGTCGGCATTCTCGCGCGAACTGGCGAAGGCTCGGCGCTTTATCATGACCGCCCAGGGCACGGCATGGCATGCGGGAATGGTCGGCGACTACCTCTTTGAAGACCTCGCCAAGGTCGTTACCGAATGCACGTACGCCAGCGAATTCCGCTATCGCAATCCGCTGGTCGAAGAGGGCACCGTCCTGATCGCGATCAGCCAGTCGGGCGAAACCGCCGACACGTTGGCGGCGCTGCGCGAGGCGAAGGATAAGGGCGCGCTGGTGCTGGGCGTGGTCAACGTTGTCGGCAGCACCATCGCCCGCGAGACCGACACCGGCGTCTACCTGCACGCCGGCCCGGAGATCGGCGTCGCCAGCACGAAGGCGTTCACCTGCCAGCTCGCGGTGTTGGCGATGCTGGCGATCTACATCGGCCGGCGCCGCTTTATGAGCCAGCCGCAGTGCCAGGAACTGATCGAAGGCCTGCTGGCGATTCCCGACCAGATGAAGCATGTGCTGAAGCAGAACGACCTGGTCCGCGACATCACGGCGAAGTTTGTCGACCGCGACAACTGGCTGTTCCTCGGCCGCGGGTATCACTACCCGATCGCGCTCGAAGGCGCGTTGAAGTTGAAGGAAATCAGCTATATCCACGCCGAGGGCATGCCCGCCGCCGAGATGAAGCACGGGCCGATCGCGCTCATCAACGACGGCATGCCGGTGGTCTTCATCGCCACCAAGGGGCATCAGTACGAGAAGGTCATCAGCAACATCGAGGAAGTGCGGGCGAGAGGCGGCGTGGTGATCGCAGTGGCCACCGAAGGCGACGAAAACATTCGCCGCTACACCGACCATGTCGTGTACATCCCCGACGCCGCCGAAAGCTTGCAGCCGCTGCTGAGCGTCGTCCCGCTGCAACTGCTCGCCTACCACGCGGCGGTGCTGCGTGGGTGCAACGTCGATAAGCCGCGGAATCTGGCGAAGAGCGTGACGGTGGAGTGATATACTGGAGCCACCATGGTCGCAGTCGCTGAAGAGAAGAAAAAATTTAACGTCGGCACCACAGGCTGGCGCGCGTCGGATCTGGACGATCCGCGCATCGAGCAACTTTGGTTCAATGGACGATACGAGATCATCCAAGGGGTACTCACGGCCATGCCTCCGGCATACTTTGATGCGAGCAGTCGGCTCACTCGCCTGCAAACACAGATTCAGCGATTCCTCGATACGCAGCAGACCAAAGGGGACTTCGCATACGAATGCGACATCATTATCGACGAGCCGCGACTTGTTCGTGCTGACGCGGTCTGGCTGACGCCTGATCAGAAGCGCCGCCAGGCGCATGCTGCACAGTTGGCTGGAAAGGCCGATCTTCGGCGGACGCGAATTCTCGTTCCCCCGACGTTGGTCATCGAGTCGGTGAGTTACGGGCATGAAGACCACGACCGCGTCACCAAGTTTGCGTGGTATGCCGAATTCGGCGTCGCGAACTACTGGATTTTCGACGCACTGGGAAAAACGCTCGTTTGCTACACGCTCGGCCGCAGTGGCAAGTACAGACTGGCCGCTCAAGGGCGAGGCGATGAATGGGTCCGGGTGCCGCTATTCAAGGGCCTCAAAGTATCGCTGGCAGACCTCTGGTCCGATTGATGCTCACCCGCCCAGAAACGCCTTCTGCACCTGCGGATCGGCCAGCAATGCTTTCGCGTCGCCGTGCTGGATGACCTGGCCGGTCTGAATGACGTAGCCTTCGTGAGCCACGCCTAACGCCATGTGCGCGTTCTGTTCGACGAGCAGGATCGTTGTGCCTTGCTCATTGATCTGCCTGATGATGCGGAAAATGAGCTGCACGATCTGCGGCGCCAGGCCCAGTGACCGACCGCGACACGATCCGCCCCAGTGTCAACCAGCGAGGGAAGCGGTTGGCGTCGCGCGTGACCCATGGAAACAGCACGAAATAGCAGAGAACCCCTATGAAAGAGACCAGCTTGGCATTCCAGTCGCTCAGCCAAAAGAGCAGGAGTACAGGCGTAACCCACGTCGCCAGACGCAGGGCACCGCCGGTACCGACCAACCGGCTCATTAAACCTAGTCCTCCAATCACGGCTGCCGCCCACGCCAAAGTGTCGCGATGATGGCTCAACCAGGCAAACGTGAAGAGGCCACAGATCATCACCGCAACCAACGATGATACCGAGAGTCGGCGGGACGGGTCAAAGTCCACGACAGCGGGCTTCAAACTTGCTCGTGTTGTGGTATCAATGTGTGCCACTTGGACGCTCAATTTCCCGAGTTCTGCCTTGACGGATACGCCGGCAATTGGATCGTTCCTTGGCAGCCAATCCACGACCTCGCCCGTTTGCACGGCTGCTTTCGGTCGATCCTTCATGGCCAATGGAACGCGATCGGCCTACCCGCCATCGGAATGGCATAAGCTGCCAGGGTGACATGGTGAGTTGCATGCTGCGGGAGAACAAGATGGCCAACACCATCCACGGTCCCGACGAGGTCGGCCCATAAGGTGGGCTACGGTTGGATCTCGGGCTATCGACGGCATACACGACTTGCAGCACTTCTGCACCGTCCGGTTGTTCCGGCTCCTTATTAGACGCTCATCCTAAGCAGGGTTACATTTCCAGCCGAACTACCAGAACTCCAAAGCCTCAGCAGCGGTTGCGGTCAACGCCACCACGTGAAGCTCCAGTTGAATTGTCCTACAGAAGGCGGGGCATACAAGAGCTATCTGTCGCTTCCAATCCACGCCGTCTGAGGGCCGTCACCGCGGTAATCAGGTACGGCTTTAATGCTGCTGCCATCGCCTAGATTCCGAATGTATAGCGCATCCGACCAGTAATAGCCCAAATATTTTCCACTGGGCGAGACTCTAGCCCACCACGCTTGTTCAACCACCAATTTCGGCTCCGACGCTGGCTTGGTTACCAGAACGCTGTACACGTTGAGCTTAGTAACGACGAACGCCGTTCCACTTGCGCCGTCGAACGCCGTCAAGAGGCCAGCACAAATGTGGCGTGCCGAACCCGAACCGTCTGCCGACACTTCATACAAGTTCGGTCCAATTTTGTCGCCATACGCTGCTTCGAAGTATAGTTTTTTGCCATCCCCCGACCAAAACGGCGGCCTCGGAGTAACGGAACCAAAACCCGTAGGCTTGCTCGCCGAAGACAATACAGTGCGGGTGCCATTGGCCACATTGATGCTCTCGAGCATAAAGCCGGAGCCCTTACTGGCAGAATAGTATGCGACAGACTTTCCGTCCGGAGACCATTTTGGCGAACACAATGGCTTATCAACCTGCGTTAACAGGGTTTGTGTCTTTTCGGTTTCTAAGTCGAGTACCGCAAGCGAAGACGTTTTGCCGTCAACTTCGACATACGCCACTGCTTTCCCGTTGAAGGCGATCGGACTTTTAGAATCGAAATGTGGCAACGAGAAAGCATTAACGATCATCACATTCAGTTCCCCCCTCCTATCCTTCTGGATCACTTTGCGGGCGGAATTGGAGTCAGGTGTGTTGACAACCAGCAGGCAGCTACTCTCGTATACTTCAAAAGTGAGGACCGATTCCTCCGATTTGGACACCGGAACATTCTGAACTTTGCCTTCTTGCAAGACTGCCGCGTAAACGCTGCCTCCGTATTGATACAAGAAAAACTCTTCGGCGCGCACAGATTCGACGATACAAGTCAGAAAAGCAAAAGCGATCCCTAAACAAATTAGCACCCGTATCATAGGTTACTCCAATCCATGCATGATGCAGCGTGCATTAAGGTCGGGAATACACCTTAACCACAAACGGCTGAAAATCAGCGTTCCCATTGTCCGCCCAGCGACCGGCCGCGGATTCCGCCCATTTCCACGCTTCATCGTACCACGGGATGCCGCCATGAGTGGCAGCCATGTAGGGTGGGGACCCGTCCCACCGTTTTTCGTCGAAGCCCCGTTGCTTGCGGTGATGGTCCGGGGTGCCGAAGTGGTGGGCGATGGGCTTGCGGTTTATTCGGCGTGCGTGCCGCAATACCGGCGGGCGTGCCTTGTGGGCGGGCCGTCTTTCGACGCGGGCACGGCAACCAAACTGGTCCGCCGAGGCGGACCCGAGGCGCTGCCGGAAATCTTCGGGGATGTGGGCGGCCCCAGGGTGGTCGGTGTTATCGGTTGGGCGATGCTAACCCAAGCGTGGGGCGGTCGCGACAATCGGTCGGCGGGGTTCGGGTTCGGGGATCGCGGACGGCGGAATTTCATCCCGCTGTACGTGTTCACACGGCCCGGCCGTCGGCGTGCTGGGGCGGGACGGGTGCGATGCGGGGGGGCAGTGGAGGGTCAGCGACTCGACGAGGCGGTCAATCGTCACCGGCTTGGGGATCAGGTCGGCGGCACCGAGTTGGCGGACCTCTTCGATGCGGGACGGGCGCACGTCGCCGGAAAGCGCGAGGACGCACTTGAGGCCGGCGGGGCGCGTGTCGCGCAGGTGGCGCAGGATGTCCGTGCCATCGAGATCAGGAAGCATGAGATCCAGCAGGATCACCTCGGGTACCTCGTGCGTCAGCAGGTGCATCGCCTCGCGGCCGAGTGCTGCGGTGGTGACCAGCGCACCACGCGTTCGGAGCAACTGCGCAATGGTCTCGCGCGTCACATGATGATCCTCGACCAGCATCACGCGCAGACCCGCGAGCACGCCCGTGCCGTCCACGCATCCGTTCGGCGTCGTTCCGGCGGGTCGTTCGTCGGAGGTTGCGTTGTCCGGCGTGGTCGGGCCGAAGGGAAGGATCAATGTGCAGGGTAGGTGTACGGTGAAAGTCGAGCCGCGATGCGATTCGCTGACGACCGACATCGTGCAGCCGATGCCTTCGACGAGCCGCCGGCAGATCGCCAGGCCCAGCCCGGTGCCTTTGCTGCGGTCGCGCTCGGGGTTGCGCAACTGGAAGAACTCATCGAAAATGCGTGGCAGATGCTCGGCTGAGATGCCGACGCCGGTGTCGATGACGAGCAGTTGGATGCCACCGTCGCTCGTCTGTTCGCAGCGGATTTCGACGCTGCCGCTCTCGGTGAACTTAATCGCGTTGCCCAGCAGATTGCCGAGCACGCGTGCCAGTTTCATTCGATCGCTCCGGACCCATGCCTCGGCGGGCATCAGCGACGTGACGCGCAGGTTCAGTCCCTTCGCCGCTGCCAGTGGCTGGGCGGAGCGGACTTCGGCTTTCACGAGTGCGTCGAGCGAGAACTCTTTGACGTGTACGTCCAGCTTGCCGGCGTCG
>JBBRFH010000099.1:0-11516 GCA_038224615.1 Tepidisphaerales bacterium
GAACCAGTGGAAACCGCTGACGGTATTCCTGACCGACGGGGCCGTCGCCATTCACAACAACATCGCCGAGCAGGAGATGAAGCGGATCGCGCTGAACCGCAAAAACAGCCTGTTCGTCGGCAACGCCCGCGGCGGAGAAACGGCGGCGATTCTTTCCAGCTTCACCAGCACCTGCCGCCGGCACGGCATCGACCCGCAGGTTTACTTGACGCAACTGCTGACGAATCTGCCCACCACACTGGTGAGCCAACTCGACAAGTGGCTGCCCGACCAGTGGCAACCGCCGATGCGCGGGGTGTAGTTCGTGTGGCGGACACCATATTAATGACATTTAACAAGCATGCGGTCCCGGTCACGATACGCTTTTGGCGTGCGTTCAACTGTCGCAAATCATGCGGCAAATCCGGCCGTGGCGCTGGATTCTCGGTGAACGCACACGTCCTTTCCTCGTGTTCGGCCTGCGGGTCGATATGGAGCCTTTGATGAAAACGTCCAATGTTACGAAGTTTGTCGCATCCTGCGTGATCGCATCCACGCTTTCGGGGTTCGCGGTCCACACCTGGGCACAGAGTGCCAAGGGCAGTGAGTCCAGCGCCATGCTTGAGATGATCAAGAAGCGTCGAGAGGCAATGAATGACAGCACCTCTGCGAAGATGATGGGTGAAGAAATGCGCCGCACAATGGTCATCGAGAAGATGGCGCATCAGATGTCGATGGATCCCGAGTTCCGAAAGATGCATGCGGAGATGATGCAGGACCCGGCTTGCATGGAAATGATGAAAGAGTGCAAAACCATGATGGCCGACGATGAGAAAATGAAAAAAGTTAAGGAGGAAGTCATGAACGATCCCAAGGCGATGGAGATGGTCATGAAGCGAGCCATGATGATGGACATGGCGCGTTTGGATCCCTCAATGAAGATGGACGACAAAAAGATGAACGACAAAATGGATCATGGAGCGATGAAGCACGACATGGCCAAGTAATCCGAGTCCCCCGGCATGCTGGACACGCAGGTTGGTACGCCGACCTGCGTGTCCGGAATTCTCTCCGTCCAAAGCCTTGCAGGGTCCGCCGGTTCTCCTGCGGACCGTTTCCCCCCCGACGTCATTCGCCGAACGCCGCATTGAGGCCCTCGATGTCCATGCCTGCAAAATCCGGCATCAACACAGGCATCTGATCGCACCCGCAATACCAAAAGGGGAATGACCAATGCCTAATGACCAATGAGGGCCTCCGCATTGGTCATTGGTCATTGGTCATTAGGCATTGGTCATTCGCCTCCCGCGTCCCGCCTCCCGCACTACGATTGCTGCTTGCGCCGGTTATCGCGCTCGGAAGCGGGACGCAGCAGCGTGCTCTCTCCCGCAGGTACACGGGCGCGAGGACGGGCGTGCGGCTTGGGGTGTCGACGGGTGAGACTCGCGATGGCATTTTTCGCGTTCTGCTTCGCGCCTTTGCCGTTCTCCTGAATTGGGCGGGTCGATTGACAAAATTCGTGGTTCGCCGGACAACCAAACACCAGCATGAGTGACATCCGCATCGGCTTGATCGGCGGCAGTGGTTTGGGGGCCTTGATCGCGCGCGAAGCGCACACGGTGTTGAACGTGATCGACACGCCGTTCGGCCCGCCATCCGGGCCGATCATGGAGACGGCGTGGGGGAATCTGCCGGTCTTCATCCTGCCGCGGCACGGTGCGGGGCATGTGCTGAATCCGTCGCAGGTGCCGTATCGCGCGAACATCTTCGCGCTCAAGAAGCTGGGCGTGACGCACATCCTGGCCAGCGGCGCGGTGGGGTCGTTGCGGGACGAGTACCGCCCGCGCGACCTGGTGATCCCGGACCAGGTGATCGACAAGACGCGTCGCGACGCGACGTTCTTCGACAGCGCCGCCGTGCATGTGGAATTCGCCGAACCTTTCTGCCCGCAACTGCGTCAAATCCTCTTTGAGTGCGCAGCGGCGACACAGCAATCTTCCGACGACCCGACGAAGAAGCCGGCGGTTCATCAGGGTGGGTGTTACGTGGCGATGGAAGGGCCGGCGTTTTCGACGCGGGCCGAGTCGCTGATGCACCGGCTCTGGGGCGGCGACCTGATCGGGATGACCGCCATGCCCGAGGCCAAGCTGGCGCGGGAGGCGGAGATCGCCTACGCGCTGGTGGCGCTGGTGACCGACTACGACTGCTGGAAGCAACCCGCCCCGGCTGCTGCTACGACGCCAGGCGATGCTCCGCCCAAGCCCGATCCGGCGGCGCTGTTGAAGGAGATCATCGGCAACCTCGACGCCGCATCGGCGAGCGGGATCGCGCTGATCAAGGCCGCGGTCGAGAAGATCGCCGCCGACCCGTCGCGGGTGGCGGATTCACCGGCGCATCAGGCGCTGAAGCTGGCGATCTGGTCGGACAAGTCGCAGATCGATCGAAAAGAAGTCGAGCGGCTGGCACCGCTTTGGCTACACTATTTCGGTGCCGTCGAGGTGTAACCGCAGTCGGTGCCACAGGCCGGCGTACTCGCAGACCTGTGGCATTGGCAGGTCGGCAGGCGACAGGTCCTGAGACGCGTCCCAGGCACAGGTCTCGGCGTACCGCGACCTGTGGCACCCCGTGCGTAGTGAGGGCGTCATCGCATCGCGTTCTCTGGAGCTGATCTATGTCGTTGTCCCGGTCGTTGTCCCGCAGCGTTCCGCTCGTGCTCGCGCTGGCTGGTGCCTCGGTGGTGCAGGCGCAGGTGCGGCTTCAGATTCAGGGCGCCAACAACCTCGCGACAGTGGCGGCAAAAGACCTGCAGTCGGTTTACGTGCGCGATAGCGGGATCGCCTCCGAGCGTCTGGCGCTGGCCGAGCGGATGGAAAAGCTCGGCGAGTGGGACAAGTCCGCCGACGTCTACCAGGAGATCATCGACAAGTACGCCGACCGCATGGTCCCGCGTCGCACCGATGCCAGCAACCAGGTGACGCAGTATATGAGCGTAACGCTGGTGGTGCAGGAGAAGCTCGCTCAATGGCCGCGCGCCGGCGTGGACGCCTATCGCCGGCGGTTCGAGGACATCGCGCAGGCAAAGCTCGCCGCCGTCCCGCCGGGCGACGCCGCGGCGCTGCAGCGGGTGATGACGGTCTACTTCCCCACCGACGCCGGCAAACAGGCGGGGTTGCGGCTGATGTCCGACAGCTTCGAGCGCGGCGAGTTCGCATCCAGCGCCTGGATCGGGCGTCGTTTGCTTCAGCTTCACCCATCCCTCGTCGACGCCGAGCGCGCGACGGTTTTGTTCCAGACCGCTCTCGCTGAACACCTGGCAGGTAACGACAACCAGGCGAAGGCGAAGCTTGAGCAGCTTCACACCAAGTTCCCCGACGCCACGGCACCCATCGCCGGACAGGACGCGCGGCTGGCCGACGTGCTGGCAAATGAACTCAAGCAACCGTCGGGCCTGGTGCGGACGTTCCGCTCGGATAGTTGGCCGATGCCGTTCGGTACGCCGGACGCGTCGGCGGTGCCCGAGCAGGTGTCGACGGGCGGCGCGCGGCTGTTCGGCATCGAAGTCGGTGGATTGCCCGCGCGCGGCATGGGCGGAAGCCGTCGACGCGGCTCGGGCAACGCCGCGTGGGATCAATACGCCGCCAACGCGCGCAAGTATGGTGCTGCCACCGGCATCCTGCCTTCGATCGACAGCGGCGAACTGTTCTTCCAGGACAACGCGAAGCTCTACGCGATCAACCTCGCCAGCGGCCTGCCGCTCACCGGATGGCAGCAGACGTATCCGGGCGAAAAGCGCGGCGGCTTCTCGATCGACGCGATGCCCATGCCGCCCGGCAAGCAACTCGCCGTTCATGTGACCGGCGACCGCGTGCTGGCAATTCTCGGGCAGAACGATCCGTCGATCGCTCCCATGGCGGGCTTCCCCAGCCAGCAGTTCCAGCCGACGCTCGTCTGCCTCGATCGCACCAGCGGCAAGCGGGTGTGGGCGGCAGTGCTCGCCATGCTCAAACTCCCGGACGACCAGGCATCCTTGCGCGAGGGCATCTTCTATGGATCGCCGATGGTCATCGGCGACACCGTGTACGCACTGGCGCGCGCCCAGCGCGGCGGGCAGTTCGAGGAGTGCCACCTGGTCGCGCTGCGGCTTGCCGACGGCGCGTACAAGTGGTCCAGCTACATCGCCAGCACCGCCGGCAATCGGCTGATGCCCGACCCGGACAGCGAGACCGTCGGCTCCGGAGCGACCGCGCAGCTTTCGTACTCCGACGGCCGGCTCTACGTGCTGACCAATCTCGGCGCCGTCGCCTGCGTTGATGCGGCCGGCGGCAACACGCTGTGGCTCAACATCTACGCGCGCAGCAGCGACAACATGGCGCTGCTCCCCGGCGCCGGGCGACGCCAGTTCATCCAGCAGCAACGCTCGGTGTTTAAGCCGTTCACGCTCAACCCGCCGATCGTGACCGATGGAAAGCTCTTCGTGCTGCCGACCGACAGCCCGACGATTTTTGTGTACGACGCGACGACCGGCGAGTCGATCGCCGAAGTCCCCCGCCGCGTCGAGCTGCCCAAGCAGACGCAAGAGGGAAGATTCCAGACGATCGACATGCTCCTGGCGGTGACCGGCGAGCGCATCGTCGCCGGGAGCCAGAGCACGATCGTCAGCTTCCCCTGGCGCAATTACGATCCGAAGAAGACGCTGGTCGACAACGACGGCAAGTTCAAGTTCATCGGCGGGCGTGACCCGAACGATCCGGAGCCTGATCCCGACGGCGACCGCCAGACCATCCGTGGACGGCCGTTCGTCTCCGGCAAGTATGTATTCATTCCGGCGATCAAGAAGATGCTGGTGATGTCGGTTGACCAATTCCTGTTGACCGCGATCTATCCGCCGTCCGGGCAGTGGGACGAAGAAGAGCAGGCCGGGAACATCCTTGCCACGCCCGATCACTTGATCATCGCCGGGCCCACGCGTGTGACGGTGTATGCCGACCTCGCGGTCGCGACCGCCAAGCTCGACGAGCGCATCAAGCAGTCGCCGGACGAAGTCGAGCCTTACCTGCGTTACGCCGAGCTGCTGCTGGCCGGCGGGAAGCCGGGGGAGGCGGTCGGCTACATCGACAAGGCCGCCGAACGTCTCGGCGGCGCGGGGCACCTGCGCCATGGCGAGCAGCGCGATCGGCTGTTTGAGATCTGCTGTAGTTTCGCGATCAAGCTGCAGAAGGTCGCGGTCAGCACCGGCGGCGCGACGGCGGGAAACAAGGACGCCATCGCGATCATCCACCAACTCTACGACCGCGCCCGCGATGCTGCGGATCGACCGCAGCAGCAGGTGCGTTATCGGCTGGCGCTGGCGTCGCTGCTGCGCGTGCAGAAGGACGACGCCGCCGAGCTGGCGCTGCACCAGGAAATCCTCGCCAACGCGGAGTGGCGTCCGGCGCCCGTCGCCGGCCGCAACGGCGCGTCGACCGCCGCCGCCGAAGCCGAGCAGGCGATCGGCGAGATCATCCAGCGTGCCGGCGAAGGCATCTACGCCGCGTATGAATCCCGCGCCGCCCAGCAACTTGCCGCCGCTGAAAAGGCCCCCGGCGATGGCGAGCCGATGCTGGCGGTTGCCGAAGAGTTCCCCACCTCCCGGACCGCCACGCAGGCGCTGTCGCTGGCGGCCGAGCGCTTCGAGCCGACGCAGCCGCGCAAAGCGGCGCAAACGTGGCGCCGATTGCTGAAACGCGATCTACCGAACGAGCGCCGGCTCATCACGCTCGAATCGCTCGCGCGCACGTATCTGGCAACGCCGGGGCAGATCGACACCGCGATCGTGCGGCTGCAACAGGCGGCCAAGCTCAACGCGACGGCGACACTCAATCGTCCGCTGACCGTGCCCGACGGTCGCGTGCTGGATCGACTCAGCTATGCGGCGGCGCAGCAGATGCTCCAGAAATACCGGGCCGACGCCGTCGCCCGCGCGCTGCCGAAGTTCGGTGTACCGCTTTCGAGCACCGCGATCGACCCGAGCATCCCGCCGCTGCAGCCGGCAATCGAGATCGGCGCCGCCAGCGCCATCGTCGACCAGCAAGCCGACGCGGCGCGGCACGATCGGCTCGTCGCTTACACGACCAACAACACGATCGCGCAGTACGCCGTCGGCGCGCGGCAGCCCCTGGGCCGGCCGGTGCCGTTTGAGGAGCCGCCGATCGGGTGTGCCTACAGTGGCGACGCACTGATCGTCGTCGGTCCGACTCAAGCGATGGCCGTCAGCGCCGATGGCGAACGGACGCTGTGGAAGCTATCGCTGGCGGCGCTTCCCGGCGCTGAAGTGGCCGCCGCTTCTGCCACTGACGATCCACCGACCAACGTCGGCAACGCCAACGACGAAGACATCGTCATTCAACAGCCGATGGTCGGTCGACCACCCATGGACCCCTTTTTGATAATTCGCCGCAATCGCATGGGGCTCAACGCCGCACTGATGGCGGCGGATTTCGACGACGAGGCTGCCGTCGCCGCCGGCGGCGCCGAGCGGATCAGCGGATGCCGCGTGCTCAGCGACCGACTCGTCTTTGGCACCACCAGCGGAAGGGTCATCTCGATCGAGCTTGCCAACGGGCATGCCACCTGGCAGACGCGCCCCAGCGACCTGCCGATCCGCCATTTCCTCGCCTGCGAGGATTTCATTGCCGTCAGCTATACGGACCAGAATCCGAACCTCGGCCTGATGAGCACGGACGTGGTCGTGCTGGACGCGATCACCGGGCAGATCACGCTGCGCGACACGTACGACGGCGGCCAGGTCAACGGGCAGCAGGCAACCCGGCAACTGATCAATCTCGCGCTCAGCCGCGACGGCGTGCTGGTGGCGATGCTCCCGCGCGGCCTGCGGGCGCGTGATCTGTATGACCCCAAGACCGAATGGAAACAGGACAACATCACCAACCCGGTCAACAACGGCGAGCAGCCGCTGAGCATGTCGATCGGCCCGGAGCAAATGGTGATCGCCGACGATCGCGTCCTGGTGATCTACCGCTCGGCGCAAGCCCAGCAAAGCGTGCGGGCCTACAAACTGCGCGACGAACTCAAACCCGTGAGAACCCGCGACGAAAAAACCGGCCGGGAAAGTGACGTCGCTTACATCCCCCGCGGCGTGGCGAACAACAATGACAACATCGCGCTGTCAATCCGCGCTGTCGGGCCGGCGTTCTACATCTTCGGGCAGAAGTCGCTCGCGGCGTACAACCTCGACAACCCGCAATGGCAATGGAGCCCGATCCTTAACGCCACGCAGCCAACGGCGCGCGATTTCATCGTCACCCAGGATTTGGCGGTGCTCATCACGCAAACGGCGGCCAATCCCAACCCCATGGCGGCGCGGCTGCCGGCGGTGCAGTTGCAGATGTACAGCCGGCTGCTGACGACATCGGGAGTCGAAAGCGGCGCGCTCGAACAGCGCCCGGTCATTCGCGATCCCGCCCAGATTGTCGTCGGACAATGGCAGATCGCCAACGGCGCGTTCTACTACATCTCCGGCGACCAAAAGCTAAAGATGCTGACGGCCACGCCCGTGCCGAAGTGACACGCACCGGGCGTGAACCGCGCGCTCGATCGGAATCTCGAGTGGCGCGCATGAAACGGTGACTGGCTGGATCGGGTCAACACGCCTGAGACTGCCGAGGAACTGGCGGCGGTGCGTGTGAGCGTGAAGCGCGGACGGCCGTACGGTCAGGATGCCCGGCAGCGCCAGACGGCCCGCCTGCTGGGTCTTGAGGCGACCTTCCGCCCGCACGGTCGGCCGCCGAAGCAATCCGTCCCGGCGGTTGCCGGGGCCGAAGTGGAGATCCTTTTCGTTGTTGCCAAAACGCACACAATGTGCTACATCCAGACCGTGAAGCCATACGATTGGGACGAGCAGAAGAATGACTGGCTGCGGCAGGAGCGTGGCATCTCGTTCGAAGATGTTCTCTTCCATCTGGCGCACGGCGGATTGCTCGATACGATCGAACATCCCAATAAGCAGCATTATCCTGGCCAGCGCATCTTCGTTGTAAATGTTGATGGCTATGCGTGTATCGTGCCATTCGTTGAGGACGATGCGGCGATCTTCCTCAAGACGATCATTCCCAGCCGCAAGATGACCAGACATTACTTAAAAGGTGATTCAAAATGAAAATGACCCCAGAAGAGAAGAGCCTGCTTGACTCCGTGGAGAGCGGGGAGTGGAAACGCGTCCCGGATTTCCGCCGAGAGGCGGTGCGGTATCGTGAGACGGCACGAGCGGCACTGCGCAAAGATAAGCGCGTGAACATCCGCATGGCCGAACGGGATTTGGTGCGTCTTCAGAAGACGGCTATGCGTGAAGGGTTGCCATACCAGACGCTGATTTCAAGCGTGCTGCACAAGTACATCAACGGGCGGTTGGTCGAAAAGACTTAGAAAAGGCGCGCATGAAACGGTGACTGGCTGGATCGGGTCAACACGCCTGAGACTGCCGAGGAACTGGAGGCGTTGCGTGTGAGCGTGAAGCGCGGACGGCCGTACGGTCAGGATGCCTGGCAGCGCCAGACGGCCCGCCTCCTGGGTCTTGAGGCGACCTTCCGCCCGCACGGTCGGCCGCCGAAGCGATCCGTCCCGGCGGTTGCCGGGGCCGATGGGGATGTTTAGGATGGAAACGAGATTTAGAACCTTTTCTTTGCCACGGCGGGCGTTCCGCCAAACTTCGGGGGTTTTGCAAGAGTCTCGGATATAAGGGAAAATCCACATGCAAGTCGTCGCGATTACAGGTAAGCAGCAATGCCGACTGGTAGACCAACCCGAGACGACCATCGCCGGCAATTACGCCAAAGTGAAGATACTGACCGCACCGATGTGTACCGAGGTTCACGCCTACAGAGACGGTCATGTGACCGAGGATCTGGGTCACGAGGCCGCCGGTGTGGTGCTGGAGGCACCATCTGTCAGTCACATTAAAGGTCGGGCATGGCGTGGTGGTGATGCCCCAAAACGGCTGTGGTGTCTGCGTGCAGTGTCTCTGCGGGGAGCATATCCACTGCACGCAGCCGGTGAACCCGCACGCCATCTGCGGCTGTGCTAACGGCCGGGCGACCTACGCTCAGGTGCTGGTCCAGCAGGACTGGCTGCTGGTGCCCATCCCCGAGGATATCAACATGGATCACGCCAGCATGGCCTGCTGCGGACTTGGTCCCACATTCAACGCGATGCAGTTGATGGATGTGACTGCCATGGACACCTTGCTGGTGAGCGGGCTGGGTCCCGTTGGTCTGGGCGCCGTGGTGAACGGACTGGTGCGTGGAGCCCGGGTTCTGGCGATTGAGAGCAACCCGTGGCGGGCGGCACTGGCGAAGCGCATGGGCGTAGAGGAGGTGGTCAACCCGAACGACGAGCACGCACTAGGTCAGATCATGGAGATGACCAAAGGTCTGGGCGTGGATAAATCGGTAGAGACCAGCAGCGCCGAGATGGCACCCGATTTCCTTGTCAAAGCCGCCCGCAAGAAGGGGCAGATCACCAGCGTGGGCTGGGGCGGACCAGTACTGGCTCGGGACATCGTGGCGAAAGGGCTGACGATCCGCGGCGCCTGGCACTGGAACCATCTGCGGGATGTGGCCGCGATGTGGACCACCATCCGCAAGGCCGAGAAATTGCTGGATATGCAGATTACCCACCGCATGCCGATGAACCGCGTAGAAGAGGCGTTCCAGCTTCAACTGAGCGGAGAGTGCGGCAAGATTCTACTACGTCCATGGGAGAGCTAAGATGAAAAAGATCGCTTTTGTAATCGGAGAACCCGAATATAACTCGCACCTCAGCATGCCGATTTTCTCACAAAAAATGCAGCAGGAAGGCTACCAGACCACGGAGTGCGTCACCAGCCTGGTGCCCGATGAGCCCGACTTCGGTCTCAGCGAGTTCAGCAATCTGGAGGCGTTGGCCGATGCCGACTTGATGGTGATCTTCACCCGCTTCCGCGTTTTACCGGATGAGCAGATGGAGATGATCAAAGCCTATCTGGATTCGGGTCGGCCTGTGGTTGGCCTGCGCACCGCCACGCACAGCTTCCACTTCCCCGCCGATTCGCCATGGGCCTCCTGGAACGACGGCTTTGGTCGGGACGTGCTGGGCACGCCATGGATCAGCCATCACGGTCACAGCTCCAGCACCAACGTGAGCGTGATCGAGAGCCAGGCGGCACATCCCATCCTGCAGGGCGTGACGGGGCCTTTCCATCTGCGCTCCTGGCTATATCACGTGACGCCGCTGCGCGAGGGCTGCGAACCGCTGCTTTGGGGCGTGCCGGTGGAGCCCGAGTGTCCGCCAGCGCCTAACCCTGTGGCCTGGATCGGTGAGCACAAGGGCGCGAGGGTGTTTACCACCACTATGGGCCATCCGGAGGACTTCGGCGTGGAGCAGTTCCGCACCGTGATGTTCAACGGCATCCGCTGGGCCATCGGGGATTAAAACCTTCCGCCCCGGTAACTCTTTACCGTCCCCCGCGATTTTTTCTTGTTTTGGGGGGCGCATTTCAGGGCGATTTGATATGTTCCGCGCGGCATGGATGCCCGGCGATTACAAAAGCGCTATGACGAACTCTGCCCCAAGCCGGAGAACCTGTCGCGGGCGCTTCGCCCGGCGGTGGTGATGCGCCGGGTGCCACAGGTCGGCGTACTCGTCGTGCCGTGCGATCGGGGAGCGTGACGCGGGACACGGCACGGAGTACCGTACCGTGGCACCCGGCGGTAGAACTCCAAAGGGGTCAGGGCCGATCTGCTTCTTCGAGTCGAAATGCGCGGATTAAGGACATTCCCACGCGCGTTCAACTTGATACTGTCTGGTTTGACTTGAAATAGGCTGGTTTGACTTGAAATAGCCTGGTTTGACTTGAAACAGTCTGGTTTGACTTGAAATAGCCTGGTTTGACTTCAAACGCGGCGGTTGAATTTCGCTCATCGCGGTTCTCAGGCAAACGACGCGGGTTTTTATTTGGCGGGGTGGATTCATCGTGGAAAAGTGGGGGATCTTCTTCAGCCGCTGCCCTTGCCGTTCGATTAAAGGCGTGTGCCTTGGTGAGCGTCGCTCGGGGGTTGACGAAGAAACTCTTCGCACGCCGGTGTGTCATCGGGGCAACTCTAAATGTCGTAGGTCGCGGGTCGTGCTGGCGATTCAACGTCTTGACGACCCACGACTCACGACCCACGACCCGCGACCAATGGCGATGATCATGCTCATGGCGCGACGGGTTAGGCGGGTGCGGGGGATTCTGAAAGTTTCGGCAGTTTGGACAAGTCCATGTCGCCGATTGTAACCCCGCTTTCACGGGATCACAGCACGTGAACGCGGCCCAGAAGGTCGCGGCCGGCTTGCTCGGCGGCGGCGCGGGGGAGGCCGATCAACTGCATCCCCTGGTAGATCGTCGCGGCGAAGCATTTGTCCATGTCGTTGAGGTGCGGCTGCGTGAGGTTCATCGCAAAGTAGCCGCGCATTGTACTCAGCCGGTTGATGAAGTGATCGACCCGCCCGCACGCGTGGATCGC
>JBBRFH010000100.1:0-11484 GCA_038224615.1 Tepidisphaerales bacterium
GCGACCAACTGCTGCGCGACCTCGATCCGAAACAGCAGTTCACCCGCCTTGAGTCGCTGAAAGACCTGAAGATCGAAGGTGTCGAGACGATCGGCGGCAGCGCCGCGTGGAAGCTCGTCGGCAAGAGCGAATCGGGCGCCGATGAAATCAACTGGATCGACCAGAAGACCTACTTGCCGACCCGCATGATGATGACCGTCACCACGCAAATGGGTCCGATCAAAGCGATAGCCAATCTCAAGGACTACAAGACCTTCGACGGCCTGCCGATCCCCATGACCACCGAGCAGGAGGCCGCGGGAAATACCATGGTGCTGAAGGTGACTGACGTGAAGATCAACCCCGACCTGCCCGATGCGCAGTTCGAGATCCCCGACGAAGTACAAAAACTCCTCGCCAGGCAGGCGGCCACCCAACCGAGCAAACCATGAGCAACCGCACTGTGCCGTATAAGCCCGATTCGGTGATCGCTCTCCCGCGCCAGCAGGAGGCCGACCGCATCCTCGCCAGCTACGGGGACGACTCGATGCCCAGGATCATGGAGATGCTTGAGCGGCAGTTCGGCGTATTGCACAACCGCGCGCAGGTGCTGTTGGCGCTGTGCGGCATCATCATCTCGACGACCGGCTTCAGCGGCCGCAACGTCGCGGGAACCGGGCCGTGGTCGCAGGGGCTGATCGTCGCCGGCGTTGCGCTGGTGCTGCTGTCGGCCGGGTTCGTCTGCTGGGGCGTGCTGCACCTGCGCTGGCTCACCATGCAGCCCGGCCAATCCGTGCGCGACTGGCTCATCACCAGCCTCGACTACCGCGACTACAAGACCATCAGCTACCGCGCCGCGCTGCTGATCATGCTCGTCGGCATGACCGCCTACGTCGCGGCGATCCTGATCATGCTGCTGCACCCGCTTAGCGCGCCGAATTTCGCGCCGCGATGACCCCATTGAATTGCGCCGCTCAGACGTTTGCGCGATGAAACCCTCGCACCGGCTCAAAGTGTCGAGTGTCGAGTGTTCATCAGCCCGCATTGCGTCGCTCAATCAATACGAGCCGCGAAGATGCGATGGGCGCGAAGATTAACGCGAAGAAAAACACAAAAAAATGGGCATTTTTCGCGTCTTCCTTCGCGCTCATCGCATCTTCGCGGCTCGCATTGGCGTTTGGGCGCGGGTTTCAGATCTGAAACCGATCAGGCTTGGCGCAACACATGCGTCTGCCAGAGTTCGAGCATGAGCAGCGCGTACAGCCGTTGCGAATGATCGCGACGCTGCGTTTCGTGTTCTTCGACCAACTTCTCGACGACAGGCATCGCGAAATGCGCCCGCGCGAAGCTGCCCTGCGCGAACAGGTGGTCGCGGAGCATCGAACGCAGCGACGACCGAAACCACTCGCCGATCGGCACTGCGAAGCCCATCTTCGGTCGCTTAAAGACTGCCTCCGGCAGATCGGCGGCAAACGCTGCGCGGAGCAGGCGCTTCTTGCCACCGCCGATGAGTTGGTCGACGGTGAGGCCCATCGCAAACTCGACAAGCGCGTGGTCCATAAATGGACTGCGGACTTCCAACGCGTGTCGCATGGAGCAGCGATCCACCTTGGTCAGCAGGTCCATCGGCAGGTACTGCTGTCGGTCCCAGGCCATGGCGGCGAGCATCGGGCTGTGCAGCGCACTCAGGAAGCCCTCAAAAGATGTGACCTGCGGCCGCGCGATTTCCCGGGCGCGCAGCGCGGGGAGCAACTCATCATCGAAGAGCGCGACGTATCGGCGATAGCGCGCCTCGTGTGACAGTCCCGAGGCGGCGAGAAATCGACCGATTCGGGTCAGGCGTGCCTTCGGGTGTCCGCGTTCCATTCGCCGGCCCAGCGGTGCCAGCGGCGCGAGCAATCGGCCGTGCCGTCCCGCATGCATCGCGACATAGCGGTCGTACCCGCCGAACAATTCGTCCCCACCGTCGCCGGAGAGCGCCACGGTGACATGCTGCCGCGCCTGCTGCGCGAGACAATACGTAGGCAGCGCGGAAGAGTCGCCGAACGGTTCACCGAACGTGCGCGCTAATGCCGGCAGGATTTCGGCGGCGTTGATGTCGACGTGGAACTCGTGGTGCTCGGTGTCGAGATGATCGGCAACCTCTCGCGCGTAGGCGCTTTCATCGTAGCGCGGGTCGGCGAACGCGATGGCGAACGTCTTCACCGGCCCCGCACGCCGCGCCGCCAACGCGATGACGCTGCTATCGACGCCGCCGGAGAGAAACACGCCCAGCGGCACGTCGCTGACAAGCTGCAACCGCACCGCCGACTCGACCAGCGCCCGCGTTCGCGCCACCGCGTCGTCGTTGCTGTACGGCCGCTCGATGCTAGCCCTCCAGCGCGGCCGCCAGAACGGACGGCGCTGAACCCCATCGAACATGTGGCCTGGCGCGAGTTGCGAAACGTGCTGATGGATCGAATCGCCGACATAGCCATATCGGAGGTACGCCAGCAGATGGTCAGCACCGATCGTCGAATCGAAGCCCGGCCACTGCCGCAGGCTGCCAAGTTCACTGGCAAAAACGATGGTGTCTTTATCGCCCGTGATGTACAGCGGCTTCTGCCCCATGCGGTCGCGCGCCAGCAGGAGTCTGTTCCCGTCCCAGAAGGCGATGGCGAACATGCCGACGAGCTTCTCGAGCGCTGCCTCGCCCCACGTCGCCAGCGCGTGCAGCAGCACTTCGGTATCGCCGGTCGTGCGCCACTGCACATCGGGCAACTGTTCACGCAGTTCACGAAAATTATAAATCTCCCCGTTGAAGACCAGCGTGCAGCGGCCATCCGGTGTGGACATCGGCTGCATGGCGCGCTCGTCGCAATCGAGGACGGCGAGCCTGCGAAACGCGAAGCCGACCTGGGGACGCCCTTCCGATGGTTCGTCTTCGTGGTTGAGCCACACGCCCTCCCCATCCGGCCCGCGATGGGCGATGCGCGCCGCCATGACGCGCAGCAGGTCACGCGTGATGCGCTGCTGCGGGTTTGTGCTGACGATGCCTGCGATGCCGCACATGCGTGTGATGGTGCATGGGCGGGTGCGTTCGGGCAAGTGCGGGAGGAAATCCGAATGACGAAGCTTGCACCCCCTTCGGATTCTGCTATTCGGATTTCCAAACCCCGTCGATGCGCGATTTCACGCCTGCAGATTGGACGCTGCACGCCGGCACGGTTACAAAATCCCGACTATGCCGCTCGACCTACAGCCTGGGCAGACGTTTCTCTTCATCGGCGACAGCATCACCGACTGCGGCCGGCGCGATGAACCGGAGGGGATGGGCGGCGGGTACGTGCGGCTGATCCGCGACTACCTCTACGCCAAAGACCCCGCGAAAGCGCCGCGCGTCATCAACGCCGGCATCAGCGGCAACAAGGTCACCGACCTGGCGGCGCGGTGGAAGGAGGACGTGCTCGATCACAAGCCCGACGTCGTCTCGGTGATGATCGGCATCAACGACGTCTGGCATGGCCTGGGTTCCGACGGCACCAATGGCGGCGTGCCGATTGAGCGGTTCGTCGAGATTTACCACGTCATCCTGCGCCAGCTTCACGCCGTCGTCCCCAACGCCAGGCTCGTGCTCTGCCAGCCGAGCGTGATCGAGCCGCCGGCGCCTGCGAACGGAAACGCCGTGCTCCAACCGTATGTGCGCGCCGTCGGCGAGCTGCGCCGCGAGTTCAATGCAACGGCGGTCGTCCCGCTGCACGCGGCGTTCGTCAGTGCCCGCAAGATCCGTCCCGACATCAACTGGACCCTCGACGGCGTCCACCCTTCGTCGGCCGGAGACATGCTGATCGCGCGCACCTGGCTGGCGGAAACGGGACTAATCTAAAGTCTGCCAGTGGCGAGTGCGGCATGAGGCCGCGTTGCGTCCGATTCGACATTCGCCGAACAACATCCGATACTTCGTCTCATGGTTGAACGTGTGAACAAGCTCAGGCTGATTCAGGCTGGCGTCGGTGGAATGGGTCGTGCGTGGTGGAACGGCGCCATCCTCGGCCGTGCGGACATTGAGGTCGCGGCGATTGTCGATATCGCCGACGCGCCCCTTACCGAGGCCGGCGACGCGCTCGGCGTGCCGCCGGAACGCCGCTTCAAGGACTTGGCGCAGGCAATCAAGTCGGTGCAGGCCGATGCGGTCCTCACCGTCACGCCTCCTGCGATCCACGTGAAACACGCCGAGCTCGCCTTCGCCAACGGCCTGCATCTGCTTACCGAAAAGCCGATCGGCGGCTCGCTCGATGAGGCCAAGCGGATGGTGAAGCTCGCGCACGACGCAGGCAAAATCCTGATGGTCGCGCAGAATTACCGCTACAGCGCCGCCATGCAGACACTGGCGCGCCTGCTGCGGGAGAAGCCGCTCGGCACCGTCGGACACGGCCACATCGATTTTTACATTCCCGGCGATTTCCGCGGCAGCTTCCGCGAGACCATGGAGTACCCGCTCCTGGTCGATATGAGCATCCACCACCTCGACCTCATCCGCTTCATCACCGGGCGCAACATCGTCAAGGTGACGGCGCAGACGTTCCGACCCGAATGGAGCTGGTACCAGCATCACCCGGGCCTGAAAATGCTGATGGAACTGGATGGCGGCATGCCCTTCAGCTACAGCGGCGACTGGTCCGCTCGCGGACATTGCACGACATGGAACGGCGCGTGGCGAGTGCAGTGCGCCGAAGGCTCGATCGAGTACACCCACGACGACAAGATCGTCTGCACGCGCAGCACCTTCTGGCACAACGACCAGAAAGCCGAGCAGATCCCCTTCGACTCCGTCCCCAGCCAGGCCCAATCTGCGCTGCTCGACCGCTTCGTCCAGGCCGTGCAAACAAATTCGTCCCCGGAGACCAGCGGATCGGATAATCTGTGGTCGTTCGGCGCGGTGAGCGCCGGCTTACTCAGCGCGCAGGAAGGTCGTACGGTCGATGTGCGCCAGCTTCTCGGTTGACCAGACTCAATTCCGCAACGGCGATCTCACTTCGGTGAGCGGGCCTGCGACGTCTGCGACAACAACGCTCAGGGCGCGACGCGCCCTCATCCGCGCAACGATCCTCGCACATTCGCGATCCATTCAGACCCCCAACTTTCTGCGCGCGTCGACGCACGACCTTCAGAGGCTCTTTGAACTGTACGACACGCACTTCTTCGACAACGCATTGCGCAAGCGCCTGACTACTCCCTGTGGGCTCGCGTTCTCACGCCGATTGCGTGCCAGCGGCGGGATGACGTATCGCTCGCGGCGAGACGGCGTGGCGACGTACCGCATCGCGATCTCCACCGGCCTGCTGTTCGAGAACTTCAGGAACGCCGGCGCGGCCCATGTCGTCGCCGGTGCTGAGTGCTCCGATCGCCTCGACGCACTCATGCGCATCATGGAGCACGAGCTGCTGCACCTGTATGAGTACCTGTGCTTCGGGCGGAGCAACTGCGCCGCCGAGCGGTTCCAGTCGCTCGCCCGAAGCCTGTTCGGCCACACCGCACACCGCCACGCGCTGCCGACGGCGCGACAGCGCACTTTGAAGCAGACGGCGCTGCGGCCGGGTGCGACGGTGGTGTTCGTCCACGACGGGCGTTCACTGCGCGGGCGGGTCAATCGCATCACCCGCCGGGCTACCGTACTCGTCGAGGACGCCCGCGGCACACTCTACACTGATGGCAAGCGGTATCAGAAGTTCTACGTCCCGCTGGCCGAACTCAGCCAGCCGTAAATAGGCGATTGCAATTGTCGAACGGTCGTTTAACCACGATCCACGGGCAATCGGTTACAATCGGCCGACCATGAATGACCTGACCGACCCCGAGAAATTCGCGCTCAAGGCGTTCAAGAAGCGCATCAAGATCAACCAACGCGAAGACGATTCCACACTCGGCCGCAGTCCGCTGACGGGACAACGCAACAAGGTCGTCGCCATGCGGCCCCCCGTCGGCCACGCGCCCGAGACCTGGCAGCAGCTCGTCCAGAAAGGCTACCTCAAGCCCGACAGCGGCGGGTTCTACGAACTCGTTCCGGGGAAATAGCTGTGCCAGGCTTGTCATCCTGAGCGCAGCCGAAGCACGTTCGTATCGCCGATCCTGCACACAACGGCGTCGTCCGTCGGATCTTCACGGTTCATTTTTCGTTCATCCAGCAAGCTTGATCGCCCCGTAGGATTCGACCGTCTTACCAGATGGGTAGGGGCGTCCTCTTTGGCATCGTTTTTTTGTCGATGGACACCACACGCCGCGATAAATCCGTGTAAAGTGAATCGTTTCAACTTCCACAGCGGCGGCTTCAGCCTTCGCGGAGTCAGACCGGATCTATCAATGCTCGCGACGACGACCCCATCCACCAGACCCGAACTCCTCGCGCCTGCAGGCGACTGGGAGGCGATGCGCGCCGCCGTCGCCAATGGCGCCGATGCGGTTTACTTCGGGCTGGAGAACTTCAACGCGCGGCACCGCGCCCACAACTTCAAGCTCGACGAGCTGCCGCAGGTGATGGACTACCTTCATCGCCACAACGTCAAAGGCTTCGTCACCTTCAACACGCTGATCTTTTCCGAGGAGCTTCCCGCCGCCGAGCAGTTCATTCGTGCGATGGCGTCGGCGGGTGTCGATGCGGTGATCGTACAGGACCTGGGCATCGCCAGGATGGTACAGGCGATGGCCCCGACGCTGCCCATACACGGCAGCACGCAGATGACCCTGACCGAGCCGCGCGGGATCGAGTTCGTCCGCAAGCTTGGCGTCTGTCGCGTGGTGCTGGCGCGCGAGCTTTCCATCGACGAGATCACCCGCATCCTCGATGCGACGGACATGCCGGTCGAAGTCTTCGTACACGGCGCGCTGTGCGTCGCCTACAGCGGCCAATGCCTCACCAGCGAATCGCTCGGCGGGCGCAGCGCCAACCGCGGACACTGCGCGCAGGCCTGCCGCCTCCCGTATGAGTTGATCGTCGACGGTCAAACGCGCGATATGGGCGATGTGAACTACCTCGTCTCCCCGCAAGACCTCGCCGCCTATGACCTGGTCGGCAAGCTGATCGACCTCGGCGTGACGAGCTTCAAAATCGAAGGCCGACTGAAAGCGGGTCCATACGTCGCCGCCACCGCGCAGACTTACCGCGCCGCCATCGACGCGGCGCTGGGAGGCGACTCGTTCGACATCTCGCCGCAACAGCGCGGGGATCTCGAGCAGGTTTTCTCGCGCGGCCTTTCGCACGGCTTCCTCGGCGGCGTGGACCACCAGATGCTGGTCCCGGGTCGATTCCCCAAATCGCGCGGCCGTTACGTCGGGACGGTCGTGCAGGCGGCACGCACGGGCTTCATCGTCGCGATCGAAAACGATGTCGACCTCAAGCCCGGCGACGGCATCGTGTTCGATGAAGGTCACCCCGACCGCGACGAGGCCGGCGGCCGCGTCTACGCCGTGCGCCCGCATGCCCGCGGCCGCGTGCTCGTCGAACTCGGGCGCAATGACGTGCAGCCGTCCGACGTCTCGCTTAACGCACTCGTCTGGAAGACCGACGATCCCGTCGTGAAAAAGCGGCTCGAACAAAGCTACGCCAAGGACCGCGTCGTCCACCGCACACCGATCGACATCAACGTGGTGGCGCGGACGGGCGAGCCGCTGAAGCTGACGATCACCGACGGCACGCACGACGCCGCCGTCGAAAGCCCCGAGCCGCTCAAGCCGGCCGATCAATATCCGGCGACCGAGCGGCTGCTGCGCGACCAGCTCGGCATGTTGTTGTCGACTCCGTTCGAGCTGCGGAACATCGACTGCACGATCGAAGCCAGCCCCGTCACCCCGAAGCCGCTGCTGGCCGATGTTCGTCGTCGCGCGGTGGAGATGCTGATTGAACGTCGCAAGCGCGCGCACTCAATTTCCGCTTCGTATTGTGGGCTTCCAGCCCACACGATTTCGGAAAAAAGCCGTGGGCCGGAAGCCCACAGTACGGAATTGCATGTCATGGCTCGCACGCCGGAGCAGGTGCAGGCGTTGCTCGATATGCCCGAGCGGCCGGCGTCGATCTACTGCGATTTCGAGGACGTCCGCCGGTACACAATCGCGGTCGATCTCTGCAGGCAGGCCGGCGTGCCGATCGCGGTTGCGACAATGCGAATCGTCAAGGCGGGCGAGGAAGGCTGGCTGAAACAGATCCTCGACGCGCAACCCGATCAGATCCTCGTCCGCAACCTCGCCGCGATCGAGTACTTCAAGGAGGTGGCGCCGCACCTGCCGCTGATCGGCGATTACTCGCTCAACATCGCCAACGAGCTGACGGCGGCGATCTTCCGGGACGCCGGCCTGGTGCGGGTCGTCCCCAGCTACGACCTCAACTGGCGACAGATGTCGGGCATGTTGTCGAAGTTCGACCCGGGCTTTTTCGAGTGCGTGGTTCACCAGCACATGCCGATGTTTCACATGGAGCACTGCGTCTTCGCCGCCACGCTCAGCAACGGCAGGGACTATCGCGACTGCGGCCGGCCGTGCGAGACGCACAAGGTGGACCTGAAGGACCGCATGGGCCAGCCGCACCCGCTGATCCCCGACGCCGGTTGTCGCAACACGCTCTACAACGCCGCGGCCCAGTCGGCGGCGGAATTCGTGCCGCGGATGCGCGACCTGGGCATCGCCCGCTTCCGTGTCGAACTCCTGCGCGAGACCGCCGCCGATGTGGCATCGCTGGTCGAGAAGTACCGCGACATCGTCCACGGCCACGCCGACGCGACCGCCGTCGTGCGCTCGCTGCGCGTGCTCAACCAGCTTGGCGTCACCCGCGGCACGCTCGACCGCGAGTGAGTGACCATCGGCCGCGCCGGTTGGATGGCGGGGGAACCGCGAAGGCGCGAAGGACGCGAATGAGAACGCGAAGGACGCGCGGGGTGGGGAAAACAAGGGAGCCGGGACGAACGCGTTGCTCGTGTCATCCTGAACGAAGTGCAGGCCCGCTGAAGCGCCGATCGGATCGCCGACTCGGACATGCTGCCCGAATGCACCTTGCCGCGGCGAGTAGATCCTTCACTTCGTTCAGGATGACAGATCTTCCTGCTTTCCGTGTTCCTCCCTGCATTCCCTTCGCGTTCTTCTTCGCGGCCTGCGCGCGTTCGCGGTTCCCTCTTCACGCACCGGCCACATCGCGGGCGCGACGACGGCGGAGGATGAGCTTCCAGCCGACCCACAGGATCGCCACCCACGGAAGCACCAGGCACAGACCGATGACGATGAGGCGGACGCTCCACGCCAACCCGCGCAGGCTGGTCGCGAAGCCGCCCATGATTGATGTCCAGAACCCGTCGTCGGCGCTGACCAGTCCTTCGCCGGCGGTGAAGGTGAGGTCGAAGCGGGCGCGGCCGAGCGCGCCGTCGGGGGCTTGCGCCGACTGGCTCGTCGACAGCGAGATCGTGTCGCCGGCGGTGCGGAGTTGGGCGAGAATGTCGGCCTGCTTTGCGAGCGGGACGTCGATCATCACCCGCGCCGATTGCCTGCCGCTGGCTTGTCGCGTGACGCTGGCATCGACCACGCGCCCGCCGAGCTGCTCAGCCAGGAGCTGCGCGTTGCCGCTGGCGCCTTCAACATTCTTGCCCACCTCGATCGTCGCCACCGTGCTCTTTCGCGGCGGCAGGCGGTCGGCGGGGAGAAGCTGCAGCGTGTAGCGCGTCTTGCTGTCGACGACGGTTTCGCCATCGGCCAGTCGCCCGGCGTTGCGGGTGAGCGTGTCGCCGGTGGCGGTGAGAAGCTGCTCCCATTCGCCGAGCGATTTTGCCGGCATCTCCACATCGAGCCGGCCGACCATGTTCTCGCGGTCGCGCTCTTCGAGGGTCGATTGCGTGATGCGCACGGCGTTCTTCTGCGCCATCGCCAGCAGCTTCTGATAGGCGCCTGAAACGTCCTTGGCGGCGATCTGCACCGCGAACGCCTGGCGCGGTTGCACCTGCGCCAGCGAGATGATCTGCATTACAAATCCGCGCTTGGCGGGGGTGGTATTCTGCAGGTCGGGGTTGTCCTGTTGCTGCAGGCGCGTCACGTCGCCGAGCACGCGCAGGTCGCCGGTGACGGCGTCGGCTTCGGTGGCGACGGTCTCGAAATTGATCGTGGCGACGACGTTCGTATCGCCCGGACGCGACAGCGATGACGAGATGATCCGGCCGTTCGACTTGTTGATCCGCTCCAGCGCCGTGCGGTAGCTCTGCTCGACATCGGCGGCGGCAAGATTCAGCGTGACGCTGGTGCGCGGGGCGACGTTGAAGAGGTTGTACAGCCCGACGATCAGCTTCGTCGGCTTCTTCTCGACACGCGCGCCGGGCGTGGGCGGCGAGGTGCCGTCGACGGTCGTCTGCTTGCGATCGACCTCGAGCCGGGCCACCCGACCCAGCTGCTTAAGGCGATCGACGAGCGGCCCCGCCGCTTCGGAGGGTACTTCCGCCGTCACGTTCGCAGCGAGTTGCCCGCCTTGCAACTGGTTGAGATCGGACGCGATGATCCGGCCTTTCGCGTCGTCGATCGCCTTGATCAGTTGCGTGCGTGCCGCCAGCACGTCGTCGGTCTCGACACCGGCGTTGATCTGCTCGGCCTCCACGGCACCGGCGGCGGCCTTGATGTCGCGCTCGGTCATCGTGATCTGCAGCGTGCTCATCGAGATCAGGTTGTCGTAGTAACGCTTCTCGCCTTCAAGCTTCTCGATCTTCTCGCGCCACGTCCCCAGCTCTTTCTCGGCCGCCAGCAGATCTTTGATCGCGCCTTGTCCTTTGGCGATCATGTCCAGCAGCCGCGTCTCCATGGCGCGGGCGGCGCGGAGCTGGCTTTCGATGTCGGTGTACTGTTTGCCGACATCCTGGGCGGCGATCTGCTGGCTCTTGAGATCGCCGAGGCCGCGCAGCTTGAGGATGAACGCGTCGAGGCGATCGGGCGGCACGCGCACCACGATCAGGCCGCGCGTCTTGCCATTGGGCAGCTTGCTCGAATCGGTCGACGCGACAAATCCGCCGTCCTCCATCACCAGCTTGGTGACGGTCATCAGCGACGAATCAAACGAATCGACCTCGAACGCGATCGTGCCGGATCGGATGACCTTGGCCATCTGGCGAACGGTCGGCTGCTCAGTGGGCGGTTGGGCGGGCACCTGCGGGTCGGCCAATGCGAGACCTGCATTCGGCGCCTTGCCAGCCTCCTGACCGCCGACGGGCTTTGCGGCTTCCCACTTGCCGTCCTTTTCGCCGGCGGCGAGCGGTACGCTCATATCGACACTGCCGTCAACCACCCCGGTGCCGTCGGTATCGGCGCCGCCGGCGAGCTTGCCCCTGAACGACCCACCAACCGCGCGGGATTCTGTCTTCTGCTTCAGCTCGAACTTCAGCCCGAACTCGTCCGCCGGCTTGAACGGCGCGGGCACCGTGGGCGTGGGGGTGTTGGCGGGACCGCTGAGATCGCTTGCGCGCTGCGCAACTTGCTTCGTTTCCGAGTCCTCGAACTTCTTCCCGCTCTCGC
>JBBRFH010000101.1:0-11447 GCA_038224615.1 Tepidisphaerales bacterium
GCCTGATGCGTATCAGCATCAGCCCCGGCATCGCGTCTTCGGAGCAAGTCCGGCCGCGAAGATGCGATGCGCGCGATGATCACCGCGACGGGACACAAAGAAATGACCATTCTTCGCGTCTGCCTTCGCGCTCGTCGCATCTTCGCGGCTCGCACTGGCATTTGGGCGCGGGTTTCAGCCGGAAAGTACCACGCGCCGGCTCGCGCGACGCGGCTGTTTCCGCGTCGACATTGGGCAGCGCCCTACGTGTGGTAATCCGCGTTGATCGTCACGTACTCGCGCGAAAAATCGCACGTCCATATCGTCGCCTCGCCGTCGCCGAGGCCGCAGTGCAGGTCGGCGAGCACTTGCTTGTCCTTCAGGCGGTTGCTGACTGAGGCGGCGTCAAACGGAACGGGAGTGCCGCGGCGGTAAACGATGGTGTCCTGCAGCGTGAGTTTAGCGCGATCGGGATTGAACTTCGCATCGCACATGCCGGCGGCGGAGACGATGCGGCCCCAGTTGGGGTCGTTGCCGTGGATGGCGCACTTCACCAGCGCACTGTCGGCAATGGCGCGGGCGATTTTCTGCGCGTCTTTATCGCTGGCGGCGGCGCGGACGCGAACGGTGAAGGTCTTGGTCGCACCTTCGCCGTCGGCGGCGATCTGCTGGGCGAGCGACTGCGACACCTCGTCGAGCGCGGCCAGGAATTTGGCGGCGCTAGCCTTGTTGTTGACGACCGCGCCCGACGCGCCGCTAGCCATGAGGACGGCGGTGTCGTTGGTGCTCATGTGGTTGTCGATCGTCACGCAGTTGAAGCTTTTCTCGACCGACGCGCCGAGGGTCGACCGCAAAACCTTCGACGGGACGGCGGCGTCGGTGAGCAGGTAGGCGAGCATGGTCGCCTGTTTCGGCACCGCCATGCGCGGGCCGATCATGCCGGCGCCTTTGCAGGTGCCGGTGAGCGTGACGGTCTTGCCGCCGATCTTCACACGGGCGCTGGCGAACTTGCGTCGGGTGTCGGTGGTGAGGATCGCGTCGGTGAACGCCAGCGCGTGCGACTCGGAATCCCCCAGGTCGGCGGCGGTGGCGCGGATGCCGGCGCAGATGGCGTCCATCGGTAGGAGGTGACCAATGATGCCCGTGCTGCTGGGGAGAAACAGGTCGGTGTCCACCTGCGTGAGCTGGGCGGCCAGGGCGCACATGCGACGCGCGTCGTCCATGCCTTGCTGGCCAGTGCAGGCGTTGGCGTTGCCGCTGTTGAGCACGACGCCCTTGAGCACGCCGGCCTTGATGTGCTTGCGCCCGACCGCGATGGGCGCCGCGAAAACCTTGTTGGTCGTGAACGCGGCAGAGGCGGTGGCGAACTGCTCGGCGACGAGCAGGCCGACATCCTTGTTTCCCGACCGCTTAATCCCCGCCGCCACACCCGCGGCGAGAAAACCCTTGGCTGATAGCAGATGCATCTGGCGCGACTCCTTCGTCCGCATCGCACCCCGCCGACCCACTGGCCGGCGCGATCGGCGGACACCGAGCAGATTAACCAGAGCGCAAAAAAGTGGAAGCGACCCACGGTCCCTCCTCTTCCGGGCACTTCGAATTGAAAACAACGGGAACCGCAGATTACGCAGAGTAAATCAAAGACTGCGGAACGGACCTCTTAAAAATCTGCGAAATCTGCGAAATCTGCGGTTCATCCTCTTCCGGGCACTCTGAATTGGTAATACCGGGAACCACAGATTGCACAGATTCCACAGATTGGCATTTTCTGAATCTGTGTCATCTGTGCAATCTGTGGTTCCCTCTGCATTGCTTCGCGTTTTCCTTCGCGCTGATCGCAACTTCGCGGCACGCATCCAGTTCTTAGCCGCGAAGAAGCGATGAGCAAGGGCACGCTTACGGTGACGGCCGGCGGAGTTGGGCGAGCTCGGCGTCGCCGGCTTCGCCGCTGATGAACTGCTGGACGATCGGGTCGTCGCTCTGGCGGATCGTCGCCGGCGTGCCGTCGAAATGGATTTTCCCCTCGGCCAGCATGAGGATGCGGTCCGCCACCTTGAACGCCGAGTTCATGTCGTGGGTGACAACGATGCTGGTGATTTGCAGTTCATTCTTGAGCTTGATGATCAGCTCGTTGATGACGTCGGAGCGGATCGGGTCCAGGCCAGTGGTGGGCTCGTCGTAGAGGATCACCTTCGGGGCCATCGCGATCGCCCGCGCCAGCGCCACGCGCTTGCGCTGTCCGCCGGAGAGTTCACCGGGCATCTTTTTGCCGGCATCGGGAAGGCCGACCATCGTCAGCTTCTGGTGGGCGATGTCGTAAATCTGGTCGCGCGGGAACTTCGAGTGCTCGACGAGCGGGAACGCCACGTTTTCGATCACGTTCAGCGAATCGAACAGCGCCCCCATCTGGAAGAGAAACCCGAAGTTGGTGCGGTACGACATCAGCAGCCGCTCAGGCTTGTCGTCGATGCGGTGGCCTTCAAAGTAGACCTCGCCCTTGTCCGGGCGCAACAGGCCGACAATGTGCTTGAGCAGCACGCTCTTGCCTGTGCCCGAAGGTCCGAGGATGACGATCGTTTTCCCCGCCTCGATCTCGATCGACACCCCGTTGAGCACGACGAGCTTGCCGAACCGCGTGTGGAGATTGCGGATTGAAATGATCGACGGGGCCTTGGGCCTTGAACCCTCGGCGTTGGGCGAAGACGAAATCGAAGCGGCGTGATCGTTCACAGCATTTCACCAAGGCCTAAGGCCCAAACCCCAAGGCCCATCACCCGAACAGGCTCCGCATCCCATAGATCGCCACGTACAAGTCCTGCAGCATCTTGGCGAGGACGAAGTTGAGGACCATGATCGCGACGAAGCTGGAGACAAAGCTCTCCGTACACGCCCTGCCGACACCGGACGCGCCGGCACCGCAGGTGAAGCCCTTGTAGCACGCGATGAGCCCGATCGCCCCGCCGAACCAGAAGCTCTTGAAGATTCCTTCCATGATCTGCCACGAGTCGATGGCCTGGTTGGAGTAATGCCAGTAAGGCGTGCTGGGAACGCCGAACTGCAGCACCGCGATGAAGTACCCGCCCAGCACGCCGAGCACGTCGGAGTAGATGGTCAGGATCGGCGAAAGCAGTAGGCAGGCAATCAGTCGCGGGACGACGAGGTAGCGGATCGGGTCCGAGCCCATGACGCGCAGCGCGTCGAGTTGCTCGGTGACGTTCATCGTCCCCAGTTCCGCCGTCAGTGCCCCGCCGATGCGCCCCGCGAGCATGACGGCGGCGAGCACGGGGCCGATCTGCTTGACCACGCTGAGGTTGATGATCGAGCCCATGCGCTCTTCCTGCCCGAGCGCCTTGAACTGGTTGTAGCTCTCGATCGCCATCACCATGCCAATGAACGCGCCGGTGACGGCGATGACCGGAACGCTTTTGACGCCGACGTCGTACATCTGCGGCAGCACCAGCTTCCAGGTGCGCCAGCGGAAAAACGTCTGAAACATCCACCGGATGGTCTGCGCGGCAAAGACGGAGAAGTCCCCGAACACGGCGAGCGTGTTGTTGGTGCTTCGGCCGACCGTCTCGATGAACTGCGCGGGCATGCCCGGCATCTTAGAGCAGAACATGCGAACCGCGAAGGGGCAAGCAACTGCCCATTGCCGCACACCAAAACGGACGTCGCTTGCGCCTTCGCAGCAAGTTCCAGACTTTTTCCAAAAAGTTGGCGCACCGAGCAGACCCCGCACTGCCAGTTCGCCCGCGCGTACGCGCGAGCGAGTTGTATGCGCGCACACGCGATTGCCCTGCGGGCGATTCGGGGATGGACGGGCGTGGGCGAGGCGGTCGACCGGATTGATTAAGTCGACGACCCGACCGGCTGCGGGCGCGGCGCGGCATGCACCGGACGTTGCAGGTTAAGACCTTGACCGCTCGACGACGGCCGCGGCGCGAAGCCGCCGGTCGTGGGGGCCTTGGGGGGCGTCGGGATCGGCTCGCCGGGCTTGACGACCTTGTGGTCCGGCTGAAGGACCATCGTCATCCGCTTGCCTTCCATCTTGGCTGGCCGCTCGACCTTGCTCACCAGGAAGAGCCATTCGCGAATCTTGACGAAGATGTTGTAGCCCAGGTCTGTGTGGGCGAGTTCACGGCCCTTGAACTGGAGCGTGAACTGCACCTTGTTGCCCTCGGCGAGGAACATACGGGCGTGGTTGACCTTGATCTCCAGATCGTGATCGCCGATGCGGACGGTGCGCAGCTTCAGTTCCTTGAGTTGGCCGCCCTTGCTGTGCGAGTGCGACTTCTGCTCTTTCTTCTGCTGCTGATACTTCCACTTGCCGAAATCGAGGATCTTGCACACCGGCGGGCGGGCGTTGGGCGCGACCTCTACAAGGTCGAGCCCGGCCTCACGCGCCAGGCGGAGCGCTTCAGCGGTTGGCACGATGCCGAGCTGGTCTTCTTTTTCGTTGATCAGGCGAACCGGCGAAATGCGGATGCGTTCGTTGTAGCGAAAGTCGGTAGCGATGGCTGGAACTCCAAAAAACCAAGACTCCGGGGCATGCAGCAGCTCGCCCGTTTGTCCTCTAATCACGATCCGTCGGCGAAGAAACGCAAAACGGATTTCCCAACGATAGCACCACCCCGGCACACCCGGGGCAGTTTCCTATCGAATTCTCGGCATTTTGCGGTTCTGGCGCTCAATACGCAAGTGAATTTTGTGTTCATTTGAGCGCATTGGGTTGCATTCCCCCCGCTACAGGCTTCCCCTATGCCATCCCCCCTGGGGTCAAATCGGGCTCTGCAGGGGCTGGCGTCGAAGCGTCCCAGCACGCGTAATTTGATCGCTCTGGTGCTTCATGCGATCCTTCCCGACATGACCTTGGTTACCACCGAGACGATCCCTGGACAGGAAATCCTGGCCGTTCATGGAATTGTCGAGGGAAATAGCGTGCGGATGCGCCATGTGGGCAAGGACGTCGCCCAGAGCTTCAAGAACCTGCTGGGCGGCGACCTGGCGGCCCATGCGGAAATGCTGGCGGCGGCGCGGAAGGAGGCGGTGGAGCGATTGACGCAGCAGGCGACCGCGCTGGGCGGCAACGCCGTGGTCAACGTCCGCTTCGCGACGACCGCCATCACCGCGAGCGTCGCCGAGGTGTTCGTCTACGGGACCGCCGTCACGGTTCGGCCGTTCGGGACGCCGGGGGTGGGCTGATTTGATCCTCGCCTGGCTTATCTTCGCGATCGTGTTTGCCGTCGGGCTTGCCGCATGGTGGGCCGGTTCGTACGACGCGCGGTGGCGCGCCCGGTATGAACAGGAACTCGCGGCGAGAGAGGAATTGCTCGCGGGCATGATCGCCGACAGCAGCGGGCTGTTTCGGGAGCAGTGCGAGGAACGGATCGTGCCTGGCATCGTCGTCGGAGAAAGCGCGCTGTCGGCGCGCTACTTCGGCAACCTGCTCCCCGATCGCACGCACGCATCCCCCGGCACGCGCTACACGCTGCTGAGCCAGCTCGCGCGGCGCGAGGCCGTCATCCGCATGCTCGAAGCCGCCAGGCGCGCCGGCTACAACGCCGTCTGCGACGTCAAGATCGAAGCCGCCGACATGGGTTCCGCCATCAACGCCAACCAACGCGCCATGGTCCTCATCACCGCAATCGGAACCGCGTACCGGCTTCGGTGAAGTGTGCCGAGTGTTTGTCAGCCCCCCGCGTTGCGTCTAGAAAACTTTACGAGCCGCGACGCTGCGAAGAGCGCGATGATTAACGCGAAGGGAAACATAAAAAATCCGCATTCTTCGCGTCTGCCTTCGCGCCCTTCGCCTCTTCGCGGCTCGCATTGAATTTTCGAGCGCGGGTTTCACACCGGAAACGAATGCGAATCGCGCCCTCGTGTTGGACGCGTTCCTCACGGGGGTGCCGTAGCGCAGATACGGGGAGCACGATTGACCTCGCTGCTGAAGCAGCAAGGCCTCGGAGCGGATCGCCTACATCGGAATAAAGCTGGTCTTGTTGTCGATCCGCTTCACGGTCTCGGCAATCAGCAGCGCGGCGTTCTCCAGGTCGGACAGGGCACACAGTTCGACTTGCGTGTGCATGTAGCGGTTGGGGATGCTGATCAGTCCTGCGGCGACGCCGGCGCGGGAGATCTGAATGGCGTTGGCGTCGGTGCCCGTCGCGCCCGGGGCGGCGGCGGGCTGGACTTCGATCTTCTTCTTCTTTGCGGTGTCGAGGAACAGGTCGCTGACGATCGGGTTGATGTTGGCGCCGATGTCGATCACCGGCCCCTTGCCGATCTGCACGTCGCCGGCGACACGCTTGTCGATGGCGGCGTAGTCGCTGGCGTGCGTGACATCGACGGCGATGCCGACCCTGGGGTCGACGCCGTAGCAGCTCGTCCGCGCCCCGCGCAGCCCGATCTCCTCCTGCACCGTCGCGACGGCGTAAAGCCCGATGTTAAGCTTGCCCTCGCTGCACAGCCGCAGCGCTTCCATCACGACGAACGTGCCGACCTTGTTATCCAGCGCCGGGCTGACGATGCGATCGTTCAGCAGCCGGGTGACGCCCAGCAGGAACGTAATCGGGTCGCCGATCGCGACGTGCTCGAGCACTTCTTTTTTGTCCTTGGCGCCGATGTCGACCGCGAGGTCTGCCAGCTCGATTTTCCCGCCGTTGCGTTCTTCGGCTTTCATCAGGTGAATCGCCTTGCGGCCGATGACGCCCTGGATGGGGCCTTTCCTGGCGTGAATCGTCACCCGCGTGCCCGGCAGCACCGCGTTGTCGATCCCACCGACGGCCGACACATGAATGAAACCGGCGTCGGTGATGTGGTTGACCAGGAACCCAATCTGGTCCATATGCCCGGCCAGCATCACCCGGGTGGGCGCCTTGGGATTGATGGCGACGATGACGTTGCCGTGAACGTCGGTGGTGATGCTGTCTGCGAACTTGGCCATCCGCTTGCGGACGATCCGCGCGACAGGCTGCTCGTAACCACTCGGGCTGGGCGTCTCTTCGATTGATTTCAGAAAGTCGTAGGATTCGGATCGCATCGTCCCGGAAGTGTAAAAGACAACCGCGAAGATGCGAAGCGCGCGAAGCAGAACACGAAGAATTCCGGAAGAGGGTTCAAACCAGGATACCCGATCCCGCGCAATGCAAGAGTCGGGTTCAAAACACCATCTGCGGGGAATTCAAGAACGTCTAATTCGGCTTTCCTTCGCGTTATTCTTCGCGCTCCTTCGCGCTTTCGCGGTTCATCCCTTTTCCCCCGATGCCACGGCGATGAAGATCAGTGAACTCGCGGCGGCGGCGGTGGCGCCGAAGACGAAGGTGAGACTGCTCGGCAGCACATACATCAGCGACGCCATCGGGATCCAGTAGATCCAGCACGGCACGGCCAACCGTCCGACGATGCGGATGTACCAGCGGAGACTCGCGTTGTGGTACAGCGCCTTGAGACTGTAGCGCTCGGCGCGCCAGGCGTAGGCGAGCGCGATCGTGCCGAGGCCGAAGGTCGGCGTGAAGGCGAACTGGTCGCAAGCGACTTTCGCCAGCACCGTCAGCGGGCGATTGTTATCACCGAACACGATCGTCAGCAGCCGATAGAACGCGTCGCAGAACACGCCCGACACCGCGAACAGCGCCATCGCGAATGCGATGTTGCGCCAGCGCCGGCGGTCGACGACGCGGTCGACGCCGGTGAGGTATTTCATCAGTTCAGGCACGAAGCCCGAGGCGACCGACATGACCACCGCGCTGAACAAAAAACCGCCCTGCGCCTTGAGCGTCGCCAGATGCCCGCAGAACGCGTTGAACGCAGGCACATGGAAGTACGCCAGCACGACCGCCAGCCCGCAGAACTGGATGACCACGAACGGTTTCCACAGCCGCAGGATCGCCTTGGCGCCCGGCGCGGCGATGGCGCGCCACGACAGCCGATCGCACACCCTCGGCGCGGCCGCCGGCGGGGAGGCCGTCGAACTGCCGGCAGGGGAACAAGTTGTGACAACTTCAGTCATGGACAAACTTTCACATCGATTTGGCGCCAGGTTTAAGCCAACGTTCCTACTCTTGGTTAATGGAAAACACGGACGACCGCAACGAAAACCGGTGAGGATGTTCCCGAAATGTCCAGTGCAACGGGACGAGCCAGCCAGAACAATGGCCGTCGTCGGTCGAGTGACGCGCGGGATGAATTTTGGACTCGCCTTCACGGTCGGCAAAGATTGTTTGTGCCGCCAATCAAGCTGCCACGAGTCGATCATGGCTCACGCAAGAGCCCTCCTCCGGCATGTCACTCGGACGATGACGGTTACAGAACACGGGAACCGACAAACAGAGCACGTAGCGGTAAACGTCCCGACGTGACGCCCGCTTCGTGTTCTGTCGTTTTTTATGCTCCGGTTGAGTTGCAGATGGAATGTTTTTTAGAGGGGCGTTAGCCGAACTTCATTTACACGCGCCTACGCTTGATCAGAAACAACGAACCAGGAGAACCGTTATGCGAAATATCGTAGACCAGGCATCGGAAATGGCGTCGGACCTCGGATCGAAGGCATCGGACGTTGCATCGTCAGTCAAATCGCACGCAAGCGATGCCGCCCATTACATGGGCGAATCACCGATCGCCAGCACGACAGGCCGCATCCCCACCGATGCGTTTCTGATCGCGGCGGCGGGATCGATCGTCGCGTCGCTGACGCTCAAGCTGATGGGCCGGTCCAAGGACGCTGACTTCGTTGGGCACTGGGCCCCGACGCTCATCTCGCTCGGCCTGCTGAGCAAGCTCGTCGAGCACGATCGGCATCTTCGTGAGCGTGGCGGCGAATCCACCCCCGCCCGAGCCGGCGGCCGTCGCCAGTCATAGCACACGCGGCGAACGCATGGCGCGTGCCTCGCGCCCCTGAAGTCCGGCGGAAACGAAACCGGCTTCGGTCGGCGCGAGGCGCTTCAAAATCTGCCTATGCCAACGCCGGAGGACAACGCCATGGACAAGCTACTATCGCTCGCGCGGAGTCTCGCTCAGATCGTCGGCAGTCACCGGGATCGACCCAGCGCGATCGAAGCCGATGCGCTGGATGCGGTGTTGGCGGTGCTTCGATCACACGCCATAACGCCATGCGCGCGGGTCGGCGTGCCCATCAGCCGTGCGAGCAGACCTTCCGCTCATTCACAATCAGCCGGCCGTTCTCAAGAATGAGCTTGTCGCAGGCGAGGAACTTCTCCAACAACTTGGGCAATGACATTCCCCCACCCGAGCAGGTGTGGAACGTCGCCCCCACGCCAAACCTTCGCCCCGCCTCTTCAAACAACGCGGCGGTGCTGAGGTGGGTCTCCTTGATCAGCTTGAGCACGTCATGAGCATGCACGCTCGTCGGGTTTTCTTTTTGGGACAGCATGATCCGATGATAGCAGGCGTATCGCGCGTCACCCCAGGGCGCGATGTCGCAGGATTTCCCCTCTATCGCAAAAGCGATGACGCCGCAGCGGAAGCTGCGGATTCCCCACTCGACGTCACGTCATGTAGTACGCACCACGCGCCCGATCCCAGACGTACGCCCCTCGCTCCTGCATGTTCGCGATGTAGTTCTGCGTCGACGCCCAGTGTCCCGGCGACGTGATCGGCTTCAACATACACCCGCGCGACCAGATCGAACCCGGCAACTGCTCACGCACCGCGAGCGATGCGATTGTCTTCACTTTCCCTACCAGCGCCTGTGAGGTCGAGTAAATGCGAGGGAGGTTTCCGAGCACATGCACATGCTCGGACGACACGGAGATGACCACGAACTCGATCGCGCGCCGGGTCATCGCATCACGCGCGGCGTCGCCGATCACCGGGCGCAGCGCGTACGGAATTGTGACCTCAGCACGAGCGCGCTTCTGGTTGTAACGGAGCAGGCCTTCGTGCTCCCCTGCTGGCGGCGGATTCTTGTAGTCGCCGGAGGAATGGATGCGATGGTCGCGATTGCGGAAGCCACGCGGGTCGCCCGGGAGCCAGGAGCCCAGCGTGTTCCAGATGACGTGATACCACACGGTGTCGGTGTTGATCTCCTCGATCCCCATGCGCGGGGAGAATCCGCGACTTCCGTCGCGGCGTCAAGACGAATCCGTGCCCCGCGCTGTCGTGACGCCGCGACGGAAGTCGCGGCTCCCGCGCCGTCACGCACGATCCCTCACCAGCTTCATCACCATCCCCGCAAACTCCTCCACACTCACCACGCCCTTGTCCCCCTCAGTTCGATGCCGCACCGCGACCTTGTCTTCGGCGATTTCCTTCTCCCCGCAGACGAGCATGTAGGGAATTTTGTCCATGCTGGCGTTGCGGATTTTGGCGCCGATCTTGTCGTTGCTGTTGTTCAGCTCAACGCGCAGGCCGGCGTCCTTGAGTTGTTGTGATACTTTCCGGGCGTACTCGTCGGTCTTCTCGCTGACGGTCAATACTGCAACCTGCACCGGAGCCAACCAAAGTGGGAACGCGCCCGCGAAGTGCTCGATCAGCACGCCGATGAAGCGCTCCATTGATCCGAACGGGGCGCGATGGATCATCACCGGGCGGTGCGGCTTGTTGTCGGCGCCGACGTAGCTCAGATCGAATCGCTGCGGCAACTGGTAATCGACCTGCACGGTGCCCAATTGCCACTCGCGGCCGATGACGTCCTTGATCACGAAGTCGATCTTCGGCCCGTAGAAAGCCGCTTCTCCTGGCTCCTTGGTGAACGGAACACCGAGCGATTGCGCCGCGTTGAGGCAGGCCGCCTCGGCGCGATCCCATTGCGCGGGATCACCGACGTACTTGGCGCTGTCGGGGTCACGCAGGCCCACCCGAACGCGGTAATCGCTCATGCCGAGCGTACCGAGCACGATCTTGACCAGCTCCAGGCACCCCTGCACCTCGGCGGGGATCTGCTCTTCCATGCAGAACAGGTGAGCGTCGTCCTGGGTGAAGCCGCGCACGCGGGTCATCCCGCCCAGCTCGCCGGACTTTTCCCAGCGATAGACGGTGCCGAATTCCGCGAGGCGGATGGGCAGGTCGCGATAGCTGCGCTGCTCGCTGGCATAGATGCGGATGTGGTGCGGGCAGTTCATCGGCTTGAGCAGGTAGCCGTCGATCTCGCCGGTCTCCATGAGATTGGCGAGGTCTGAACACGAGCATTTTTCCTCCGCGAGCCTGGCGGTGAAGTCGCGATCGAGGATCGGCGGGAACTGGCTCTCACGGTAGTACGGAAAGTGCCCGCTGGTCTTGTACAAGCCCAGCCGCCCGATGTGCGGGGTGAAGACCTGCGAGTAGCCCTGGCGCTTCAGGTGCTCGCTGATAAAGTTCTGCAACTCCTGGCGCACGACCGCGCCCTTGGGCTTCCACAGCACGAGGCCCTGGCCGACCTGGTCGTCGATGGTAAAGAGCCCCAGCGCCGGGCCGACGACGCGGTGATCGCGCTTCTTGGCTTCGTCCAGCATCTGCATGTGCGCGTCGAGCTG
>JBBRFH010000102.1:0-11307 GCA_038224615.1 Tepidisphaerales bacterium
CCAAGTAACAAGTAACCAGTAACCAGTAACCAACCGCCGAGCGCCGCTCGGTGGTCAAAAGAACTCGCCGCCGATGTCCCACTTGCCGTCGTCGCGTAGACGGACGTTGACGATGCGGACGCGGGTGCTCAGTCGCAGGGACTGGTCGGCGACGATCATCCAGTGGGTGTCGTTTTTGCGGAGTTCGGTCTCGCTGATGAATCCGGTGCCGTGGAGCGAAAGGTCGCGGATCTTGACGTGCAGGCCGTTGCCCTGTCGTGACCCGGAGGCGGCCGACAGCCACGCGGGCGTCGCCCGCTCCTGCCGCGCCGAGCGGCGGCGATCGCTGCTGCTGACGAGCTGTCCCATCTCCACGTCTTCCGCAAGATGCTGTTGTGTTTCGGTGGTGGCCATAAGTGTCTTCAAGTCACATCGGCGCTTTGTGAGGGCAAGAAAACTTCCGAGCCCGAATTCTGGCTTCTGAATCCCGGAATTCAGAATTCAGAATTCAGAGCTGGCGCGTGGTTTATCGGACGTCGCCAGTACCGCGACGCTGGTGGCGCAGAGGATGAGGAAGGCATTCCGCCCGAGCGACACCCATAGCCCCCTGCGGATTGCGTGGGGGGATTCGAGGCCGGGGCGCGTCTCCAGACAGCCGCAGGGGAGCGGTGCGTTGCGCTGCAGTTCGACCGCGATCAGCACGCTGAACCCCGCCAGCGCCAACGCGGCGGCGCCGCCGGCCAGTCGCGGGGTGCGGAAACTCAGCATCCACGTCGCCAGGCCGATCTCCATGAAGCCGATGGCGCGGACTGCCTGCGGGCTGTCGATGTAGCGGCCGATCATCGTCACGGTCGGGTCGGGCACGCGCAACTTCTGCACCCCCGCCACGAAAAACACAAGCGCGACAAGGATGGTAGAGGTGGCAACGAGGATCTGGAGGGGGCGATGGGTGGGCATGCGAAGGCCTCACTCTATCGCGCGTTCGCCCGGGCGGGTATAAGCTGAAGTGTGTTCGACATTGCCTGGAAGCTGATTGCGACCTTCGGTCTGGTCGCCTTAAACGGATATTTCGTCGCCGCCGAGTTCGCCGCTGTAGGCGCAAGGCAGTCGCGTCTGGAGACGGCGGCCGCCGACTCGTTTCTCGCGCGGGCGGCACTGAAGATCAAGCACCAGCTCGATCTGTACCTCTCGACGTGCCAGCTCGGCATCACCATCGCCTCGCTGGGACTGGGCGCCATTACCGAGCCGGCGATCGCGGTGCTGATCGAGCCGATCCTGCACTTGTTCGGCATCCAATCCCCGCCGATCGGGCATCACTGGATCGCCATCACGGTTGCCCTGACGATCGCAACCAGCCTGCACGTCGTGGTGGGCGAGGTGGCGCCGAAGAATTTCGCGATCTTCTATCCGGACAAGCTGCTCCCGGTCGTCGCGTTGCCGCTGATCGGGTTCACGTACATTTTTTACCCGGCGATCTGGACGCTCAACACGTCGAGCAATCTGCTGCTGCGTCTGTGCGGCGTCGAGCTTACCGGCGGCGCGCACGGCGGGCTGCCGCACACTGAGGAGGAGCTGCGCGGACTCGTCCGCCAAGCCACCGCCTCGGGTGAACTGGGGCGCGAACGCTCGGCGCTGCTGATGAGCGCGTTCGCGTTCGGCGACCTGCTGGCCCGGCAGATCATGACGCCGCGCACCCGCGTGCAGTTCCTGATGATCGACCAGCCGATCGCCGAGATTCTCAAAACCATCCGCACCAGCGAATACACGCGGCTTCCGCTGTGCGAAGGGACGATCGACAAGGTCGTCGGCTACGTCCACGTGAAGGACCTGATGAACGCGTTGCACCTGATCCCCGGCAAGCTGCGCTTCGCCGACGAGACCACGCCGGAGGGCAACGCCATCGCGATCGCCGACGGTAAGCCCGGCGCAAGCGTACACGTCATCGGAGCCGGCGACATCGACCTGCGGTCGTCGAAGCGCGAGGTGATCTTCGTCCCCGAGCTGGTGCAGGTCTCCAAGCTGCTGCGGCAGTTCCAGAGCACCCGCGTACACATGGCCGTCGTCGTCGATGAGTACGGGAGCACACAGGGGATCGTGACCATGGAGGACGTGCTCGAGCAGATCGTCGGTGAGATCGACGATGAGTTCGATGCGGCCACGCGCGATTACGTCGTCGAAGCAGACAACATCCGCGTGAGCGGCGCTTTTCCGCTGCACGAGCTGATCGTCAAGCTGACGCTGCCGGCGGACATCGAAAAACAAAGCGTCGACACGCTCGGCGGGTACATCACCGAAGAACTCAAGCGCCTCCCCCACGTCGGCGATGTGGTTCAGATCGGCCCGTACGACGCCCAGGTGCTGAGCGTCCCGCGTCGGCGCGTCGGCTCGGTGCTGCTGACCCGTCGCCCCCAGCCCGATGCCGCGAACTGAATTTGGCCGCGAAGAGGCTACGAGCGCGAAGATCAACGCGAAGGAAGACAATCGGCCTCTCTGAATTGTCCCTCTTTCAACCACCAAGGCACCAAGGACACCAAGAATTTCGGGTCAGAATATCAGGCATTTTTGGTGATCTTGGTGTTTCTGGTGGTTATCAACAGTTCGTGATGAACTAAATTTCTCGCGTTTGTCTTTGCGCTCAGCCAATCTTCGCGGCCGCATTCCCCCTTTCGCGGCACGGCAGTTGTGAAACTCGAAAATCCTTGCGATTGCATTGTTTACGTGCGTATCATTCGGGCGGCGTAAGGGACCATTGGCCGTTCATCGGCCGGCACTTCTTTGGGTCGGAGACAATTCGATATGGCACACACTTGCACGCGTCACGTCGCAACGGCAGCCTTGCTTGTTGCGCTTCTCGGAGGCCCCGCGCTCACCCTTGCCAATGAAGCAAAACTCCAGCTCCCCGACATGTCGTCGGGCCCGACCTTCTTCGGACTGAGCGGCCACAACCTGCTGCTGGGCGGGCTGGTCATCTGCGCGCTGGGGCTGGTCTTCGGCATGGTCATTTACAGGCAGCTCAAGAACCTGCCCGTGCATCGATCGATGCTCGAGGTGTCAGAACTGATCTACGAGACCTGCAAGACCTACCTGCTGACGCAGGGAAAGTTCCTGCTGTTTCTGGAACTGTTCATCGGGAGTGCGATCATCGCGTACTTCGGCTTCCTCGCCGAGTACCCCACCGGCCTCAAAGATGCCGCCGGAGTTGAGATCACGCAGAACGGGTTCCCGGCGTACAAGGTGGCGGTCATCATCGCCTTCTCGCTGGTGGGCATCGCCGGCTCATTTGGCGTGGCGTGGTTTGGCATCCGCGTCAATACCTTCGCCAACTCGCGCACCGCGTTTGCCTCGCTGGAGGGCAAGGCGTACCCGTGCTATTCGATCCCGCTGCGCGCCGGCATGAGCATCGGCATGGTGCTGATCAGCGTCGAACTGCTGATCATGCTCTGCATCATGCTGTTCGTCGAAAAGTCGCTCGCCGGGCCGTGCTTTATCGGGTTTGCGATCGGCGAATCGCTGGGTGCCGCAGCGTTGCGCGTCGCCGGCGGCATCTTCACCAAGATCGCCGACATCGGCGCGGACCTGATGAAGATCGTCTTTAACGTGAAGGAAGACGACGCGCGCAACCCCGGCGTGATCGCCGACTGCACCGGCGACAACGCCGGCGACTCCGTCGGGCCGACCGCCGACGGGTTCGAGACCTACGGCGTCACCGGCGTGGCGCTGATCAGCTTCATCCTGCTTGCGATTCCCACCGAGTTCCTGCAGGTGAAACTCCTCGTCTGGATCTTCGTGATGCGCCTGCTGATGGTCATCACCAGCGGCGCGGCGTATCTCATCAACGAGGTGATCGCCAAGGCCCGCTACAGCAACTCCCGCCGCTTCAACTTCGAGGTGCCGCTCACGACGCTGGTGTGGATCGCCAGCGTGTTGTCGGTGAGCGCAACTTACGTTGTTTCGTACCTGCTGGTACACGACCTTAAGCCCGGCAACGATACGCTGTGGTGGAAGCTGGCGACGATCATCACCTGCGGCACGCTCGCCGGGGCGATCATCCCGGAGATGACCAAGGTCTTCACTTCGATGCACAGCCGGCACGTGCGCGAGGTGGTGACCGCCAGCCGCGAAGGCGGCGCATCGCTGAACATCCTCAGCGGTCTGACGGCGGGCAATTTCAGCGCGTTCTGGATCGGCGGGATGACCATCGCCGGCCTCATGGCGATCGCTTACGGCATCACCACCATCGGCACCGACCAAGGCCTGAATCTCGGCAGCATCATGCCTGCGCCGGCGGTCTTTGCGTTCGGGCTGGTGGCGTTTGGGTTCCTCGGCATGGGCCCGGTAACGATTGCCGTCGACAGCTACGGCCCGGTGACCGACAACGCCCAGAGCGTCTACGAACTGTCGCTGATCGAGGACGTGGTCAACATCCGCGCCGACCTGCAGAGCAACTTCAAGATCGTCCCCGACTTCTCGCACGCCAAGCTTTTGCTGGAGGAGAACGACGGCGCCGTCAACACCTTCAAGGCCAGCGCCAAACCCGTGCTCATCGGCACCGCCGTCGTCGGGGCGACGACGATGATCTTCTCGCTCATCATTTCGATCACCGATCAACTCCACAACGCCGCGGCGATACAGAAGATCAGCATCATGCACGCCCCATTCCTGCTCGGGCTGATCGTCGGCCCGGCGTTGGTGTACTGGTTCACCGGCGCGTCGTGCCAGGCGGTCATCACCGGGGCATACCGCGCCGTCGAGTTCATCAAGAAGAACATGAACCTCGAAAGCACCGCCAAAGCCAGCACCGCCGACAGCAAGCGGGTGGTCGAAATCTGCACCAAGTACGCGCAGGCGGGCATGTTCAACATCTTTGTCGTCGTCTTCTTCAGCACGCTGGCGACGGCGTTCGCGGAGGAATACTTCTTCATCGGCTTCCTCGTCGGTGTCTCCATCAGCGGGCTGTTCCAAGCCGTCTTCATGGCCAACGCCGGCGGTGCGTGGGACAACGCCAAAAAGATCGTCGAGACCGAACTGCGTGAGAAAGGTACCGAGCTGCACGCCGCCACCGTCGTCGGCGACACCGTCGGCGATCCGTTCAAGGACACGTCGAGCGTCGCGCTCAATCCGATCATCAAATTCACGACGCTGTTCGGCCTGCTCGCGGTCGAACTCGCCATCCAGCTCAGCAGCAGCGGCCACGCCAACCTGCGAATGGGCCTGTCGATCGCTTTCGCGCTGGTGGCGCTGGCATTCGTCTACCGCTCGTTCTACGGAATGCGGATTCATTCGCAGCAGGGATGATTTCGTGGCATGGGCATCCTGCCCATGGTGCGTGTGGGCACGCACATCGCGCCAGGAGGCTCGAACGATGCGCGCCAAAAAACGGTAGGAAAGGTCACCGGACGCGACTCACTTCGCCACTGCATCACAGTTTCAGCCCGGAGGCTGCCGGGACAGTACGAAATCGAAACGACCAACGCCGTGAATGAGGACGAACCGACAAGGCGACTCGCCGGAGTTGCTCAAGCGGTGATCCCGACCGGCGGCGCACCGCGCCTTCTGCCCCGACAACAACACAGCGGATGCCTCGCCCTTGACCTCGCACGTCAGTTCGCCCGCCAGACAATAGAAAATCTCCTCGACCTCGCTTTGCTCGTGCGCCGGCGTGTCCGTGTCGGCGGCGAGGGTGATCTCCGACACCCGCACTTGCGGCGTGTCCACGATCAGTTCCACGGCGTGCGGCTGGTGCGGCAGGGTCGGCATCCAGAGAGTCTACGCTCCGTCCAGCAACGATTAAATCCAGTCGTGACAACGATTACAATCCCGCGGATGGAGTTCCATCCATCCGCGCCACAACACCAGCCACCGGGAAAGTCGATCTTTCCATCGCAAGCGTCTGTCCGCTGAACGGCACCCGCGTACTGGATTTCGTACTAGAATCGGCGATAATCAACCCACGGTCAGTCGCACACGGTTTCCTTCGAGCATTTCGTTCGTAGAGGCACAAGCGGCTTTCCTGCCGCCACTTGCAGCATCCGCCGCAAGTCCCACGGCGAAAAGCACTCGTAGCTCAATTGGATAGAGCATCGGTCTTCGGAACCGAGGGTTGGGGGTTCGAGCCCCTCCGAGTGCATTTCCCCTAAGTACTGTGAGGACCGTTACATGCCGCGGTTCTCGGGCGCGGGCTACTTGGTCGTCTGGGTGGCCGGCGGAGCCTTGGGGTCGTCGCGGAATTCGTAGTCGGTAAGGACCGGCGCCCGGCCGGTGGCGTCCCAGTGGGCGACGAGAATCTTGGTCACCTTGTCGAAGACGATTTTGGCCTGGATTTCGATCTTCGCGATGTCGCGAGCGTCACCGCCGTAGCGGGCGTCGACGGACTGGATGACGCCCCACGACTGGATCTTCTCAAACTCATCGGTCAGCTTGCCCTCGTCCATGCGGTCGCCGCTGAGCGCCTTGGCGGAGGTGATGTTGCCACTGCCGATGAACATGATCCATTGGCTGGTCGCCTTAACGGAGGGCTCGGCCATCTGCATCGCCTCGAACTGCTTGATGGCGAAGATGACCAGCGGCGCGCCCAGCGCCGTGAGGGCCCCGCTGAGGACGCCGAGCAGCCCGAGCAGGATGCCGCCGACGAGCAGTTTGCGGGCCTGGGCGATGCCGAGCATTCCCAGGACGACTGCGCCCATGCCGCCGAACACGCCGAAGATGAGCATCGGCATCGCCATGGGCACGGTCGCGCCGCGGCTTTTGATCATGGTGATCGCCGTCACCACCGCCGCAAACGACACAACGCCGAGCAAAGCAGACAGGCGAGAGGCGATGACGGTCGGCGGGTGGGCGGAGTCGGGCCGGTTGTCGGCGGATGCGTCGCTCACTTGATGTCCAGTTTCTCGATCTTGAGTTGTTGGTTCTGGGTCGACAGGTCGAGATTGACGGACTTCTCGCCTTTCTCGAACTTGACGATGCCGGTCAGATGGATCAGGTCTGCGCCGCCGGCGACCTTGGTGGAACTGGCGCCGCTGACGGAGAAGTCGACGACCTTCCCGAGCGGCTTCACTTGTTTGGACAGCGCCGTCAGTTCGTCCTCCGAGAGGGTGCTGTACTTGGACGCCGCCGCGATATCACCGGCGGCCAGCTCATTGAGGGTGTTGATCGCCGGCGCCTTGGCCAACTGGATGGCCTTGTTGACGCCGTAATAGGTGCCGTACCCGACGACACTGAGGCCGACAATCCAGAGCACGCCGAGGGTAATGCCGGTGATCGCCATCCCCTTCCCGCCCTTGGGCGGCTTGGCCTGCGCGACGCCGATGATGCCGGTGATGATCGCGGCAAACGGCGTGATGATGAAGCATCCGATGATGCCGCAGATCAGGCTGACGATGGCCCAGACGTTGGTCGTCTTGGGCTGCGGTGCGTAGGGGCTGGTGGTTGCGGGCGCGGGGGGAAATGCAGTCATGGTGTGGGTCCTTCGGTTTTGAACGGGTTAACGATTTGAACGCCTTCGATCAGTTGGCCGTGGTTGAGGTCTTCGGTCAACAGCACATCGCAGCCGGCATCGCGGGCCGCAACGACCATCCGCGCGTCCCAAATCGAAATCTGCGTCGTGTGCGCCACTTCGACAGCCGCAAGCACGAAGGGTCCGCTGCTTCCGACCGGCTCAAGCCTCGACAGGTGCCAGACCAGCGCCAGCGCCGCCTCGTAAGTGAAGCCGAGCTTACGCGTGGCATTGTGATAGGCTTCCTGCAAAACCTGCGTCGACACGACGGCAGAGCGGTTGGCCACATGGCAATTGAACAACGCCTCTGAAATGCCCTGCTTGCGCGGATCTCGAGGATCGACGGAGTAGAGGATGATATTTGTGTCGAAAAAGGGCCGAATCATCGCGAATACATTTCGTCATCGGTCAGGTATCCGGTCCCATCCGACTGCCAGCCATTCTCCTTCGCCATTCTGAACAGCGCTTGCAGTCCTGTGGCAGGCGAGATATCCGCCGCCTGCGTCATCGCGGGCTCGATTCGGACGTGACGTTCGAGGGCTTCGCCAATCACCGTGTCGATCGGCACGCCGTTGGTCTCCGCAGCCCGCTGCGCGCGTCGGAGAAGTTGCTCGTTCAACTGAATGGTGATCGTACTCATCGCAGACCTCGATCTTATTGTATCGCAGTTCTCGCCTCGTCGTCACTCCCCCACCCCGGCCAGGATTTCCGCCGAGCGGAGTGTATTGCGGAGGAGCATCGCGACGGTCATTGGCCCCACCCCGCCGGGGACGGGGGTGATGTGGGACGCCTTTTCTCGCACGGCGTCGAAATCAACGTCGCCGACCGTTTTCTTCGTGCCGTCGGGGAGCGTAACGCGGTTGATCCCGACGTCGACGACGCAGACGCCTTCCTTCACATGGTCGGCGGTGATCAGCCCCGCCTTGCCCGCGGCGACGAACAGGAAGTCGGCCCGTTGCGTGTGCAGTTTAAGGTCCTGGGTGGCGATGTGGCAGATGCTCACGGTCGCCATCTGCTCGAGCATGAGCAGCGCGATCGGCTTGCCGACGATGTGGCTGGCGCCGACCACCACGCACTCGGCGCCGTCCATGTGCTTGCCGGTTGATTTGGCCAGTTCCACCGCCGCCATCGCGGTGCAGGGTGCGATGACGACGTGCTTGTAGAGCACATAGCCGATGTTGGCCGGGCTGACGCCTTCGACGTCCTTGACGACGTCGATCTCGTAGAGCACGCGGGCAGAGTCGATGTGGTGCGGGAGGGGCATGTGAATCATGATCCCGGTAACCGACGTGTCCTCGTTCAACCGCCGAACTTCCAGGCGCAGGTCGCGATTGGAGATGTCTTCGGGAAGGTCCAAGAGGGTGTAGTCGATGCCGATGGCGCGACACCCCTCCGCCTGCCGCGACGCGTACAGCTCCGCCGCCGGCGTAGCGCCGACGAGCATCGCAACGAGGTGTACCGGCTTGTCGATCGCCTGCAGCCGCGCAATCCCCGCCGCCGTCTCGGCTTTGTGCCGGGCAGCAAGCGCGTTGCCATCAATGATCGTCGCTGACATAGGGGCCGCCATCATACCGGCTGCGTCCCGGAGTGCGACGGGCGACGAAGCGCAGCGGACACGAAGCCGCTCAAACTCCGCGTTTCAGCAACGTCGCCGCATCAGAAGCCGCGCGGCAGATAGCCCATCAGCAGCAGGATGAGCACTATGATCAGTACCACGCCCAGCCCGCCGGTCGGTGCATAGCCCCAATTGCGGCTGTGTCCCCACGTCGGCAACGCCCCAACCAGCAACAAGATGACGAGCACGAGAAGGATCAATCCCATGGCCAACACTCCTTTCAAGAGTTCGGGGCCATTCGTTCCCCAGGCGTCATTGTAGCGCGGTCGATCGCGCGCGAGGGATCAATCCCCGCGACAACGCGGAAAATCTACACGAGTTTCCCGTCACGTTGCCCGCGCATAGCCGTGCAACGAAGTGGCGTCATCGGGTGGGACACCTCCGATTCAGTGCCCGTGTTCGCCCCTGGTGGCGGGCCTGTGGCGGAACACGAGGAGGCAGAAGGCGATAAAGATCAGCAGCGCCAAGGATGCGGAATAGCGGCTTAGCGCCAGGCCGCCGTGGTCGTGCGGCTTATCGAGAAAATCGCCAACCACCGCGCCCAGCGGCCGCGTCAGAATGAAGGCGGCCCAGAACAGCGCGACGCGCGAGATGCGCGTCGCGAAATACAGCCCCGCGACGACCGCCAGCATCGAACCGAAAATCACCGCCGCGCCGCCGTAGCCGAAATCAGCAGAATCCGCCGTCCAGTCGCCCAGCGCGGTTCCGAGGGTCTGCGAGAACATGATCGCGATCCAATAGAAGACCTCCGCCGACGGCCGACTAAGGTCCTTGAACGAGACCGATCCGAGCGTGCGATGCCACGCGAGCAGGGACGCCCCCAGCAACCCCAGCAGCAGCAGCGAACCGCCCGCGTAGCCGATCCCGATGTCACGCGTTGCAAGGTCGGCCAGCGTTGTGCCGACCGTCGTCGTCGCGATGATCGTCGTCCAGTACAGCGTCGGGTGGAACTTGCGTGCTGCGATCTGTGCGAGCACCGCACCGGCGAAGATCGCCGCGAAGATCAGCGTGCCGAGGAGGTAACCGAGGCCCATCGACATCGTGACTGCGTCGCCGCCGGTCTCGCCAAGGGTCGTCGCCGCGACCTTGATGATCCAGAACAGCAGCGTGACTTCGGGCACCTTCGACAGCGCGGAAGGCTGTTCGTCAAGGACGACGGGTTCCTGCAACGCGGCGGTAACCTCTTGCGACATGGAGTTCCTCTCAGGTATTCGAGGCCGCGCCCGAAGGCGCGGCCGACTCAGCAAAGATGACATGAATGACGAGTTCCCCAGCGGCCGTTAACTGCGGGCGCAGCGCGCACCCCAGCAGCGCGGCGTATTCCGATGCGATTGCCAGCCCCAGCCCGGCGCGGCCTGCGGCGCGGTCGGTGGACCTCGTCCAGAGCGGCTCCATCATCCGGGACAGATCGTCGGCTTCCAGATTGGGCGCGAGATTGGCGATCGTCAGGGTGATCGGCGTCGATGCGCCAAGCCCGATTCGGATCAACGCACCTGCGGGTCGATGCACGAACGCGTTGGCGATCAGGTTGCTCAGCAGTGAGCCTAGAAGCTGCGAATGCGATCGGATCACCACGTCATCCGCGAGCGTCAGTTGCACGTCGTCGACCGGCGCCGCCAGACCGCACGCCACTTCATCGACGCACTGCCGCACCAGCGGTGCCAGCGCGATCGACTCGACGGCGGCGGCGGGTGTCGCGCGGTTGGCACGCGCCAGTTCGAGCAGGCGCTCGACGAGCTGCTGCATCCGTATTGATGCGGTCGCGATGTCCGTCAGCGACGTGTGCGTCTGCTGCGGGAACGGCCATTTCAGCCCGACCTCCGCATTCGCCCGAATCGCGGCGAGCGGCGTGCGCAACTCGTGGGCGGCGTTGGCGGCGAAGCGCCTCTCGCGCGTAAAGGCCTCTTCGATCCGATCCAGCGACTCATTCAACCGCTCGCTGATCGGCAACAGTTCAGCCGGGACGCCGGACGTCGGAAATCGCTCGCCCAGATTGGCGGCGTGCAGGCGGCTTGCCCGCTCCGACATCTCGCCCAGCGGCCGCAACGCACGCGACACAATCCGCGGGATCAGCAGCAGGACCGCGCCCAGCATCGCCGCCAGCGAAGCCGCCAGCGCCAGGGTCAGCCAGCGCAGCGTCGAATCGAGGTCGAGCGTGTCGCGCGCCACCGACAGAATCACCGGATCGCCGCGCGGTGGATGCCCGGCGGGCCGCCCATCG
>JBBRFH010000103.1:0-11297 GCA_038224615.1 Tepidisphaerales bacterium
TCGATCTATCTCGACGTATTCTCCACGCTCGAGCAGACCGGCAACAAGGCGGACGTCGACGCCTACTTCGAGCGCGTCTTCCTCGCCGCCCAATCGCAACTGAAGGCTTTCCCTGACGATCCGACCTATTACAACGAACTCGCCTGGCTGTGCGCCCGCTCCGGGCGACGTCTGGATGAGGCGGTGTCGCTAGCCGAGGAAGCCGTCAAGCGCCAGCCGGATGAGGCCGCGTATCTCGATACACTCGCCGAGGCGAAGTTTCGCGTCGGGAAGATCGACGAAGCCATCGCCGCTGAAGCGAAAGCGCTCAAGTCGCGTCCCGACGACACGTTCATGCTGGAACAACTCGACCGCTTCAAGAAAGCCGCCGCGACGCAACCGACGAAGTGAAGCGTGATCCCGCGTCCGGCGGGTTGAGGCCCGTCGTCTGCGCCAACACCTTCTGTCGCCTACACCAACACTTTGCGTCGGCTGCGCCAACACTTTCTGTCATCCTGAGCGCAGCGAAGGATCTGCTGGCGCCGGCGAGGCCCGTCCACGAACCATTGGCCCTTGCCGCGGCGAGTAGATCCTTCGCTGCGCTCTGGATGACAGGCTCGCGCCCCGCTTCATGCGATCAGCACGCCGAGGAAACATCCTCAAAAGTAGAAGTGCAATCCCACGCCGTAGAACTGGATGCGATCGGTGTAAAACTGCCCGTTCGGCGAGTTGCCGTCGTAGAACTCGAGCATGAGCATCATGCGTTGGCTGAACCGACCCGGGTCCTCAAACTGCAGGCCGGCGCGGATGGAGTAATCGAAGTCCCAGTCGTTCTGCTCGCGGTTCTGCACGTCACCGGCGATGACCGGCCGAATGCCGCCCCGGCCGCCGAACGTCCAGGGGCTGCGCCATTCGATGCCGTATTGCAGGTACCACGGGTCGATATTGGCGGGCTCCTGGTCGAAGAGATACCCCGCCCCGCCGTAGACTCGAAATCCCTTCGGCAGCTCGTAGCTGGCGATAAGATCGACGGCCTCGTAGCTGACGTTGACGCGTTGCGAGCCGTCGATGTTGTTACGCAGGATGTACTCATCGCCCAGGTGCGAGCTCTGGTGATAGACACGCGTCAGCAGCGAGAAGTCGTTGTAGCGCATCGCGGCATAAGGCCCGACGAAGTAGTCGGCGTTGACCAGATCGAACGAGCTGGAGTCCAGGTCGAAGATCGCAAACACGCCCGCCTGGATGCCCGCCTCCCAGCGGAAGTCGTTGGGGTAGGCCTTGCGGATGATGGAAATCGTCTCGCCAAAGCCGACCGACGCGACGTTGCCCAGGTTGGCGTCGCCGCTCTGGGAATAGTGGTTGTAGGACGCGTAAAAGTGCGGCCAGCGGGGGTCGGCGATCAGCGGCTCGAACAATCGGCCGGACGAAAGATACAGCGTCAGCGGCGCATCGCTCGCGGGCGCGACCGGCTGGGGCACCGCGCCCACCGCCGACGCCACTTTCACCGGCTGCGTCTTGGGAATCGACGGATCCTTGGCGACGGGCGTGTTGTCGACGAGCACAACCCGCTTCACGCCGGAAATCGACCCGAGCGACTTGATAAGCTGCTCGCGCTCCAGCGTGCCGAAGCCGCGGTTGGGATAGCGGACTTCGCCATCGACGACGACCAGCCCTTCAGACTTCAGCGCGAACTCCCTCTCCAACACCGCCGCCGCATATCCGGCGATGTAGCGGTCATCGGCCTCTGCGGCATAAAGTGTCGTGGCGGCGGCGAGGACGATCGCGGCAATGGCGGTGGCGGTGCGGGTTCCCATGCCGCTCACGTTACGCGCCAGACGTCGCACATGCCAAACGGATGCCCCGCCCACGCCAACCGCGCCCGCCCGTCTGCGCATCGGCTTGACATCCGATGGACCCAATCGGCAGGCAGAAAACGGCTGCCTGTCGGCATTATCAGACGCTTCGGCCCCGGCTGAGAACCTCCCGGCCAGGCCCGAGCCGCCTTCGGCCGGGGCCGACGCCTCTGATCCGCGCGCGTTGCTCGGCGCTGCGCGGCATGCCAACGGCTCGGCGGAGAGATCCCGCGCGCGGCCTCGCGATTCGGAGTCACGCTTCACTCGGCTGAGGGCCGGGTCATGGCGTCGTAGTCGAGCAGCTTGTCGAGTTGTGCATCGTCCAGCAGCTTCAGCTCCTTCGCGATCTCACGCACGGTCTTATTCTCGGCCATCGCCTGCTTGGCGACCTTCGCCGCGACGTCGTAACCGATCACAGGTGCCAGCGCGGTGATGTTCATCAGACTCTTCTCAAGCAACTCCGCACAACGGGCCTCGTTCACCTTCAATCCCTTCAGCAGCTTGTCGACGAAGACGTTGCAGACGTTGGTCAGCAGCGTGATCGACTCCATCATCGCATCGATCATCACCGGCATCGCCACGTTCAACTCAAAGATACTCCCGACCCCGCCGAGGTTCGCGGTGGTGACGACGGCGTCGTTCCCGATCACCCGACACGCCACCTGCATCACGCTCTCGCAGATGACCGGATTCTCCTTCCCCGGCATGATCGAACTGCCGGGCTGGATCGCAGGGAGGATCAGTTCGCCAATCCCGCAGCGCGGACCGGAGCCGAGCAGGCGGATGTCATTCGCGATCTTGGTGAGGGAGACGGCGATTGTTTTGAGGTGGGCATGGGCTTCGACGATTGAATTGCGGGTCGCCTGGGCTGAGAAATGATCGTCAGCTTCAAAAAAGCTGACGCTGCAGTTGTCATCGAGAGCAGACAATGCAGCACAGACGCATCGAGCAAACTCTGGATGGGTATTGATCCCTGTTCCAACTGCTGTGCCCCCGATCGGAATGTTGTCCTGCACCGCGCCGCGCGCGACTTGAGCGAGTTCAAGAGCATACCAAGCTTGAGCCGCGTAGCCTCGGAAGACCTGACCCATCCTGATCGGCGTCGCGTCCATCAGATGAGTACGTCCGACTTTGGCGATGGCGTCCCAACGTTCGCTCAATTCCTTCAACTGTTGATGTAATGACTCCAGCGAAGGTTCAAGCGCGTATCGGATCGCGAAAGTCGACGCGATTTGCATTGCAGTCGGGAACGTGTCATTGCTGCTCTGGCCCATGTTGACGTGGTCGTTGGGGTGGACACGCACGGGCACTGAAGTGCCCCCGCCATTGAGGCGCTTGGTTGCGAGGTTGGCGATCACCTCGTTGGCGTTCATGTTGGTGCTGGTGCCCGAGCCGGTCTGGTAGACGTCGACGGGGAAGTGGGCATCGTGCTTGCCTGCGGCGACTTCGTCCGATGCGTCGATGATCGCCTGTGCGATCGCGGGATCGAGCTTGCCGAGATCGCGATTGGCGATGGCGCAGGCGGCTTTCAGATGCCCGAAAGCGTGGATGACTTCCTTCGGAACCGGACGCTTCGCGATTGGGAAATTCTCGACAGCCCGGGCGGTCGACGCGCCGTACAAGGCGTCAATCGGGACCTGCATTTCGCCCATGGAATCGCGTTCGGTGCGGGTGGTCATGAACTAATCGTAGCACCGTTTTTTCGTAGTGTGGGCATCCTGCCCACGCTATTGCTGTGCAAATGCAAGCTGTGGGCAGGATGCCCACAGTACGGAAATCATGCCCTGCGCAGCTCTTCGTCCCACTGCCTCGCTTCTTCAAACATCTCGTTGAAGATCCTCGTCAGCGTCTGGACGATCTGGTCGCTGGACATCCCGGTCATGTCGATCGGCGCGCGGTAGATCACCCGCACCCGGCCGAACTTGGGGGCGACCTGGTGGCGTGGCCAGGCGTCGTAGGCGCCGTAGATGATCGCGGGCATCACCGGCACCTTGGCCCGGCGGACAACCAGCGCGACGCCCGCCTGGACGGGGAGCATCGTGCCGTTGGCCGTGCGGTGGCCTTCGGGGAAGATCGTGAGGATCCACCCCTCCTGCAGCAGCCTAATCGTCTGCTTCATCGCCCCGACGTCGCCGCTGCCCTGCTTGACGGGGAAGGCGTTGAGCTTGGTGATCAGCCACCGGAACGGCGCGATCTTGAACAGGTACGCATCGGCCAGAAACGCAAACGGCCGCCGCATGAGGACGGCGAGCAGGATCGGGTCGATGTAGCTCTGGTGATTGGAGACGACCAGCACGCCCCCGGCTTTGGGCAGCAGGTGCTTGTTGCGGACCTTCAGGTCGAACATCACGCGCACGAGGATCGCGCACAGGCTCTGCAGGAACTTCCAGATAAAGTCGCGACGGATGCGGGGAAGCGGCTCGGCCGTGGAAACGGGTTGGCTCACGCGGTCTTCCCCGCCTGCACAATGCCGATGATCTGATCGACCACCTGCTGGAAGCTCATGTAAGTGGTATCGATCTCGATGGCGTCCCTGGGCTTCTCCAGCGGGCCGACGAGGCGCTCCATGTCGCGCTTGTCGCGCGAGACGATCTGCCCGTAGAGCTCGTAGAAGTCGATCTGATCGCCGCGCTCACGGTGCTCGTTAAAGCGGCGTCGGGCACGCTCGACGGGGAGCGCATCGATAAAGAATTTGTAAGGCGCCTTGGGGAAGACGATCGTTCCCTGATCGCGGCCTTCGGTGACGACGTTGCCCAGCTTCTCCCCGATCGCCCGCTGCTGGTGTACGAGCAACTCACGGATCGCCGGAACCACCGCGACGTACGATGCCGACTCGCTCACCTCGCGGCTGCCGAGCAGGTGCGTGACGGGCTCGCCATTGAGCACGACGCCGGGCGGGTCCTTGGTGAAATCGAACTCGATCTTCGCGTGTTTGGCGACGTAGCAGAGCTCGATCTGATTGGACAGATCGATCTCCCGTCGGCGCGCAGCAAGGCCGATGGCCCGGTACATGTGACCGGTATTAAGAAACGCGAATCCGAGGCGGCGCGCCACCTCCTTCGCGACGGTCGACTTGCCGGAACCCGCAGGCCCATCGATCGTAATCACCATTCAGCCAGTGTATTTACCGCCGCGCGATGAGATTGCCAATTCTTGGCGCGCGTCAGGTGACTTTCGCACAGAAAAACGGAACCACGAATCTTCACGAATTGCACGAATCAGAATGAGAACGAAGAGTCGGGGACGGCAGTCAGCCATCCGCATCTCCATTCGTGAGATTCGTGAAGATTCGTGGTTTCCCGTTCCTACAGCATCGGCGTGAGGAGGCGGATGCCGCGGCGGATGCCTTCGATGGGGTCGACCTGGTCGGACTCGTACTCGATGCCGAGATAGCCGTCGTAGCCGGCGCGTTTTGCGATGTCGATGCAGCGCTTGTGGTCGAAGCGCGGGTGATTCAGGTGCTCGTCGATGTCGTTGACCTTGGCGTGGGTGGCCGACGCGTAGGGCATGATCTTCTCGAGCGCCTGGTAGCGGTCGAGCGTGTCCGGCCAGTTGCCGAAGTCGGCCAGCACGCCGAGGGGACCCTTGCCATGCGTCCTTTCGACGCACTGGGCGAGCAGGACGATGAAATCGGGGTTGAAGCTGAGGCCCCAGTGGTTCTCGATGGTGATCTGCACGCCATGCCGGATGCCGACATCGCACAGGCGGCGAAAGCTGTCGATGCAGCAGTCGGTGGCGCCGCTGAGCGCTGCCATGTCGTTCATGTTGACGTCCGCTCCGCCGCTGTTGGCGCGGATCGTCGGCATGCCGAGATAAGCGGCCACCGGAATCCATCGCGCGTAGTTGGCGATCGCGATCGCCCGGCGCGTCGGGTCGCCATCGGATAGATCGCCGTGCTCGTCGATCGCCAGGTTCAGCATCGTCACCCCCGCATCGAAGGCGGCGGTGCGGAGCTTGTCGAGATACTCGGGGCGGGTCGACTCGAAGAACGTGTTGTTGAGCTCGACCGCCTCGATGCCGAACTGCTCGCGCACGAAACGAGGATAGTCGAGCATCTTGAGCGGATTCTCAATCGCACGAAAGAACTTCTGCAACGACCAGCCGGCGAGGGAGAGTTTCATGATGTGCGCAATGACGAATGACGATTGCCGAATGACGATTGGAAACGCGAAGATCGATGCGCCTTTCCAATCGTCATTCGTCATTCGTCATTCCTTCATTTGGCTGCCCACAGGAAACCGCGGCGCATGAGCGTGAGGACCGGTTCGCTCTCGACGATGTTGGCCTGGTGCCCGAGCGAGTTGTAGTAAACGCGGCCGTGGCCGTAGTAGCGGGTCCAGACGACTGGCATGTCGAACTTGCCGTTGGGCGTATGCGGTCCTGCGGCCACCGGAAATTCCGTCGTCGCGAGCACGCGGTTGCTCGGGTCGGTGTGCATGTAGTACTGCTCGGAGCTCACGTCGAAATCGCCGATGCCTTCGACGATCGGACTCGATCCCTTGATGGTGCGGACGCGGTAGTTCGTGCCGTCGTTGCCGGGGTGGGCGACCCACTGTCCGCCGGTCATAAACTGCCACTCAGTGTTGTCGCGGAATGAATCGCACATCCCACCATGACAGCCGGCGATGCCGACGCCGAAATCCTTGACGGCTTTGAAGATCGGGTTGGCCTGCTCGCCGCTGATCTTGCCCATCGTCCAGACGGGGACTATCAGGCTCAACGCCGTGACCTTGGCCTCGTCCATGAAGGCGTCGAGCGTATCGGAAACCTCGACCTCGAATCCGTCCTGCTTAAGAATTCGTTCAAATATCTCGGCGACCTGCTTCGGCTGATGGCCGTCCCATCCGCCCCATACAATCAGTGCTTTTCGCGACATTGTTGACTCTCTGTAAAATAAGTGCGGAGAGCATGCGGTATTTGGGGGGGAAACTCAAATGGGGGGGGGCGAAGGCAGTGAGGCAATGAGGCAATGAGGGAAAGAGGGAACGACCGATTCATCGTTGGGGGGATGTCGGGGACATTTCGGCGGAATCGACTTAGCGCTATACTTGCGGTCACGATGTCTGCCGAAACATTCAGGGGAAAGGTCGATCCGGCGCGCGAGCACGGCGTGTGGTACGGCATGCACGCGCTGGGGCGCGATGCGCTGCCCATGGAAATCACTGCCGGCGGGCGCACGTTCAAAATCAGCCGGTTCATCAAGCACGACTTCTTCGCGGCGACCGGGTTCTATGCGGACGTTCGCACCGGCGAGCGCGCGGTGCTCAAGATGTCGCGCACGCAGCCGTTCATCGGCCTGCCGCTGCGCTGGCTGGGGCGATGGATCAACCGGCGTGAGATGCGCTTCTACGCCAAGCTCGCCGATCTGCCCAACGTGCCGGGCATCATCGGCGCGGTAGGGGATACGGGCTTTGTCCACGCGTTCGCCGACGGCGAACCGCTTTCGGCGCAGAGCACGATTCCGGACGACTTCTTCGACGACATCCTTCGGCTGATCGAGCTTTTCTACGCCCGCGGGATGGCGATCGTCGACACCAACAAGCCCGAGAACATTCTGCTCGGTGACGACGGCCGGCCGCATTTGATCGACTTCCAGATCAGCTTCGACATCCTCGACCTCGGCGATTACTGGCCGGCCCGTCCGCTGCTGCGAATGCTTCGGCGCACCGACGTGTATCACGTCCTCAAGCACAAGAAGCGGCTCCGGCCTGACCTGCTCAGCGACGCCGAAGCCGCCATGGTCGAACGCCGTAGTTGGCCGGTCCGGTTGCATCGCACGCTCACACGCCCATACTTCATCATCCGCCGGCGCCTGTTCGCTTATCTGCGGATCAAGGGCAAGTTGATGCCGGAGGGAAGCAAGTAGGAAGCACCAATGACAAATGACCAATGACCAATGAGGCTGCCATCGCACTCGACGGTATGCGGTCTGCATTGGTCATTGGTCATTCGACATTGGTCATTCACCGAAGGTACACATGAACGTCCTCGTCGCCGGCGGCGCCGGTTATATCGGGTCTCATACGGTCCGGCAGCTCATCGCCGCCGGGCATAAGCCGGTGATCTACGACAACCTCCAGCGCGGGCATAAGGATGTCGTCGATATCCTGGAGGTGCCGGCGGTTTTCGCCGACCTCGACGACAAGGCGGCGCTGGCCAAGGCGCTGCGCGAGCACAAGATCGACGTCGTCATGCACTTCGCCGCCTACGCGTACGTCGGCGAATCGGTGCATGAGCCGCTCATGTACTATCACAACAACGTCAGCACCACGATCAACGTCCTGGAGACGATGCTCGAGTGCGGCGTCAAGAAGTTCGTCTTCTCCAGCACCTGCGCCACCTACGGCGATCCGGACGTTGTGCCGATCACTGAAGACGAATCAAAGAAGCCCGTCAGCCCCTACGGCCGCAGCAAGTGGATGGTCGAGCAGATCCTCATGGACCTGGCGGCGGCGCGCAAGGACTTCAAGTTCGCCGCCCTTCGTTATTTCAACGCCTCCGGCTGCGCCCTCGATGGCTCGATCGGCGAAGATCACGAACCGGAAACGCACCTCATCCCGGTGGTATTACAGACGATCCTGGGTGTGAAGGACAAGATCACCGTCTTCGGCACCGATTACCCCACGCCCGACGGTACGAACGTCCGCGACTACATCCACGTCGAAGACCTGGCCGACGCGCACATCAAGGCGATGGGCAAGCTCGACGAGGTGCAGACCATCCAATGCAACCTGGGCACCGGGAACGGATTCAGCGTCAAGCAGATCATCGCCGCCGTTGAAAAGGTGACGGGCAAGAAAGTGCCCGTCGAGTACGGCCCGCGCCGCGCCGGCGACGCGATCGCGCTTTGGGCGAATCCGCAGAAGGCCAACGACCTGCTCGGCTGGGAGGCCAAGCACAAGGATCCGGAGTCGATCATCCGGTCGGCCTGGAACTGGTTCCAGAAGCACCCGCGCGGTTATGCAAAGCCGTAGGTGCCGGAGGCGCAACGAGAAGAGATCAAGTTGCGGAGGCCAACAAAAAAGGCGAGGCGATCCCGACGATCGCCTCACCTATTTCAAGTCATGCGATGAGAGAGGCTGACCCTATCCCTCGCGTGACATATAAGTTATCGGCAAACGCATCGCTAAATCAATACTTACGGGTTTCCCCTAATCAGGTGGGATCCGTCATTTGGAAGATGGAGAATAGAAATGCCCCGTCAGACAGTGGTACTCATCCCCGGCGACGGCATCGGTCCTGAGGTGACGTCGGCAGCGCGGCGCGTGCTCGACGCCGCCGGCTTCAACGCCGACTGGCTCGTTGTCCCCGCAGGCGCCACCGCCATCGAGCAAGGACACGATAATGTGCTGCCCCAAATTACGCTTGATGCCATTCGCCAGCATAAGGTTGCGCTCAAAGGCCCGGTGACCACACCCGTCGGAAAGGGCTTCAAGAGCGTCAACGTCCAACTGCGCCAACAGCTCAAGCTCTATGCGGCGATTCGACCGGTACGATCGCTGACGGGCGTCAAGACGCGCTACGAGGGCGTCGACATGGTCATCGTCCGCGAGAACACCGAGGGCCTCTATTCCGGCATCGAAAACGAAATCGTCCCCGGCGTCGTGACCAGCCTGAAAGTCGCCAGCGAGCCCGCCTGCACGCGCATTGCCCGCTACGCATTTGACTATGCGATGAAACGCCACAGGCGAAAAGTCACGGTCTTCCACAAGGCCAACATCATGAAGCTCAGCGACGGGCTGTTCCTCGACTGCTCGCGACGCGTGCATCGCGATGAGTTTCCGGACGTCGAGTACGACGAAGTAATCATCGACGCCGGCTGCATGAAACTCGTGCAGGACCCCACCAAACTCGACGTGCTGTTGATGGAGAACCTCTACGGCGACCTCATCAGCGACCTCTGTGCGGGCCTGGTCGGCGGCCTGGGCGTGGTTCCCGGCAGCAATATCGGCACCGATTACTCAATCTTTGAAGCCGTCCACGGCTCCGCCCCCGACATCGCCGGCAAAGGCGTCGCCAACCCGCTGGCGATTATCATGAGCGCGGTGATGATGCTGAACCACCTCGGGTTTGAGACGATCGCCGAGAAGATCAAGACGGCGTACAACACGGTTCTCGCAGAACAAAAGCCCCAGACGCTGACGCGCGACTTAGGCGGAACCGCGGGCACCGACGGATTCGCCGACGCACTTATCGCCAAGCTGTAGCAGCCTGAAGCGTTTTTAGAATTCCGGACTTCATTCCGCTGCGGGCGCGGTGTCTTCGATATCACCGGCGGCCTTGCTGTCGTCGAAGTCCATGAGGAAGTGAACCTTGGCGAACTGCTCCGGGGGGAGCATCTTTTTGAGGATGCCCTTGCTGCGGCGGATGCCGGTGCGACGTGAGACGTGCAGGACGATGACGTGCTCGTTCTCGCTCCTGGCGACGACCTTCACAAAATCCTCGACGTGCAGGTGCTTGCCGGCCTTGGCCTTGGTTCGATGGGTGGGGTCGAAGAACGTGCATTCGCAGAGCAGAACCTGGGCCTTCATCACGTCGGGGTGATCGAAGACCTCGCCCAAGCTGGTGTCGCCGAGGTAGGCGACGAGCGGCACTTCTAGCCGGTACTGGATGTCGACGCCCTGCCGGCGCAGCTCCGCGAGTTGCTCGCCGGAGAGCGTGAGGTATTCGGGACGAAGTTTCTCGCGCACGTTAATGAGCACATACCCGAGCGACGGCGCACCGTGGTGGGTTGCGACGGGACGGATGACGAAATCGCGCCGGACTTCGTAATCTTCGCCGGCGGTCATGGGAACGATCTTGTAGGGGGTCTGCTGCCGCTCGACTTCCTGCCAAGAGCGCAGCAGATTGTCGATCGCCCGCTCGAGGTGTCGCGGGACGAAGAGCGTGCCCGGCTTCATCCCCTGGAAGTGGCGCTGCGAGAGGTAATACGCAAGCCCCGCCACGTGATCCATGTGCCCGTGCGAGATGAGCATCATGTCGCTGGTGAGCGCGAACTGCGGGCAGCGGCCGGGGTCGAAGCAGACGTTCATTTCAGGGATTTGGATGACGGTCTCTTCGCCGCCCACGCTGTAGCCGATGAGGCTGAACTGCGGGAATTTCAGCTTCGCGAACTTCTGAACCAGGAATGATTTCTCGAGCGTCACGACCGCAGAATATCGCGATCGCGAGCCGTGCGGCAAATCTGCGCGACCTACGGCGTGGTCGGCTCGGGCGACGTTCGCTTCTTCATGCACGGCTTCGGCGCGGCCACGGGAGCGATAAATGGAAGGTGGACTGTGAAACGCGTCCCGTTGCCCACCTCGCTCTCGAGGTCGATCCGGCCGCCGTGCTCGGTGATGATGCCGTAGCTGATGCTCAGGCCCAGGCCGGTGCCTTCGCCGACGGGCTTGGTGGTGAAGAAGGGGTCAAAGATGCGCTCACGGATCTCGGCGGGGATGCCGCTGCCTTGATCGGCGACCTCGA
>JBBRFH010000104.1:0-11289 GCA_038224615.1 Tepidisphaerales bacterium
GCCAACGCCCTGAAGCCGACGTTCTAAATCGACGTCACTCCAGCGTGCTGACAAGTAACCCGAGGCCCGTTGAGCAAATGCTCAGCGGGCCTCGGTCGTTTTGCGGCTGGCGCCAAAGACTCGAATGACGAAACCTGAAACCCGAATCAAGCCCGAAATCCGAATGGCGTAAGGCATCCCCGCTTCAGCTTTCGACATTCGGATTTGATTCGGATTTCTGATTTCGTCATTCGGGTTTGCGTCTTCATCCTGCCGAGCTCGTTGCCATCGCGAAGGCGTTGAACAACGCGTGCATCAACGTGACCGCCCACAGGTTTTGCGACCGCTGGTAGACGATTCCCAGCAACAGCGACAGCACGAAGATCGGCGGCATGGTCCACCAGGGGTGAATCAAGGCGAATAGCGCGCTGGCGACCAGCACGCCGAGCCACGGGCGGTGGGTGGCGCGGACGATGCCGTTCTGGATCAGGCCGCGGAAGATGAGTTCCTCGAACAGCGGTGCCGCCACCACCGCCGCCAGTGCAGCGATCGCGATCACCGCGCCATCGGGCGACTGGTCCATCGATTCCAGCAGCGGGTGCTTGTCGGCGTGATGAAGCCGCAAGCGGTCCCACATCGCCAGCGTGAGTTCGGCCGTCCAGAAGACGATCGGGATCGCAACCATGATGCCGACAAATCCCTGCAGCAGACTCATCAGAAGTCGCTCGCTCGTGTAGCCGGCCTCGCGGGTCATCCGCGCGTAGCGCAGCACGCTGAACGTCGCGATCCACCCGCACGCGCCGGCGAGCAGCATCAGGGTCGCCAGCTCGATCGGCCGCCATGTGAATGTGGTCGGGTCGGTGCCGTTGTTGATGGGCATGCGCGGCGGCGCGATGCCGGCAAAGAGCATCTGCGCCCCCAGCCATGCCGTAAATCCGCAGATGGTCGCGGCGGCGAATACAGGCAAAATCGAGCGCGATTCGGCGTCGCGGGCGTACTTGAGAATCGGCAGCATGCCCGAAGGCATCGGGCGGACCGCGCCAGCCTCGACCTCAGTCGCCATCGCCATTGTGTCGGCGCTCCGGCGACGCCGCAGTTCGCGCAGCGCTACGCCGACCACCACCGACATCGCGATCACGCCCCATGCGACCATCAGCAGGACGAGGCGGGGGTCTGATTCAGCGGCTAAGATTGACAAGCCTGATTGCTCCCATAGAGTCCTCGATCTTACTCAAAAACGCCGCCATGCAGACGTTCCTCGATAAGATCATCGCCACCAAAAAATTCGAGATAGCCGAGCGGTCTCTCCTGCGCCCGCTCGATCAGTTGAAAATGGAGGCTGCTGCCGCGTCACCGGCGCGGAATTTCTTCCAGGCGATCGCCAAAGACCCGCCCAAGGGTCGGCCGGTCAACGTCATCGCCGAGGTGAAGAAAGCCAGCCCGTCCGCGGGCATCATCCGCGACGATTTTGACCCCGTCGCGATCGCGAAAATCTACGAAGCCAACGGCGCCAACGCCATCAGCGTCCTGACCGACGAGAAATATTTCCTCGGCCATCTCGATTACCTCACACAGGTGCGACAGGCGGTCAGCATCCCGGTGCTGCGCAAGGATTTCATCATCGACCCCTACCAGGTCTACGAAGCCCGTGCCGCCGGCGCCGACGCGATCCTGCTGATCGCCGAGTGCCTCGCGACAAACGTGATGATCGACCTGCAAATCCTCGCGACCGAGCTGAAGATGACGGTGCTGATCGAAGTGCATGACCTGGAGAACCTGATCCGCGTGCGCGACAGCGTGGTCGGCTTCCCGCACCGCAGCTACAGCCTGCTGGGCATCAACAACCGCGACTTGCGGACGTTCAAGACCGACCTCGGCACCACGCTGCGAATGGTCGAACTCGTCGCCGACCCCAGCGTGCTCATCAGCGAAAGCGGCATCCACACCCGCGCCCACGTCGACAAGCTCGCCGCCGCCGGCGTCCGCGGCGTACTCGTCGGTGAATCGCTCATGCGCAGTGACGACATCGGGGCCAAGATGCGCGAGTTGTTCGACTAACGCGATTTTCAACCGCGCGTATCGCTCGATGCGCCGAGTTGTCATCCTGAGATACTCCGAAGGATCTGCTGGCGCCTTCAAGGCCCGATGAAAGCGTCGCTCGGCTTGCCAATGCGGTCCTGCTTCCGCTCGCACCTCGCCGGGGCGAAACGATCCTTCACGTTGTTCAGGATGACAAATCTGGCTCGCGTCTCAACACCTACTGCTGCCACATCCGCGACTCCACCGCCCACGCCGCGCTGGCTAGCAATGCGATCAGCAGGACGACGCGCAGCACGACCATCCGGCGCTCGAATCGCCGGGAGCGATTCTCGTCCAGCGTCAGTTCCTGCAGGTGTACGATCCGCGAGCGGATGCTGCCGTGCCGCCAGGCCGTGACGTGGTGGACGAACTGTCCGATCCATCGGCGGATACGCCAGCCGCGCGGGTGAAACGTGCCGGCGTCGAGCGGCATGTTGTTGATGCGGGCGACGTGGATCAGCGCCGAGTTGAATACGTCTGCGCCGTGCGTCGGCGACAATGCCGGCAGGTCCGAATCCGGCGCGGGCGCATCGGCGGCGGCGACGCTGCGGGCGGCGAAGAGATCGGCCTGCCGCTCGAATTGCCGCGACAGTGCGCCCAGCGCAAAGAAGAACAGCACCAGCCACACGACCATCACCACCGCGTCCATCGGCAACCACGCGGGTGCTGACGCCGGCCATATCTGCTGCACACCGACGCCGAGCAGTTCGACAAGAATCAGCGCGGTGATCGTGAAGACCGCGAACCACGTGAGGTGATGGTGTTTCACATGCCCGGCTTCGTGCGCGAAGACGGCCTCGATCTGCCGCTCGCTCATCGTCTCCAGGATCAGGTCGCTGAGCAGCACGTACCGCACCTGCGGCACCAGCCCCATGACGGCGGCGTTACCGATGGCGTGATGCGTGTGCCAGAGCAGGATGTCGCGATAGCGCAATCGCAATCGCCGGCACATCAGCTCCAGCCGATCGCGCAACGGCGAAGCAGGGAGCGACTCGGTCGGGAAGATTCGCCGCAGCAATTCGGGCGCAAACAGCACGACCAGCCCGATCGGCAACAGCGCCGTCACCCAACCGGCCGTGGCATCGCTGACAAGGTGTGTGCGGGCGAGCGAGAAGTGCGTCGCGTCCCGCAACAGCATGACGGCCGCGAACGGGACCAGCGTCACCAGCACGTTCGTGCGGACGGCGTTGGAAAGGTACGCGCCCAGGCTCGGGATCGCATGAAACGGCTGCTCGGTGTCGAACGCAAAGAGCACGTTCTGCTCGCGGACGGCGCGGTCGAGCGGGTACTGCGCCCACGACAGGCCGACCCACGCGATCACCACGGGCAGGATCGACAGGATCGCCGGCAGCGTCTCGACTTGGTAGACAAGCGGGCCGCACATCGCGAACACGACATCGCCCCACCCGAACAGGAACAGCGCCGCGGCGTTTACCGCAAGCAGCAGCCAACGCAGGACGAACAGCGTCAGGTGATAGCGCGACAAAGCCGCGTTGTGCCCCGCCGTCGTCTGCTCCATCGCGCGACGGGCGCGACGGCGTGCGAAGAGGACGATCGCGACGAGCGAGAGGAAGAAGATCGCCAGGCCCCACGCCGGTTCAACGACGCCGAGCGCCCGCATTTCCGGCGGACCGCCGAGCCACGTGGCCCACAGGATCAGGGGGATGAGCAGTTGTAGTCGCGCCACGCGGGGATGAGGCTCCTACAGAAATCCCTGTTTTTGAAAACTGATCACGGACTCGATCACCTGCAGGATTACAGGCGCAAGGGGAACCAACACCGCGATGACCGCGACTAACATCGGCGCATACCAGCGCCGCGAATCGGCCAGCAGCGCGGCCCATGCTGCCAGCGGCGCGACGAAGATCAGCAGCCCGTTTTGCAGCGGAACGGATGAATACCACGGATCGAGATTCACAGTGGTCACAGCGGTCAACATCAGCCCGATCGCGAGCCACACGCTGGCGCCGAAGCGTAGATGCGGCATCACAATGCAAAGTGCCGCGACGGTGCCGGCGCAGGTCGCGGCGATCCCGGCAACATGCGCGTGCGCCTGGCTGCTCTTAAGCCCGATGTGCGCCGCAGCGACCACGGCGATCACCGCGAACGCGCAAGCAGCGGTCCGGGCGCTGTTGGTGCAGCGGGTGAGCAGATCGCCGGTCACCATCATCACCATCGAGGCGATCGAACTGATCGCGATCCACTGCACCGCGTCCGCCGTCGCCCATGGACGGGAAGTGCGGTGGATGAAGACCCGCGCAAGCAGGTAATACGCGATCACGCTGACGACCATGCCGACGATCCAGACAATCAGCCGGTTCTTCACCACGATTTCGACGACGCCGACGGCGCCCACACCCGCCGCGACCCAGAACAGCCAGTGCCAGCCGTTGCGCGGGGGAAGGAGCGTGAGCCCGTCCACCAGGCACGGCATCCCGACCATGAACGCCAAAGCGATCGCCACCGCCGGCAACGCGCCCCACCGCTCGTAGCCGTCGCGCCACGAACGGCTGATGAGCGCCCCCAGCACCACGCAGAGCGCGGGAATCAGGCCGGCACAGAAGATGGTCTTCGGATCACCCATTCAAAACCGTTCTGCACTGTCATCCTGAACGAAGTGAAGTATCTACTGGCCACGTCAGGGCCCTTACGGTGCCAGTAGATCCTTCGCTGCGCTGAGGATGACGTAGTCTTCTCACGTTCGTTCGGTGCCGCGTCCTACAGCGTATGCCCCATGCGCGTCTTTTTCGTATCAAGGTACGCGCGGTTGTGTTCGCCGGGCTCGATGCTGATCGGCACCTGCTCGGTGATCGACAGGCCGAAGCCGTCGAGGCCGTAGATTTTTTTGGGGTTGTTGGTCATCAGGCGGATCTTGCGGATGCCAAGATCGCGCAAAATCTGGCTGCCGATGCCGTAGTCGCGCTTATCGGCGGGGAAGCCGAGGCGCAGGTTGGCGTCGATCGTGTCCAGCCCCTGCTCCTGCAGCTTGTACGCATGGAGCTTGCTGACCAGCCCGATGCCGCGGCCTTCCTGCCTGAGATAGATCAGCGCGCCGCGGCCGGCTTTTTCGATCATCTGCATGGCGACAGCGAGCTGGTCGCCGCAGTCGCAACGGCCGCTTCCGAAGACGTCGCCAGTGAGGCATTCGCTGTGAACGCGCACCAGGATCGGCTCGTCGGTCTGGATCGGAAGTCCCTCGGCGTCGAGCCGGCCGATGTCACCCTTGACCAGGGCCAGGTTCGGCTGCTCGTCGACAGGGCTGCTGTAGGCGTGCAGGGTGAAGTCGCCCCAGCGCGTGGGGAGCTGCACCGATTCGATGCGCTTGACGAACTGCTCGCGGCGCAGGCGGTAGCTGATCAGGTCGGCGATGGTGATCATCTTCAGGCCGTGCGCCAGACAGAACGTCTCCAGTTCCGGGCGGCGGGCCATTTCCCCGTCGTCGCGCATGATCTCGATGCCCGCCGCCACCGGACGCAGCCCGGCGAGCCAGCAGAGATCGGTCATGCCCTCGGTGTGCCCGGCGCGGACCAGCACCCCGCCGTCCCGCGCGCGAATCGGCTGGACGTGGCCGGGGCGGTCGAAGTCTTCAGCGAGGGCGTCGGGGTGGGCCAGGCGGTTGATCGTGCGGGCGCGGTCAAAGGCGCTCACGCCCGTGGTGACGCCGAACTCGGACGAGCCATCGACACTGACCGTGTACGCCGTGCCGCGCTGCGCCGTGTTGATCGTGTTCTGCCAGTGCAGGTCAAGTTTTTTGCACGAAGGTCCGTCGACGGCGACGAACAGCATGCCACGCGCCTCCTTGAGCATGAAGTTGACCGACTCGGCGGTCACCTTTTCGGCGGGGATGACGAGGTCGCCTTCGTTCTCACGGTCTTCGTCATCGACCAGCACGATCATCCGGCCGGCCTTGAGCTCTTCGAGTGCTTCTGGAATGGTCGCAAACGCCATAGTCGAACCATTGTAGGGCGAACGGGCTCACTCGTCGCGGTAGACCGTCCCCGGGACGTGGTAAGGGTTTTCCGTCTGCGTCCACGAGCCGATCTGTTTCTGCAACTCGATCAGCCGCCGGATGGGTGTATCCGATCGCGGGAAGTAGTACAGACCGAGCGGCGCGAGCGTGCGCTTCTCGATGTCGTCGAAGCCGATCGGCAGCGGTTCGGATTCGAGCAGTGGCTTTAGATCCAACTGCCGCGGCATGATGACGTATTCATCACCCAGGAAATCGGTCGCCGTCAGATACGAGCCTTGATGCAAGCCCAGCAGCGTCGGAAGCGGGTGCTTGCCACGAACCAGCACGAGCAGCCGATCGCCGGGCTTGAGCCTCGTGCGAACATCCCTCACGAACGCGGCCGCATGATCGGTGAAATGGTGAACCGACTCGTGGAACTTGGTCAGATGCCAGTACGCCAGCAGCATCGCCATTGCGACTGGCGCGACGATCGGCAGCCATATAGAAACGCGGAGGCGTCGCATCAAATCGACGAGGAAAACTGCCACCAGCAGCGACGCCGGCGCGTAGGCCGGCAGGATGTAGTCGATCCGCTTGCCGGCCGGCAATGACAGGCAGGCGAGGACGATGATTAGCCACGCGATCGCCGCGCTCGGCATCGGCGCTGCGAAACGGAATGCCAGCCGCGTTCGCAGCAGCCGCATCCCGATGAAATACGCCACCGCCAGCAGCGCCAGCCCGCCCCATGGGAATGCCTTCGTGACGAACCACATCACCGCGAAGTAGGCAGGCTTGGAGAATCCCTCGGGGCTTTCTTCGGTCAGCCGTGCGCCGATCTCTGCGCCAAGCATCACGTGTCTCACGTGATCGGGATCCACACGATACGCCGCGTAGAGCCACCCGCCGACGCACAGGACGATGAGAGGGATGCCGACTTCCCAGTGCAGGCTAAAGAGTCGCGCAATCCGGTCCGTGCCCCGCCGGGGGAGGCCAGGCGGGGGTCGCAGTGTTGAGTTGCCCTGTTGGTCGCGCGTCGTTCCACGCCGCAATCCCCACCCATCGTCCTCTGAAAGGGGAGAAGCGAAGACCGCAAACGCCGCTGCGAACACAATCGCCATCACCGCGGCCGGCCCTTTGGTCAGGATGGCGGCGACAATGAAACACCAGAACAGCACGGCCGGAACGAGCGATCGTCGAAATGTCGTCCGTTCGATCGCCACCCACGCGCACAGCCACGCCGTCGTCAGCAGGCCGCACTGGAGCATGTCGGGACGCGCGAGGTACGACAGTCGAATCACGCTGCCGTGGCGGACGTCGGAACCGCAGGTGAAAAAGATCGCCACCGCCAGCACCGCGGCGACCGTTGCGAGCGATTTGTCTTCGCGACGCAACGCGCGGCGCGTCGCGATGGCGACGCAGACGGCCGTCAGCGCGGTGCCGAGGATTGAAGGCAGTTTCAGCGTCCACTCGCTCCACGACCCGCTCACCCATATCGCCGCGGCGCCAATCCAGTTGTACATCGGCGGCTTGGTGGCCGGCTGGTAGATCACGTCGCGCGGCAGCGCGAATCGGTGATGCAGCACGACGTCGGCGGTGTAGGCGATCGTCTTGGGCTGGTCCTTTTCGTAAAGGTCCCCCGGCCCGAACCAGCGCGCCGCAGTGATCGTCGCGACAACGATCGCGCAGCCGAGAATCGAGAGAACAATGTCGCGCCGCGTGGTGATCATTTCTGGACGCCCCTGCCGACGTCAATCAGCATCACATCGCCTGCCGTGAACAAGATGCGCTCCGGCGGTGGGTTCAGCAGCGCAAATCCACTGATTTCACCGCGCTCGATCTTCGCGATGTTCTGCGCTCCAAACGGCTCCTTGTACTGGTTGTCGGGGCTTGATGGCTCGGACAGGCGATGCCGGTCGAGCAGGAACACGCGCACCCCTTCGCGCTCGGCGATCGCGTCGAGCGACGGCCAGTCGGTCGCGTAGAGCATATCGAACGTCGCCTCGATCCGCCGTTTCATCTCGGCGTAGTAGGCGACATTGAAGGGGATCGCGACTTCGTGATTCACCAGCACGCTACGATGTGCCAACAGCGGGATCGCGCGGGCATCGTAAGGATGGGCGGCGATCTTCGTGTCAACCGGCAGTGAGCGAAGAAACGCCATCGCCTGATCAAACCCCGCCGGCAGATCCCACGTCGCGGGACCGTGATACGCGGCGACGGCCTGGGTCGTCGAACGAATGATGAGAACTGTAGTAACCGCAACCAACAAGCCCATTGCGCACCATCGGCCGATTCCGGCTCCTCCCCCGCATAGCGAGGCCGGGTGAGGGTCGCGGCCGCCAAGTTGCGATGCAGGCGCAGACGCTTCACGCTTCAGCCCGCACCTAACCTCCTCCGAAGCAAGAGGGATCGGAGACGGCTTTCGCAAGAGTGTGGCGACCCCCGCCGCCCACATCATCGCGAACGTGGGGACGGCGTATGTCATGTAGCGGCTGGGCAGATAGAGCTTGAATGCCAGCGCATGGGCGAGCGCCCAGATCGTCAGCGCCGACCCGATCAGCAGCCACGCCTCGAGCGGGATCGCGCGACGCCGCCAGAGCAGTGTCGCCAGCAACGCCGCCAGCGCAACTGCGGTCTGAAGCAGTGTCAGGCCGATGCCGGCGGTAGCGCTGTGGAAATAGAAGACATGCCACGGGCGGAAGAACGCGGTGCGTCCGTCGCGGCCCCATTCGGGCATCTGCCGGGCCTGGGCGTAGGTGACGAACGGGCCCGCCTCGGCTGGCAGCGGTCGGATGTACAGCAGCGCGACGATCGCGAACGCGATCACCCCGCAGGCGCAAAGCCCGACGAACCGGCGCGGCGGACGGCGATGCTGGAGAAGTCCGATGAGCAGCACCACGCCGGCCACCGGCGCGAGATTCAGCACGATCGGCGGATACAGCAGCGTGGTGACGACCATGACCACACCGAACGTGATCCATCGCCGGGCGACGATCGCGATCATCCCCGCCAGCAGCAGCGGCACGCCGAACGAGCGAGGGAAGCCGCCTTCGACGAGCAATGCCGACTGCGAAAGCACCCACACCAGCACCGCCGCCGCTCCGCCTGCGAATCCGCCCATACGTCGGCCGAGAAGCGCCGCGAGCGCGACGCCAGTAACATTCAGCACGAGCGCGATCAACTCGGCCAGGTGCTGGGCATCTACGTGCGGTGCGAGCAGGCGAAACAGCGCCTGGTACGCCGGCGGCGAGTAGACGTACATCGACATGTAGCGCGCGGCGAGGTCGTCTGGAAAAAGCGCTGCGTCGGCGTAGCGGTACATCCACCATGTGTGCTGGGCGGCGTCGCCGGCGAAAAGATCGTCGCGCAGCAGCATCACGCCGAGGCGATTGGTTGTGTCGGCGATCACCAGGAGCGCGAGCAGCGCGACGATCAGCATGCGCCAGTCGCGCGAACGCGCCAGCGGCGCGGCGGCGACCGGCGATTTGGAAGCGGGCTGCTGGCTCGGTTGATCGGGCAATGACACCGGGCGTCTGTTGTAACGCCCGTCAGAGATCGACGCGATAGCGGCACTTGTGCGTCTCGCCACCCCTGGCGCGGACGACGTTGTTTTCAGGAACCTCGATGATCTCGACCATGTTGGCGCCAAGCCGCTCGATCGTGCGACGACTGGCGAGATTGGCGGGGTTGCAGGTGATCCACAGGTGGTCGCGGCCGTGCAGCTTCGCGAGTGCCAGCAGCAGGCGCGTGGCGCGTTCGGCGTAGTGATAGCCACGCGCCGGCGGGAAGACGCCATAGCCGACGTGGCCGGTGTAGAGCCGGAACTGGTCATCATCCGAGAGTCGCAGCGAGATCGTTCCCGCGATCGGCACCGGCGGGCTGTACTCCGGCCTGAGCTTCATCCAGAAGACGTACCCCGGCCAGCGCCCAAGGAGCGGATCGCCCGGCTCGATCCCGCTGGGCCGCTGCTCGACGAACGTCAGCAACGTCTGCCGCGTCCAAGTCGCCACCGATTCCCCCCAACACATCGGATGGGCCGCCGCCGTCAGCATGTCTTCGATGTAGATGGGCGACGGCGCGACAAGCTCGAGATCGCGGTCGATCGACACCGGCAGGCGATGAAAGTGCTGCGTCAGCGACATAGGCTTACGCCGCCCGAAGATGAACCGCCAAGCGGCGATGAGCGCGCGGGTGAACGCGAGGAAATACGAAAGGTACGGTCCATTCTCAAACTTTGCGTTTGGCTTGGCGCTCATCGTATCTTCGCGGCTAAGCGCTGCAAGAACTCACCCTCTGAGGGACCAAACGACCGCGGGCGAAGACCGGTTGGCCTTCGCCCGCGTGGATTATTCGTTTTGCTGCGGCGATGCCCGCGGCAAGCATTATTGAGCGAACAGGTTGTTGCCCGGCGGCAGCACTTCGTTGGCTCGGAGGATGAACAGGATCAGCCCCGTGAGCACGACCACGAACCCCGCGGCAGCGAGCGCCGTGTAGACGTTGTTCGTCGGCTTTACCTGAATCACGTCACCGGATGCGATACGACTCATTGTGGCTCCTAAGGAGGACGAATTCGGAATTCGGAATTCTGAATGCTGAATGCTGAGTTCAGAATTCAGCATTTACTAGATCTGCGTCTTGACCACGTTGCCGGGTTTGACCTGGGCGAGGTTTTGCGGCTCGGCCATGATCTCGCCGACGGCTTCGTTCTGGTCGACGACTTCGACCTTGAGCTTGCCGAGGAACGCGCCGGTGTTGGCGTCGAGGATGTTGAACTCCATGCCCTTGGCGACTTGATCCTGGCTGCCGATGGAGATGGTGGCGTATTCCTTGCCGGCGATGTTGCGGCGGGACCGGACGACACCATTGATGGCCGGGGCACCGGCGCGGAGGCCGGCATCCGATTTTTCAAGCTGGGCGGTGGTCACACCCATGTCCAGCAACAGTTTGGCCTGCTTGTCGGTCTTGACGGTGGCAGCGGTGAGCTGCTCGGCGAGGTTGCGACGTTGACGCTCGGTCTGCTCGAGGTCGGCAACCAGCTTGTTCACACGCGTGCTGTAGTCGGCGACCTGACGCAGACGCTCATCGGCGTCCTTACGCAACGCGAGGATCTGATTGTTCAGCTCGGCCCTGCCCTTTTCGCTCGCTTCGACGGCGACCACCCAGCAGCAGGCGGTCGCCGTCGAAGCGAGCGGAAAGGGCAGGGCCGAGCTGAACAATCAGATCCGCGCGTTGCGGTAGGACGCCGATGAGCGTCTGCGTCAGGTCGCCGACGACAGCACGCG